>NZ_JADMOD010000004.1:0-141735 GCF_015558525.1 Anaeromassilibacillus sp. D41t1_190614_C2 | reverse complement strand
CAACTACCCCCTCACGTAGTCATTATCCTACATGAGGGGGCCTTTTGTCCATTGTCCGTTTTTAACGGTTCGGTTCACGATTTCGGGAAGGGGCTTTTGTCTGTCCAGTGGGTTTTTATGGTGCGGGCAGATTTTGCCAACGTAGGTGCTTTTTAGTTGAGCGCTTGATAGCAAAGAATGCAGGGGATTGCAAGGAAATAAATGGCTTGCCACAACAGAAGCCACATGCGAACACTTCCTTTTTCGATGGTTTTCTTCATTTTACTGCATAACGCGGTATCCGTCAATACTGCAATTTGCGGTAAGAACGAATAAATAAACAGGACTGCGTTATTCTGGTGTTAGGTGATCGCATGTACCAACGTATCAGAGATTTACGGGAAGACAAGGACCTGACACAGGCAGAAATGGCGCAGATTTTATATTGCTCGCAGCAGGTTTACAGCAATTATGAGCTCGGGCAGAGGGACATTCCCACAAAGGTTCTCATCAGCCTGGCGAAATATCATCATACAACGACGGACTATCTTTTGGGGCTGACGAATTATCGCGGGATTCCCAAAGAGTATACAGAGAAGACGGAGTAAGGAGCCAAGCCACATTTGTGTCTTGCCGGGAAATAGGGTTTCTTGCCAAAAGAAAGTAAGCAACATGGAACGGTTTCCAGAGTGGGACGCCAAAACCGAAGGGCTTTAGCTGGGGCTAAAGTCCTTTTCTTTTTTAGGCTGGCAACGGGAGCATTCTATGGAGAAAGACGTCCGGTTGGAGCAGCGTCCCATGGAGATCTCCCGTTCAGCGTATTCCCAGGGGTGGAGGGAGGCGTGTTTCTTTTTGGTAACACGATGGAAGAAATCCGCGTATCCGTCGGGAAGGAACCGGATCAAAGGAAGCCGTTGACCAGCTTGGCGGGAGGGGCCATAGGTGGTAAAGAAATCGTGAGGCAGCCTGGAGACGAAATGGAAATATTGACAAGTTTTCGGGAAGCCCCTATAATATAGAAACAGATGCATAAGCCTCCATAGTTAAATGGATATAACGAGCCCCTCCTAAGGGCTAATTGTAGGTTCGATTCCTACTGGGGGTGCCATCCGGCCAGGGCCTGGAGCCAATTCGCGCTCCAGGCTTTTGTTTTGCCGAAAACTTCGTATCCGCGCCGAACAGATCGATTTTTACTGCCCCTTCCAAAAGGCCGCACAGTGCATGCACTGCGCGGCTTTTTTAGGTTTTACGAATGGAAAAGAGGTCCCGCCTTGTAGGAAACCCTTTCGAGAGAAGGGTTCGTCGATCGAAAGGGCGGACGCAGCTGGCCTATGTAAGCTTTAAAAAGGCCAGTACTATCAGGAGAAGGCCGCTGACCCACGAGAGGTCCAGAGGAATTTTTTCCGCAACCTTGTTGCCGGTCAAGCTCCCTGCGCATACGGCGATGACATTCGCCACTAAGGAGAAAAGAACCGCGCGGAGGGGGGCGGCCTCCGAGAGGGCCGCGCCAAACCCGACCGCTAAACCATCCAGGGAGAGCGCGATGGCCAGGGGTGCGGCTTCCGCGGCGGAAAGGCTTTTGGAACAATCGCTGTCCGCGTTCTCTGGGTTGGCGTACACATCCAGGATAAAGCGCAGATGCATGGCCGAGAAGGAAATCTTTTTGTGGATTCCCTGTGAGCGGCGGATCAACGATTTGATGGCGCTGTCGCACAGTTTGGCGATGCCGAGCAGAAACAGGATGGAAAAACAGAGCACCCCGGCCAGATGCTCCGGCATGAACGGACGCACCAGAGAACCAAGAAACAACGAAACACCCAGGATGGCGCTGCAAATCCCACTGATGACCGCAACGGAGCGGAAGGGAATTTTGATTTGATTGGTCCCATAGGCAAAGCTGGCGACAAAGGCGTCCACCGAGAGCGCGGTGACGAGCACGAGCGGCTCAAGGATTGCAAATACCGGATTGTCCAAGCAATCACCGCCTTCAGGCTTTTTCTCCATTCTATTCCAAAGGGGAAAAAACGTGATAGGAGGCTTCCCGCGTTGCGCGCAACCGTTTCCTGGTGAAGCTGAGAGCGGAGAACCGCTGGGGCCTCCCAGAGAAAAGCCAGGCAGAGAAATCGCTGGGACCCGGACCGGCCACTCCGCTCCCAAAATTCGGCGGGATTCTGCCTTGCAGAGGGATTTATGTTGTACTATAATAGCGGTGGAGGTGATTGGTTTATGTTGAATGAAAAAGTAAAGGACCTATTAAACCAACAGATCAATAAAGAGTTTTATTCGGCCTACCTGTATCTGGCGTTTTCTAATTATTTTGCGGACCGGAACTTGGATGGGTTTGCAAATTGGTACCAGGTTCAGGCGCAGGAAGAGCGCGACCATGCCATGCTGTTCTTGCAGTATGTGAAGAACAACAGCGAGAAGGTTACGCTGGAAGCCATTGAATGCCCGGAGCAGGATTTTGATAAGGATATGACCGTGCTTGAAAAAGGATTGCAGCACGAGCGGTATGTCACTGGTTTGATCAACGCCATCTACGACGCGGCCTACTCGGTCAAGGATTTCCGGACCATGCAGTTCCTCGACTGGTTTGTCAAGGAGCAGGGCGAGGAAGAGAAGAACGCGGAAGACCTCCTGAAAAAGATGGAGCTCTTTGGCAGTGATCCAAAATCCCTGTATTTGTTAGATCAGGAGTTGGCGGCGCGCACCTATGCAGCGCCTTCGTTGGTCCTTTAATGTGCAAGAAAGCCCCTGGAATCCAGGGGCTTCTTTTTGTCATGGGAAAAAGCGGCTATCCCTACCGGACAGCCGCTTTCTGTTAGATGAGATGCAATTCTTTCAGCGCTGTAGCAATACCTTCCTGTTGGACCGTCCCTGTGACCATGCGGGACACCTGCCCCAGCTTGGGGGTATGCCGGCCCATAGCGATGCCGGTCCCGACGGCGCGGAACATTTCATAGTCGTTGTCCGCGTCCCCGAATGCATAGGCATTTTCTTTTGGAATTTGGAAATGCTCCAGGACCTTCTGAACGCCCAGTCCCTTTGAGACGCCGCGCTGTCCGACGTCGCAGGCTTGGTTGCCAGGCTGGTCGGTGATGTCGTACCGGTCGCCAAAGTCGCGCATAAAGCGGTCGCGCTTGTCCATCCGGTCGTAGGTGACCATCAGCTTGTTGATGCGCAGGCCCTCCAGCGATTGCAGGGGGAGGAAGCGGTCGATGGGGAACGCATATTTTTGCATCATCCCCTGGAAATACTCCTCGGAGAGATCCCGGCAATAGCAATAGTCGGGTTCTTCTAGGACGGAGTTGATCCCCGCCGCATCGAGGTATGCCACGAGGGTGCGCAGCGCCTCCGGCGCAAGGACCTGGTTGTGGATCACTGTCCCATTTGCTTCGGACCGCGCGCCGTTTGCCGTGATGTAACAGTCAAACAGGAGCAGGCTGGGGAGCACATAACATTTCGAACGGCCGGTGGCGAGCACGGTGAGAATGTTTCGTTCACGTAAACGCACGATGGCCTCTTTTGTCTTTTCAGTGGGGGCAATGATGCCGGACGGCCCATCGATCAATGTCCCGTCCGCATCAAAAAATACAGCGCCCTGGTACATGGGAATCAACTACCTTTCCTCCATGTGGTTCTGTGGGGGCCGGTTAAAAACGGCCGTTCCGATTGTACCATCGAATGGCGAGCCGGGTCAAGGCCGCCTTCTGTTCCTGAAACAGGCGCGGTATATTTGCCCTGATGAAAAGAATTGGAACCGGCCCGCGTCTTGCGGGATAGCTCCGAGTGTGCTATAATACGTTTTATTTAAACATAGGCTGTATTGTTAAAAAGGGGGGCTGAAATTGGCCAATTACGATCATCCATATGTACCGCAACAAAATCCCATGTACACGCCCTATCCGCAGGTTGGGATGGACCCGTTTTATGAGCAGAGGCGTGAGGAGAAACACCGGCTGGGAAAAACAGCCAGCGGCTTGAGCTGGATGCTGCTGTTGGTGGTTTTGCTGATGGCGGCGCTGCCGTCCGTGGAGACCAGCTTCCTGCGCATGATCGGATACCGTTGGCAAGGGGAATTGCAGTTTAGCGGGTATACGCCCCTGCTGTATTATCTGGTCAATGGGGTGACGTATCTTTTGGCGTTTGCACTGCCGCCCCTCCTGTATATGGCCGTCAAACGGCTGCCGCTGCAGCAGGTGCTGCCATTCCAAAAGACACGGTTCAGCACGGCGCTGGCGTGCGTCTTTTTGGGGATGGGCGTGTGTATGCTGGCCAACTTCCCGGCTAACTGGATGATGGACTTCCTGGAATGGGCGGGCTACAACGGCACCGTGCCGGACTCCCCGCTCACGGGTGAACCGTCCATCCAGGCGCTGTATGTTATTTCGTTGGCAGTAATCCCGGCGCTGGTGGAAGAGCTGGTGTTTCGCGGTGCCGTTCTGCATGGACTGCGCCGGTTCGGGGATGGGTTTGCCATTGTTGGTTCCGCGTTCCTGTTCGGTATGTTCCACGGGAATCTGGTCCAGCTGCCGTTCGCCTTTTTCTGTGGACTGGCGTTGGCCTTTGTGGTTGTCAAGACCGGAAACCTCTGGGTGTCTGTTGCCATCCATTTCCTGAACAACGGCCTTTCGGCTGCCATTACACTGCTGCAATGGTACCAGGGCGACGTACTGGCAAACGCCGTGTACATGATCGCCTTTTCCGCCTGGGTGCTTTTGGGGATTGCCTCGGTTGTATTCCTGGCCCTGCGCAGAAAGGGGTTCTTTCACCTGCACAAGCCCAATAGCCTTCTGACAGCCGGGCAAAAGTTTATCAAGCTGATCGTCAATCCGGGCGGGCTGGTGCTGTTCGGCTATTGCGTGTTGTCCTGTGTGATGATGATGTATTTATAACCCTGAAGGAGGGCTTGTTCTGGAAAACAGGGATGAAGCGTTTATGCGCGAGGCGTTGGAGCTCGCACGGGAGGCTGCCGCGGAGGGGGAGGTTCCCGTGGGCGCGGTGGTGGTCTATCAAGACCGTGTGATTGCACGGGGGAGAAACCGGCGGGAGGCTGGCAAAAATGCGCTTTGCCATGCGGAACTGGAGGCCATCGACGGCGCATGCCGCGCCTTGGGGGGCTGGCGGCTGTGGCAATGTACGCTTTATGTGACCTTGGAACCCTGCCCCATGTGCGCTGGGGCGATCATCAATGCGCGCATCCCCCGGCTGGTGTTCGGCGCCAGGGACCGGAAGGCCGGTTCGTGCGGGTCGGTTGTCAACCTGTTTGCGCTTCCGTACAACCATGCGCCGGGGGTGACCAGCGGCGTGCTGGAGGAGGAATGCGCGGGGGTGCTGACCGCCTTTTTCAAAGAATTGCGCGCCCGGCGCCAAAAAGGTGCGCAGGGGAAATAAACAACATAAAAGGGCGCCAAAAACGCAGCTACAAGCGTTTTTGGCGCCCTTTTTGTGTGGGTGTCTGAAAAGTGTGTGGGAAGCCCTGCTGTAGCAGGGCTTCCATGGCCTGTGCAACCCCCGGAAAGGTTTAAGAGGCCCGTTTTGTTTCCTGAGGTTCAAACAAAGGGATGATCAAAGTAAATCGTAGTGTTCAAAAGCCTTGTAAAGGCCGTCGTCGAGGATGTCCGCGGTGACGTAATCCGCGACCTCCTTCAGCTCGTCTACAGCGTTCCCCATCGCGATGGAATGCCCGACCACCTTCATCATGGTGATGTCGTTGTATCCGTCGCCGATCGCATAAGCGTCCTCCGGGGCGATGCCCGCCTGCTGCAGGAACATCTTGACCCCGCGGGATTTATCCTTGCCCTTGAAGGAGAGGTCTGCCGCCAGACTGCCCGGGTGCTTGTTGAGCACCATCGGTTCCTGAAAGGCGGGCTTGCACTGCTCATAGTGCGCATCGTCCCGGAATACAAAGTCGATGATGCTGGCATGGACGTCCTCCGGTTCCCACTCGGTTTGCAGGTATCCGGGCATGCCGTAGCTCTCGTTCAGCGGTTCGATCTGCTCCGGTGGGACATGGCGGGCCCATCCCCGGCTGTTCCCAACAAAATTGTACCAGCATCCATACTGGTCGAAATACTGCATAAATTCCCGAACCTCGGTGGGGGAAAAGAATTCTTCGAAGACGGTTTTCCCATCCACAACAACGTGCGCCCCGTTCATGGCAACATAATTTGAGAAGATCCCTGGGAAATATTTATGAATAAACCGCTCCGGCCTTCCAGAAGAAATGGCGACAATGTGCCCGTTTTGCTTTAATTGTTCAAGCGCCTTCCATGTGCTAGGTTGAACAAAAAAGTGCCGCTCATTCTTTGAGGAGAGCAGGGTGCCGTCAATATCAAAGAAGATTGCCTTCCTACTCATATGCCCCTCCTTTTTGATCGCTTAATCCCAGAATATAATCGGTTGAAACGTGGTAATATGTAGCAAGCTTGAGGACCGCCCAGACCGGGATTTCCCGGATGCCTTTTTCGTAACGGCGATAGACCTCCCGTTTACAGCTCAACACGTCCGCAATCTCCTGCTGTGTCTTGTCGTGGTCGATCCGCAAGTCTTCGATGCGTTGGAAAAACATGGTTCCACCTCTTTACTCTATGCTACTATTTTGTAGTACCAAAAACACGAAAATGCAACCAAACGGTGGCTAAATGAACATAGAATTAAACTGGAATAATTAGCGGAGTTGTGTGAAATGTAAAATTGCATTTTAAAATTCTATCCAGAATTTATAGAAAAATGATTGGTATAGCGATGTTTTTATAGAAAAAACAGGCCCCCACGCCAATCATAGGGGCCTGCAAACGGTTTAATATTTTAAATTGCGATAATATTTATCATTCAATAAATGCTTTTTACGGCGTTTCGGCCTGCGGTAACGCTTGCGCCCGCTTCCGCCGCGCGGCGGCCTACGGTTGCTCAAGATGACAATCACCACGACAATCACGCCCAGGCCGATGCAGACCCACGCAATGATGCCAATCCAATTGAGCGTCCGGTTGGAAGTTGGGGCCATGCTGGAAGAGGGGAGCAGGCTGCTGTCGTCCGGCACGCTGACGGAGGGAAGAGAGATAGAGCTGGAGGATTCCTCCGGCTCGGAAGGAGTCTCTGACGAGGATTCCTCCTCTTCTTCCTCTTCGGGATCTTCACGGGAAGTGGTAGGACGACGGTTTTGATTGGTGGTAGACGGCGTCTGCGAAGGCTGCTGCGTATCCGTATTCTCGGAGTTCTGTGCCGGCTGCGCCGGTGGCTCCGAAGAAGGGGTCGTCGCCGGCGGCTCCGTAACGGGCGGCGTTGTCTGCTCGGGCGTGGATGGCTCCGTGGGGGTGGTAGGCGTCTCCGAGGAAGGTGTGGTGGGGTCCGGGGTGGGTTCTACGGCCGGCGCAGTGGGATCTTCTGTTGGCACAGTGGGGTCTACGGTGGGGGTAGTGGGGTCGGTAACTGGTGTTGCAGGGTCGGTAGCAGGCGGTTCAGATACCGGCGTGCGGCCGATGACCTGCTGCTGCGTATTGGTTGACGGATCGACAGGTGTTTCGGTCGCAAACGAAACGGTCCCAAACGTGGAAACCATGCCAAACAGTATCGTAAAAACGAGCAAAAAAGCCCTGTTATGTTTTTTCAAATTTGAAACCTCCTGAGATAACCAGCAGGGCGCGGCGGCATAAGGCCGCAGGGTCCCACCGTGGGAATGGACGGCGAATCTCTTCGAATGGGGGATTTTGCCGGATCGCGTGCATCCGACACGTTACAAGTTATTATAGCATATTTCGAACAGAAAGCAACCAAACCAACCCCGGCGAAGCCGCGCCCAGAGGTGAATTTTTTATGAACAATCCGGTTAGAGGTGCAAATCCCATCCGGTCAGCGCATGGATCAAGGTCTGATCGTCGCCGAATCCGGTTTGACGGGAGTAGTAGTCCACTTCTAAGATACCGATCGCCAGGACCAACACACAGAGCGTTGTGTAAAACGATACGGCAAAGATGCGCGCGTTTGTATTCCGTTTCATGATACGTCCTATCCTTTCAAAGGCTTATGTGAGTTGTTCCAGGGTTTCCGCCAGCGCTTTCCCAAAGAGCTGGCCGGAGTATTTGACCTCCTCCAAGGTGTTGACCTCCGTGCCGAACTCGACCAGCAGGGAGCCCTTTGTCATGTGCTCGTTGTATTTTTTGGGGCAAAAACTGAGCGGCCGCGCCAGACCGGGATAGAGGTCAGAGAGGCTTTTTTGGATGCGGACGCCGAGGCGGAGGTTGTATTCCCAGTTTGGAAACCCCAGGGTGCCGTCGTCGTCGCAGCCAGAGATAATCATGACCTGGGCGGCTTTTTTCCCATTGATCAGGGCGGTCGGCTTGATGCGCATGCCGTCCTGCGTGCCCATGGCGTCGCGGTGGACGTCCAAGGTGACCTGGATGTCGGGATATTTCTCCAGATTGCGTTGGATGGTTTCGCCGGAGCGGTCATAAGAGCCATTGTAGCTGGGGTAGTCGTGGCAGGTGGTGTCGTGTACCACGCCGAACCCGGCGGCTTCGAGCTGCTTTTTGATTTCCTCCCCGACCGCCACCACGTTTTGGGAATTGTCCTGTGTGCGGGAGGAACCGGCAAACGCTTCCGTGGTGTGCGTGTGGTAGATCAAAATCTGTTTGGTGCCGTCCTTTTTCATTTTGACCGCCGGTTGCTTGGCCAATTCCGCAGCAATGTCGATATCGTGGTATTGGTTTGTGTTTTTGACCCACATATTCTCATACTGTATGCCGGAATTGCTGATGCTCATCTCCCGGACTGTCCCGGTGACCGTTTCGCTGACGGTCCCCGACGACGCGGAGGAGGAGACCGGCTTGCTGGACGAGCTGGCGGCAGGTTTGCTGGAGGAGCTCGGCGCCTGTGAGGAGGATTCCGGAGCGCTGGCGGCAACGTCTTCGGAGAGCTCTGTGCGAAATGCTTCCGCCGCGCCGCCCGGAAGGATGAACCCCGCCGCTGCGAGCGCCGCATCGCCTGCGTGCAGTTCCGGCAGGCGGGCAGCCGTACAGAACACCGCTACAGCGGCGAGCACCGCAGAGCAAAACATCAGTCCATATTGTCGCCAATTTCTCATATTTTGCATTCCCCCGCCATTCAACCGATTTGCCACAGCTTTTGAAGCGTAAAACCATAGCCGTGCTTCTTAATGTGTATGCAGGGCCATGGGAATCCAGACCTTGCGGGGGATGCTTTGAAAAAATGTCAAATGCAAAGGGAAGGGACAGACGAGCCCTATGGCCGAAAGGCGGTTTTTCCCGCTCAGCTTGCGAGGATGGAAAACTCCTCTACGGAAAGGGTGGGGTTGAGCGCGGTGTTGATCGCCATGGCGACCATGCGGGCGGCGCGGGTGATGAGCAGGTCGATTTCCCGCGGGGTGACGACCATGCTTGCGCCGCGCGGCGAAACCTTGTCTTTGGGGGCGGCGCGTCCCAATAGGTCGGCGGCGAGCGTGCCTGCGTCCACGACGGTCGGGACGCCGATCCCGATGACCGGCACGCCCAATGTCTCACGGCTGAGCTGCGGCCGGGCGTTGTTGACGCCGGAGCCGGGGGAAATCCCCCCGGTGCTCAGCTGGATGGTGCACCCCAAGCGCCCCAGGCTGCGCGCGGCGAGGGCGTCCACCGCGATCACCGCGGAGGGCCGGAATTCCCGCGCCAATGCGGTCAGGAGTTCCCTGGTTTCTACGCCGGTGCATCCCAACACGCCGGTGCTGACCACCGCCACCGGGCGCAGGCCGTCCAATCCGGTGATGCGTGCGATTTCCCCGTGGATGTGCCGCGTTGCCAATACCTGCTCGGCGGTCTGTGGGCCCAGGGCGTCCGGGGTGATCGCCCGGTTCCCGAGGCCCGCCACGAGCACCAGCCCCGTTTCCGGGAGCAGGGCGCTAAGCTCATCCCGCAGCTGGTGCAGCAGCTCGTCCCCGCTGTCGATGTGGTCGGAAATGGCCGGGACTTCCAACGTGATGTAGTCCGCTCCGTTTTCCCGGATGCGCGTGATGGTGCAGTTTTTCCGTTTCTCAACGCGCTGGCTCGTTGGCTCCGTGTATTCCAACGCAAGGTCGGTGCGGTATTCCATATACATTTCTCCTTTTTTTAATTTTCGGTAGCCGTGCAGGTTTTTGAGAAAAAGCTTGATTTTTTAGAACCTTGATGGTAGAATAAAAACTACATGACAGCACCAAAGGAGGTGGAACCATGCCGAATATTAAATCTGCTAAGAAGCGCGTGAAGGTGACTGCTACAAAGACGCTTATCAATAAAGCATTCAACTCCAGCCTGAAGACGGAGATCAAGAAGGCGAACCATGCGGTGGAGACCGGTGCGGAGAACAAGGCGGAGGCCGTCCGTGTTGCGGTGAAGAAGATCGATCAGGCGGCTGCAAAGGGCATCCTGCATAAGAACGCTGCCGCGAGAAAGAAGTCCGCTCTCGTCCGCAAGCTGAATGCTGCACAGGCATAAGTCGAATAGGCGAGGAAAAGCTGAAAGCAGAGCATATGCTCTGCTTTTTCTCATTTTTACGGGAAATCATTTCCAAAAGCAATTTCATTTGACTTTTTGTAGGAAAACGGTTATCATATAGATAACAATTTGGTTGTATCAACAAGTCCCTCGCTGCGGTGGAACCCCTCGTCCCGCCGGGCTTGTATTTACAAATGGAGGTGCTCATATTGAAAAAAGGAAATAATTTTGCTGTTTTTATCACGATCGTTTCTGCTCTTGCGGCTGTAGCTGCTGCGGCTGTGGCCGTCGTCCTCTTTTTTGAAAAAAAGCGCAAGGACGAAGAGGAGCTTGAGCACTATCTGGATTGCTCGATTCAATAAGGGACGGGCTATCCATTCCTGGCTTCATTGGGAAAGGATACGGGCAGGTAGATTACCTGCCCGTTTTATTTTTGCGCTTTTTCCGGAATTCCCGCCAACGCTCGATGTCGCGGCGCGTCTTTTCATAGATGTGTTTCATCAGCTTGTAAAGCAGCATGCCGATCACGCGCCCCTGCAGGATGCGCAGGCCGCGGTAGGCAAACTTCCCGTATCGGACGTACCGGTTAGCTCTTATCTCCGGGTTTTGAAAATATGGCGGCTAAATAGCCGAAGAACACCGCCGCGGCAATCCCTGCGGCGCCCGCTGTTACGCCGCCGGTGAACACTCCCAGAAGCCCCTGCTCCTGGATGGCCTCCCGCGTCCCTTTCGCCATATTATAGCCAAATCCCGTCAATGGGACGGTTGCGCCCGCGCCTGCGAATTCCACCAGCGGTTCGTAAATGCCGAGCGCGCCCAACACCACGCCCAATGTGACAAATAAAACCAGGATGCGGGCTGGCGTCAGTTTGGTGTAATCGATCAACAGCTGTCCGACGACGCAAATCGCTCCGCCGACGACAAATGCCCAAACGTATTCCATATGTTTCACCTCATGGTTAGTATGAGGAAAGGGCTGCCATTTTATACAGTTTGGAAGGAGGATTGCGGCCCGGCAAAAGGAGGAAGGGAAATGGGCTGGTTTGCAGGCCGGGCACACGTTTGCGGACAAAACGAATTCGCGGTTGGTTTTCCATAAAGTGGTAGGCTTCGGTGGAAAATTTGAAAAAATTCTTTTCCCCGGGCGGTATTCTGAATAGAAGGAGGGATACCAAATGAAAAGAATACTCTGTGCAATAGCATGGTTGGGGATCTGTGCGGCGCTTGTGGGCTGTACAACAAGCGCCATCGAAGGACCGGAGACGGTTTCCCACCATGTGGACCCGTCTTCCTCCGTGTCGGACCCGGCGTCTTCCGAGGACCCTGGCGCATACGACGGGGAATTTTCCATCTCCGTTGGGGAAGACGCGCTTCCAATTGCCCCGGAGGAGATCGTCATTCAGATTCACAACGGAACGGACGAGGAATTCAGCTATGGGGAAGCGTATTGGCTGGAGCGCCTCTCCGACAGCGGCAAATGGGAGATGCTCGAATATCTCCCGGATACGGCGTGGCACGACATCGGGATCCTCGCGGCCCCGCACTCCCAGAGCGAGCACCGCATCCACCCGGTCAATTATTATGGGAAGGAAGCACTCACGCAAGGCCACTACCGTTATGGGAATACGTTTAATGGGGAGACGTACTATGCGGAGTTTGATCTTGGGGAGGTTTGAGGGGGAACGTTCCCGTTTGTTTTACAAATAATCGGTTTCGATCTGCCCTAAAAGGATAGAAACACCGGCTTTCCGGCAACATCGGTTTATAAGTCTGGAAGAGGAATCCATTCTGTGGTATAATACATTATTATGGCCGATTTTATAGCTTTCTCCACAGGGTTAGGCTGTATGGAACTTTTTGAGATAAGAGACGGTGATTCATTTGGCAATACCACGCGAACGGATCCGGAATTTCAGCATCATTGCCCACATTGACCACGGCAAGAGCACGCTGGCGGACCGCATATTGGAACAGACGAAATCGGTCGCGCTGCGCGACATGGAAGACCAGATCCTGGACGACATGGACCTGGAGCGCGAGCGCGGCATTACCATCAAGGCCCATGCGGTGACATTGGTCTATCACGCGAAGGACGATCAAGATTATGTGTTCAACCTGATCGACACGCCCGGCCACGTGGACTTTAACTATGAAGTATCGCGCTCGCTCGCCGCATGTGAGGGCGCGGTGCTGGTGGTGGACGCCTCCCAGGGCATCGAGGCGCAGACATTGGCCAACACGTATTTGGCCGTGGACGCAGGGTTGGAGATCGTGCCGGTCATCAACAAGATCGACCTGCCGAGCGCCCAGCCGGAGCATGTGCGGCAGGAGATTGAGGACGTGATCGGCATCCCGGCGGACGAGGCCCCCTGCATTTCCGCCAAGATGGGCATCAACATCGACGCGGTGATGGAGCAGATCGTCAAGCAGGTGCCGCCGCCGGAGGGCGATGAGGACGCCCCCCTGCGTGCGCTGATTTTTGATTCCTACTACGACGCCTATAAGGGCGTCATCGCCCATGTGCGCATCAAGGACGGGACCGTCCATCCGGGCGATACGATCCGGATGATGAGCGTGGGGAGCGAATTTACCGTGGTGGAATGCGGCTATATGCGCGCCACCAGCTTCGAGCCGATGGACTGCCTGCGGGCGGGCGAGGTCGGTTATATCGCGGCGTCGATCAAGGCGGTCCGCGAAGCGCGGGTCGGCGATACGATCACGCGCGTGGACAACCCCGCGAAGGAGCCGCTGCCGGGCTACCGCGCGGTACAGCCCATGGTGTTCTGCGGCATCTACCCCGCGGACGGCGCGAAATACCCGGACCTGCGGGACGCGCTGGAGAAATTGCAGCTCAACGATGCGGCACTCTCCTTTGAGCCGGAGACCTCCGTCGCATTGGGCTTCGGTTTCCGCTGCGGCTTCCTGGGGCTTTTGCATATGGAGATCATCCAGGAGCGCCTGGAGCGCGAATACAATTTGGACATCGTCACAACCGCGCCGAGCGTCGTCTACCATATCACGAAGACCGACGGCGAGATGATCGCCATCGACAACCCGACCAACTATCCCGACCCGTCGCTGATCGCGCAGGCCGAAGAACCCATTACGAACGCCCATATCTACACCCCAAAGGAATATGTGGGCAATATTATGGACCTTTGCCAGGAGCGCCGCGGCGTATTTAAGGATATGAATTACATCGACACGGACCGCGTCGATATCCATTATGAGCTGCCGCTCAATGAGATCATCTACGACTTTTTCGATGCGCTGAAATCGCGCACCCGCGGTTATGCCAGCTTCGATTATGAGCTGGCGGGCTACCAGAAGAGCAACCTGGTCAAGCTGGACATCATGCTCAACGGTGAGGTCGTGGACGCGCTCTCGTTTATCATCCACGCGGACAAGGCGTACCCGCGTGCCCGCAAGATGGCGGAAAAGCTGCGCGAGAAGATCCCGCGCCAGCTCTTCGAGGTGCCGATCCAGGCGTGCGTGGGCGGCCGGATCATCGCGCGCGAAACCGTCAAAGCGCTGCGCAAGGATGTTCTGGCGAAGTGCTACGGCGGCGACATCACCCGAAAGAAGAAGCTGCTGGAAAAGCAGAAGGAAGGCAAGAAGCGCATGCGCCAGCTGGGCACGGTCGAGGTGCCGCAGGAGGCGTTTATGAGCGTGCTGAAGCTGGATGAATAAGATCGGTTTATACCTGCATGTGCCGTTTTGCGAGAAAAAGTGCCCCTATTGCGATTTCTATTCCGTCCATGCCTCGGAGGATTCCCTTAATTTATATACAGATTGTATGATTGATAGATTAAAATACAATTCGGATAAAACCAAACGCCCGGCGGATACCCTGTACTTTGGCGGAGGGACGCCCGGGCTGTTGGGCGGCGAACGGGTGGCGCGCCTCATCGGGCAGGCGATGGCCTGCTTTGGACTGGATGGGGCGGAGATCACCGCGGAAGTCAACCCCGGCGTGGATTTAACGGGCTTTTTGCAGGGGTTCCGGGCAGCGGGCGGCAACCGCCTGTCCATCGGGATGCAGTCGGCGGACGACCGGGAGTTGGAACGCTTGGGCCGCCGCCATACGGTGGCGCAGGCGGCCGAAGCGGTGGCGGCGGCGCGCAAAGCGGGGATCGAAAACATCTCGCTCGATTTGATGCTCGGCATCGAAGGGCAGACGGTGGAAAGCGCCCGGCGTTCCGCAGCGTTTTGCGCGGAACTGGGGGTGCCGCATGTGTCCGCCTATCTGTTGAAGATCGAACCGCGCACGGCCTTTTACCAGCGCAGGGAGCAGCTGCAATTGCCGGACGAGGACGAGACCTGTTCCCTCTACGAAGCAGCCTGCGAGGAATTGGAGCGGCACGGCCTGATGCAGTATGAGATTTCCAACTTTGCCCGGCCGGGCTTTGAGAGCCGGCACAATTTGAAGTATTGGCACTGCGAGGAATATCTCGGTCTTGGCCCGGCCGCGCATTCCTTTTTGAACGGGAAGCGCTTCTATGAGGCGCGCGACCTGCGCGCGTTTTTGGCAGGGCAAGCGCCGGAGGAGGACGCCGACCCGGAGATTCCCGCCGGTGGGCCGGAGGAATATGCGATGTTGGCACTCCGGTTGGCAGAGGGCTTACAGGAGGCGCGCTACCGGGACCGCTTTGGCGAGCCCATTCCGGAGCGATGGAAACGTGCGGCGCAGCGGTATGCCCGCGTTGGCCTGACGGAGTGTTGGCCGGAGGGTTTCCGGTTTACCCGGAAGGGGTTTTTGGTTTCCAACGCACTTTTGGCGGAGATTTTATACGAAACGTAATAAGTGAAAAATAATATACAAAAGGTTGTGTAGATTTGGCGGTTTGGCCGGTCTGTGCGGCCTTTTTTCTATTTATTAGCATGGCGGTGGGCGCGAGGACCGGTTCAGGGAAGGGAAACCTTGTTGCCATATTCGTCCTTTTGGCAAATTGCTAAGTTTCTCTATTGCAGATTCATAATTAATTTACATTTATCTTATTGACAACCGGGCAAAGTAATGATAAATTAATAACTAGAGTTAGCACTCGATATAAAAGAGTGCTAAACTCCGAATCCAAATAAGAGAGGTGGGAAGGTTGGAACTCAGCGAACGCAAGAAAAAAATTCTGGCGGCGGTCGTCGAATTGTATGTCGCCACCGGCGAGCCGGTCGGCTCGAAGGCGCTTTGTGACAACCTCGACTTTGCAGTCTCTTCCGCCACCGTGCGCAATGAAATGAGCGATTTGGCGGAGATGGGGCTTCTGGACCAGCCGCACACATCGGCGGGCAGGGTTCCCACCCAAATGGGGTACCGGGTGTACATCGATTCATTGATGAAGAAAAAGCCCGTGACCCGTGAAGAAAAGCGCTATCTGGACAGCCAGCTGCTCTCCAGCGCCTATGATCCGGAAAAATTGCTGGACGGCGTTTCCCGTGTGCTGGCCGCTGCCACCCGGTTTGCGGCGGTATCCACAACGCCGAGCGGCCGCGGGGCAAATATCCGCGCGATCCAATTCGTGCAGACCAGCCGCCGCACCGCGATGGTCATCTTGATGACCTCCGCCGGGACCATGAAGACGCGCGTGTTCCACTGCGACTTTGACCTGTCGCAGGAGATCTTGCGGGTGTTCTTCCGGGTGTTCAACGAGAAATTGGCAGGGATGCCGGTTTCGGAAGTGACGCCCGCTTTTATCCAGAACATGGCGGCCTCCATGGGGGAGATGGCGATCCTGATGTCGTCCGCGTTTATGGCGGTACTCGACGTGGCGCGGGATTCCATGCAGGCGGAAATCTGCATGGAAGGGCAGACGAACCTGCTCTTCT
The DNA here is from genome assembly GCF_015558525.1 of Anaeromassilibacillus sp. D41t1_190614_C2. Classification (NCBI taxonomy): domain Bacteria; kingdom Bacillati; phylum Bacillota; class Clostridia; order Eubacteriales; family Acutalibacteraceae; genus Anaeromassilibacillus; species Anaeromassilibacillus sp. D41t1_190614_C2. The sequence goes on along the minus strand of NZ_JADMOD010000004.1, from coordinate 125,464 downwards.
ATCCAGAGCTCTCGCTGACCGCGCGCCGGATGATGGATTTCCTGGCGCATGCGGACGAGTTGAACCGCTTGTTGGAGCAGCGCAGCAAAAACGTGAAGGTGCTCATCGGCGACGAGACGGGCCGCCCGGAACTCAAGGATTCCAGCGTGGTGATTTCCCGCTACACCGTCGGCGGCAAGGACGCCGGCGCGTTGGCGATCATCGGCCCGATGCGCATGAATTACGCGAAGGTGATCGCCCATATGGAATATCTTTCCGACGCGGTTGGGAAGATGCTCACCGAATTGATGGACTATGACTTTTAGTGTTTGATAGAGCGCAAATGGCGCAATTTAAAACGAAGGAGGGTCCGGACAGTTGAATACGGAGGAAAAGAATCCGCAGACAGAAGCCGGAACAGACCCGCAGACCGACGCGGAGCCGGAGGCTTCCCAGGAAACGGAAAAGGCCGAAAAAAAGGATAAAGGAGGCTTTGGCGGGAAAAAGGCCAAGGCAGAGAAAGAAGCGATGCAGAAAAAGCTTGAAGAAGCAGAAGAGGCACTGAAAAAACAGAAAGACCAGTTCCTGCGCACCGCAGCGGAGTATGACAACTACCGCAAGCGCACGGAGCGCGAGAAAGCAGCGATTTATTCCGATGCGACAGCGGCCGCTGTGCTGGAGTTCCTGCCGGTGGCAGACAATCTGGAGCGCGCGCTGGAGCAGCAGGAGTGCAGTGTCGAAGACCTGCGCAAGGGCGTGGAAATGGTCCAGGCGCAGCTGAAAAAAGCGCTGGAAAAGCTGGGCGTGTCCGAGATGGGCGCCGCAGGGGAGGCGTTCAACCCGGAACTGCACAACGCCGTATCCCATATTGACGACGAAAACGCAGCCGAAAACGTGGTTGCGCAGGTTTATCAAAAGGGATACAAGATCGGCGACAAAGTCGTCCGGCATGCAACGGTGGTCGTTGCAAACTAACCGTCCACTGTCCCGCAATCCCCTTTCTAATATATAGATTCAACTGAAAAAACAGAATGAAAACTGGAGGTATAGATTATGAGCAAGACAATTGGTATTGACCTTGGTACAACGAATTCCTGTGTAGCCGTGATTGAAGGCGGCGAGCCGGTTGTAATTCCAAACGCAGAAGGCGCGCGCACAACGCCGTCCGTGGTCGCGTTCTCCAAGACCGGCGAGCGTATGGTGGGCCAGGTGGCAAAGCGCCAGGCCATCACCAACCCGGACCGCACCATTTCTTCCATCAAGAGAGAGATGGGTTCCAATTATAAAGTAACGATTGACGATAAGAGCTACACCCCGCAGGAGATTTCCGCAATGATCCTGCAAAAGCTGAAGGCGGACGCAGAAGCCTATCTGGGCGAAACCGTCAGCTCCGCTGTTATCACCGTCCCGGCATACTTCACCGACGCACAGCGCCAGGCGACCAAGGACGCCGGCAAGATCGCGGGCCTGGATGTAAAGCGTATCATCAACGAGCCGACGGCCGCGGCTCTGTCCTATGGCATCGACAAGGGCGAAGAGCAGAAGATCATGGTGTATGACCTCGGCGGCGGTACGTTCGATGTCTCCATCATCGAGATGGGCGACGGCGTGCAGGAAGTGCTTGCAACCGCTGGCAACAACCGCTTGGGCGGCGACGACTTCGATAAGCGCATCATCGATTGGATGGTTGCCTCCTTCAAGCAGGAGAACGGCATCGACCTCTCCGGCGACAAGATGGCCATGCAGAGACTGAAGGAAGCCGCAGAAAAGGCAAAGATCGAGCTGTCCGGCATGACGTCCAGCCAGATCAACCTGCCGTTCATCACGGCGGACGCCACCGGCCCGAAGCACCTCGACATGACCCTGACCCGCGCAAAGTTCAACGAGCTGACCGCAGACCTCGTCGAAAAGACCATCGGCCCGGTCCGCCAGGCCATGCAGGACGCTGGCTTGCAGTTCAGCCAGATCAGCAAGGTCCTGCTCGTCGGCGGTTCTTCCAGAATCCCGGCTGTCCAGGAAGAAGTCAAGAAGTTGACCGGCAAGGAGCCCTTCAAGGGCATCAACCCGGATGAATGCGTCGCCATCGGCGCGGCATTGCAGGCCGGTGTGCTCGGCGGCGAGGTCGAAGGCCTGCTGCTGCTGGACGTTACGCCGCTGTCCCTGGGCGTTGAAACCATGGGCGGCGTGATGACCAAGGTCATCGAGCGCAACACCACCATCCCGACCAAGAAGAGCCAGATCTTCTCCACGGCTGCGGACGGCCAGACGCAGGTAGAGGTCAACGTCCTGCAGGGCGAACGTGAATTTGCCCGCGACAACAAGCAGCTCGGCCTGTTCAAGCTGGACGGCATCGCACCCGCACCGCGCGGCATCCCCCAGATCGAGGTTACGTTCGATATCGATGCGAACGGCATCGTGAACGTCTCCGCAAAGGACCTTGCAACCGGCAAGGAACAGCACATCACGATTTCCTCCAGCTCCAACATGAGCAAGGAAGACATCGACAAGGCCGTCAAGGACGCAGAGAAGTATGCGGCCGAGGATAAGAAGCGCCGTGAAGAGGTCGATACGAAGAACGAGGCGGAGAACCTCTGCTACTCGGTCGAAAAGCTCATCAAGGACAGCGGCGACAAGATGGACGCTTCCGATAAGACCGACCTGGAGGCAAAGTCCAATTCTTTGAAGCAGGCGATCTCCGGCAGCGATACGGCGGCCATCAAGAGCCAGATGGAGGATTTGCAGAAGGCGCTGTATGCGGTATCCGAGAAGCTGTATAAGGCAGCAGCTCCGCAGGGCGGCCAGCCGGCCGGCGGCGCAGGCGCACCGGCGCAGGATGCAAACGGCAACCCGGTCTATGACGCCGAGTACAAGGACGTAGACGACAACAACAATAACAAATAAAAATCGGGGCGCCGTGCGGCGGCACGGCGTTCTGTGCGAGGTGGAGGCTGTTGTGGGTACGGGATGTACCTGCAACAGCTTTAGCCCGTAAAATGGCGCATCTCGATTTTTTATAAAGTGATTTACAACAGGCGAAAAACCTGATAGGATAGAGGACGCGGCATTGCCGCGCAGAAATTGAGAGTTGGCGCAAAGCAGGGGCGGCGGTAGGGCTTGTTCCCGGTTGCGATGCGCTTTTGTAGGAGTGATTGGTGTGGCCGATAAAAGGGATTTTTATGAAGTGATGGGTGTGCCGAAGAACGCCACCGAAGACGAAATTAAAAAAGCCTACCGCAAATTGGCGAAAAAGTACCACCCGGACCTCAACCCGGGGGACAAAGAGGCGGAGGCAAAGTTTAAGGAAGTCAACGAGGCGTACGAGGTGCTCTCGGATAAAGATAAAAGGGCCCGGTACGACCAGTTCGGCCATGCCGGGGTGGACCCCAACTTTGGTGGCGGCGCAGGCGGCGGAAGCCCCTTCACCGGCGACATCGACCTGGGGGACATTTTCAACAGCTTCTTCGGCGGCTTTGGCGGCGGCGGTACGCGCCGTGCCAATCCAAACGCGCCGCGCCGCGGCAGCGATACGGAGGGCGTTGTCAACATCAGCTTTGAAGAGGCGGCTAAGGGTTGCCGGAAGACGATTTCCTTTAATAAGATTGAAACGTGCCCGGACTGCGGCGGTTCGGGGGCCGCGAAAGGGACCAGCCCATCCACGTGTTCACAGTGCGGCGGCACCGGCCAGGTGCGCATTAACCAGCGCACGCCGTTTGGCATGGTGCAGACCGCCCGCACGTGCGACCGCTGTGGTGGTTCCGGCCGTGTGATCGATTCGCCGTGCCATACGTGCAACGGCAGCGGCCGTGTGCGCAAGCAAAAGACCATCGAGATCAACATCCCCGCGGGCGTGGACAACGACCAGATGCTCAACGTTTCCGGCCAGGGCAACGCGGGTGCGAACGGCGGGCCCAGCGGCGACCTGCACGTCTATGTCAACGTGCGGCCGCACCCGATCTTTGAGCGCCGCGGCGACGACGTTTGGTGCGAGATGCCGATCACCTTCTCGCAGGCAGCGCTCGGCGCAGAAGTCACGGTGCCGACCATCGACGGCCGCGTGAGCTACCAGGTGCGCGAGGGCACCCAGCCGGGGGATGTGTTCAAGCTCAAGGGCAAGGGCATCCCGCATATCAACGGCAGGGGCCGCGGCGACCAGTACGTCCGGATGACGATTGAGGTCCCGAAGAACCTCTCCCAGAAGCAGAAGCAGCTTTTGCAGGAGTTCGACAGCTGCGCCGAGGAAAAAAATTACCAGAAGCGCAAGGGGTTCTTCGATAAGATCAAAGAGATGTTCGACGAGAAAAAACAATCTTAAAAAAGCGGGACAGGGTGCAAAGATCCTGTCCCGCTTTTGCTGTGTGAAAAAATTGACATAATATGCGGCGGAATGGCCGCTATATGTGCTGAAACGGCGCAAGGAGGGCGGATTCTCCCCAAAAGGCCCCGCATCAAGCATCCTCGCTTGGTGCAGGGCCTTCGCCATCTTCCTGGTCGCGCCCAACCAAGGTATCCAGGGAGACGTTGTAGATTTTGCTAAGCAACAGGAGCCTGGAAAGGGGCGGTTCGGTTTTCCCTGTTTCATAATATGTATAGGTGGAACGTTTAATCCCAAGGATACGGGCAAGTTCCGTCTGTTTCCAGTGGTGTTGTTCGCGCAGTTGACGGAGGGAATCTTTTAATTCCATAATATGTGGCCTCCTCAAATATAGACTAATACATTATATAATGTGTTAGTCTATATGTAAACGGATATTATCCACTAATATCTAATAAAAAAATTAGATATTGGAGAGATAATATATGATTAAATTAAACGCTTTAGAATTGCTTGAGAAAAGTGGACATACTCGTTATTGGCTTTATAAACAGTTGGGCATGAGTTATCAGAATTTTAATAGGATGATTAATAATCAGACCAAATCGATTCAATACCAAAATATTGAGGCGCTTTGCCAATTGTTGGAGTGTACTCCGAACGATCTATTTGTTTTTGTAGATGACTAAATTGTTCTTCTAAAAGAAAGTTGTTTTTTGCCAGCAAACGAAAGGGCCTTTCTCCAAAGGCTCCGCAAGGGTGGAACCCTACCGCCCCGCGCGCATCCTGGGGAACCAAGGGAATTCCGCTGGGATTTCCTGCAATTTTGCCCGGACAAACCCTTGCGAAAATTCGGAAAATAGCCTATAATCATCATGTATGGTGGTTAAACCAAGGAAACTTGAAACCGAAAGGAGTACCGATATGAATTATTCCCATGAAGTGGAAAACATGTGTCCTGTAACCAAAGGTCCCCATCACGGTCCCGCGCCCATCCCGGAGGAGGGCAAGTGGGTAAAAGCCTATGAGATCAAAGACATCTCCGGCCTGTCCCATGGTGTGGGCTGGTGCGCACCGCAGCAGGGCGCTTGCAAGCTGACCCTGAACGTGAAGGACGGCATTGTGCAGGAGGCTCTGGTGGAGACCCTGGGCTGCTCCGGCATGACGCATTCCGCTGCTATGGCCGCAGAAATCCTCCCGGGCAAGACCCTTCTGGAGTGCTTGAACACCGACCTCGTTTGCGACGCAATCAACGTTGCAATGCGCGAAATCTTTAAGCAGCTGGCCTATGGCCGCAGCCAGACCGCGTTCTCCGAGGGTGGCCTGCCGATCGGCGCAAGCCTGGAAGACTTGGGCAAGGGCCTGCGTTCCCAGGTTGGCACCATGTTCAGCACCGGTGCAAAGGGCGTCCGCTACATGGAGATGGCCGAGGGCTACGTCCTCAAGACCGCTCTGGATGAAAACAACGAAGTCATCGGCTATCAGTTTGTCAAACTTGGCAAGATGATGGAAGATATCCGCCACGGTGTGGACCCGAAGACTGCTTACGAGCAGAACATCGGCCAGTATGGCCGCTTCGACGGCGCGGCAAAGTACATCGACCCGCGTGAAGAATAATTCGGCAGGGATCATACCGAACATTCCAAGTCAGGCGTCTCCCAATCGGGGAGGCAGCCGAGAAAGCAGAATAAAGGAGGACAACTTACATGGCTAACGATGTCAAGTTTGAAGGTAAAGAAAGAAGAATGCCCAAAATCGAAAAGTGCCTTGCCGAGTATGGCCTTGCCAGCCTCGAGGAAGCGCGCGACCTTTGCCTGAGCAAGGGAATCGATGTAGATAAAATTGTCAAGGGTGTACAGCCCATCGCGTTCGAGAACGCCAGCTGGGCATATACCCTGGGCTGCGCAGTCGCTCTGAAGAAGGGCTGCAATTCCGCTGCGGACGCTGCCGAGTCCATCGGCATTGGCCTGCAGGCGTTCTGTGTTCCGGGTTCCGTTGCGGAGAACCGCAAGGTCGGCCTGGGCCACGGCAACCTGGGCGCCCGTCTGCTCCGCGACGAGACCAAGTGCTTTGCGTTCCTCGCAGGCCACGAGTCCTTCGCTGCCGCAGAAGGCGCAATCGGCATTGCCAAGACAGCGAACCGCGCCCGCAAAGAGCCGCTCCGCATCATCCTGAACGGCCTGGGCAAGGACGCTGCCTACATCATCTCCAGAATCAACGGCTTCACCTATGTGAAGACCGATTACGACTTCTTCAACGACGAGCTGAAGATTGTCGAAGAGAAGGCGTTCTCCGACGGCGAGCGCGCAGCGGTTAAGTGCTACGGCGCAAACGACGTCCTCGAGGGCGTTGCGATCATGAAGCACGAGGGCGTGGACGTCTCCATCACTGGTAACTCCACCAACCCGACCCGCTTCCAGCATCTGGTTGCCGGCACGTATAAGAAGTGGGCCATCGAGAACAACCGCCCGTACTTCTCCGTTGCTTCCGGCGGCGGCACGGGCCGTACCCTGCACCCGGACAACATGGCGGCTGGCCCGGCTTCCTATGGCCTGACCGACTCCATGGGCCGTATGCACGGCGACGCACAGTTCGCAGGCTCTTCCTCCGTCCCGGCGCACGTCGAGATGATGGGCTTGATCGGCATGGGCAACAATCCGATGGTCGGCGCGACCGTCGCATGCGCTGTTGCTGTGTACGAGGCTTGCAAATAATCGAAACAGGACATCGCCGGTTCCGGCAGTCTGATTCGAGCCAATAAGAACCTTACAGCTCCCGTGGATCGCGGGACGCTGACCGGCGCGCGATGCCGCGCCGGTTCCGGGCGCAAAAGCGCCCAGGAAGGCGGCTTTGCCGCCTTCTAGCGTCCCGCCTTCTCGGGGGCTTTTTCGTTTTCCCGCAAACTTTTTGAAACGCGAGGCCGTCTAATAGACAGAAAACGAAATACAGAACAGATTGGTGGGATGAACTGTGGCAACCACACAGGCTTTTCGGGAATATATCACCCAAAACCAACAGGCCTTTTACCGGTTGGCCTATAGCTATACAAAGAACAGCGACGCCGCACTCGACGTGGTGCAGGACGCCATTGTCAAAGGGATTGAAAAGCTGCATACGCTCCGCAATCCCGCATATATGAAAACGTGGTTCTATCGGATTTTGGTCAATGAGGGCCTCAACTACCTGCGCGGGAAAAAGGTGGTTTCGCTCGACGAATATGCGGAATCCCCCCTCTCCGCTGCGGAGGACCGGGACGTCGCGCAGGATGTGGACCTTTACAATGCCGTCCAGAGGTTGGAACCCAAATTACGCACCGTGGTCATCCTGCGCTTTTTTGAAGACATGAAGCTGGAAGACATCGCGTCCATCACCGGCGATCCGCTCAGCACGGTGAAGTCGCGTTTATATAAAGCCCTCAAGCTCTTGAAGGTAGATTTGCAGGAGGGGGTGATGGCGACGTAACGATACTTTAGCCAATCCAACAGCTCTGAGCTTGCCCGCGGCAACCCGGGAACGCCGCGGAAACAAACTTTTGATATATATTTTTAGGGAGGACATCCATGATGAGAAATTTTGAAGAGGCAAAAAGGACTTATGAGTCCATGGACATTCCGGAGAAGCTTCCGAATGTCGTGGATCAGGCTTTTACAAGGGCTACGGCCCGCCGGAGACTGGCCTGGTATAAACCGGCGCTGTCGGCGGCAGCGGCTGTATGCATCCTGTTTGTTGCGCTTTTGAACATCAGCCCCACCTTTGCCAATGCGATGGCGGAGGTTCCGGTGCTGGGCAATGTGGCGAAGGTGTTGACGTTTCGCCAATATGCCATTGAGACGGACTCCGAGTGGATCACCGTGAACCAGCCCTCCATTGCTGAGACAGGGAACACGGAGTTGGAAAAGCGCGTCAACAATGAGATTCAGGAAAAAATCGATGCGATTGTTGCCGAAGCCCGCCAGGAGGCCAAGCAAAACCGCGAGGACGCCATTGCGCGGGGACAGGACCCGGCCCAATTGATGCCGGTGATTTTGGACATCCGCTATGAGATCAAGAGTTCCAGTGAAAAGGCGCTGTCCTTTGTGATTTACAAGACCGAAACAGCGGCAAGCGCCTATACGCAGCAAATTTTCTACAATTTGGACCTGGCTTCCGGCAAGGACCTCACGCTGTCCGACGTCCTCGGGTCGGACTATAAGCAGATCGCTGACAAGGCCGTCAAAGATACGATCGACCAGCGTATGGCGGAAGATCCGGAGAAGTGGCCGTACTTTGTGCCGACGCCGGAAATGCCGGACGAAGGCTTCCAGGGGATTTCCGACGACCAGAAGTTCTACATCGATAAGGACGGCAATGTAGTCGTGAGCTTCGATGAATACGAAATCGGCCCGGGGTCCATGGGCATTCAGGATTTCGTAGTCGGGAAATCGTTGGTGTAACATTTCACAAGGAAAGGAGTAAAAGACAATCGAGGGCCCTGCCCTGCGGATGTGTAGCGCATCCGCGGGGCAGGGCCTTTTTGCTTGGATTTGAGGGGGTTAACGGAACTAGAAATTTTTGGAAATATTTCTGATGGATGCGATAAAAAAGATGCGGCCGGGGCATTTTTGCTGGGGCCAAAGTGCATTGAATCAAGAAGGAAATTCCCAAAAACTTTGGGAACGCTGGGATTCTTTGGGGGAGATATTGCACAACTTTCACCAATTTCCACAGAGTTTTCCACCGCCCTTTCTATGGGGATTTTGTCATTATAATTCTTTTTGAAAAACTATTTGCGAGAATAGCGCGTGAAACGGGGGTTTTATACGGCTTGTAATTCCACAGGTTTACATAAACCATGTGGAAAACGATGTGGAGAATGTTGAAAACTCGGTGGAAACAGTGGAGAAATGCCGGGTACAGGCTGTTTAAAGTTTTGGAAAGGTGCAAAAAGAAAAAGTTATGTAAACGGATAAAGGGAACGGTAAAAACTTTGCGTAAAGTTTTTGCCATCGAAAAAGGAAAAAAGCGCAAGCTTTCCACATTTCCGCAATCGGGATGCAAAACTTTTCCACAGAGTTTTTGTTAGAAAAGATTGCGGTTGTTTTTAGCTTGCCAATCCGCTATAATATTATATTTAGCTGCTGCTCTGTTTGCGTGTTGTTTTGCAGGCAAAGCAGCCGAAAAGGATACGGAAAGCAACTTTATCGGAACTGCATTTTCCTATCCTCACATGGGAAATTTTATGTTATAATAACCTCACGGCGTAAGCGGAAGCCAGCTTCGCAAAAGCTCGCTGCCTTCCGACGCCTGAGAGAACATTGAAACATCGGCCAGAAGGTTTCGGTAACTTTCAGAAAGAGGCCTAAGGCTTTCGACGGACTGGATGTTTTAGATAACCTCACGGCGTAAGCGGAAGCCAGCTTCGCAAAAGCTCGCTGCCTTCCGACGCCTGAGAGAACATTGAAACATCGGCCAGAAGGTTTCGGTAACTTTCAGAAAGAGGCCTAAGGCTTTCGACGGACTGGATGTTTTAGATAACCTCACGGCGTAAGCGGAAGCCAGCTTCGCAAAGGCTTGCTGCCTTCCGACGCCTGAGAGAGCATTGAACCATATACAGAAATCGCAAGGCGTTTTCTGTTCAAGGGAGAGGCCGTCCGGCCTTTTTATATGGTATAATAAAATCCATATGACATTGCGCGAGAAACAGAGGGAAAATAGGCGTCAAACCTCAAGGATTGTCCGATTGGGGAAGGCGAGGCGCCGCACTTTATCATTTGATTACGATACAGGAAGCAGGGAAATGTGTTTATGAATAAAGAAGAGCAGAGCCGCCGCGGGGAAGACGTGATCGCCGGCAGGAACGCCGTCACAGAAGCGCTGCGCAGCGGCCGGCCGATCGACAGCCTGTATGTAGCACGAGGCGCGCATACGGGAAGCATCGGCGCATTGATTGCCAAAGCAAAGAAGCAGGGCATTCCCGTCAAGGAGGCGGATGCCAAAAAGCTGGATTATTTGTGCGGGAACGCCGTACATCAGGGCGTGGTGGCGTTGGCCGCCGCGCATACGTATGCCTCTTTGGACGATCTCTTCGCCCTGGCCCAGGAGCGCGGCGAGCCGCCGTTTTTTATCGTGGCGGATGAACTGGAGGACCCGCACAACCTCGGGGCCATCCTCCGGACCGCGGAGTGCGCGGGCGCCCATGGGGTGATTATCCCCAAGCGCCGTTCCGTTGGGCTGACCTATGCCGTGGGTAAGGCCTCGGCAGGGGCGGTCGAATATGTGCCTGTGGTCCGCGTGACCAATATCGCCTCCACTTTGGAGGAACTCAAGCAGCGCGGGGTTTGGACCTACGCCGCGGATATGGACGGGCAGGACTGGTGCTCGGTGGATTACAAAGGGCCGACCGCTTTGGTGATCGGTTCGGAGGGATTCGGCGTCAGCCGCTTGGTCAAAGAAAGTTGTGATTTTGTCATATCCCTGCCCATGAAGGGAAAAATAAACTCGCTGAACGCCTCGGTTGCGTGCGGTGTGATCTGTTATGAGGTGGCGCGCCAGCGCAGTGGAATTGTGACCAAGTGAGACAGGGGGAAGAGGAATGGATAAAAGGACCAATACGCCCCACGACGACTTTTCCGTGGAAGAAATTTTGCAGGAAGCCCGCCTGTTGCGCGAGCAGCAGGGGGAGGAGATCACCTTTTCTGTTGCAACTACCGATCAGAAGCCAGCTTCGGAGCGCGCCCAGGCCACGCCTGTGGAACAGGCGGGCAAACCCGTTGCGCAGCAGCCGGTAAAAGAGCCGGTGCGCCGTCCAGTGGAGCGCAAGGAGCCCGAGCCGGGAAAAAAGGTGGAGGAACCGGCTGTGGCCGCGCCCAAAACGGAGCGCATGGCAAAGGAAGCGCCCAAGGCGGACCCCATCCAGTGGACAGAATCGGAACAGCCGGAGGAAGAAGAGCCCCGGAAATTGAGCTGGGCCGAGCGGCGCGCGGAGAAGAAGCGCATCAAAGAGGAGCGCCGCAGGCTGAAGAAGCAGTCCGGTGTGTTTCCGTCCGAGGAAGAAGATATTTACTATGGGCTGCAATTGAAGCCCTTGGAGGAATATAAACAACAGTACGAAAAAACGCTGCAATCGGGTAGCGCAAAGGCGGACGAACCAAAGGAGCGGACGTCCGCACAGGCCAGGCCGGTAGCGAAGCCCGTGGGGGATAAAACGGGATCAATTTTCTCCTACTTGTTCGATTCGACCGATGAGGAGATGGACGAGGAGATCGCCGCCCGGTTTGAGACGCTGCACCAGGAGCGCAAGCAGCGTATGGAGGAAGCCGCCCGGCAGACGGGCGCATTCAAGGTGCATGAAAACACCATTGAGATTCAATTCCCCAAGCGCGCTCCGGAGGCGGCCCAAAAGCCTGCGCAAGCCGAGAAGCCCGCAGAGAAGGCGGCGGGTTCTAAACAGCCCGCGGCGAAAAAAGCGGCGGAGCCGGAAAAAAAGGTGGAACCGGCGCCAAAAGAAACCGCGAAGGCAGAGCCGGTAAAACCGGCTTCGGAGCCAAAGACGCAGACGCCGCCCATCTTGGATGGCTTCCCGGTGGGGGACGAGACGTTTGAATTCCCGGCGATGGGAAGCTTTGCCCGGCCCGTGCAGCGCAAGAGTGCTGAAAAAGCGGGAACTTCCCCGGATCTGCCGGTGGAAGGGGAGACCTTTGAATTCCCGGCAGTGGGAGGGTACGCCGTACCTCCGCAGATCGAGGACACCAACCCGATCGAGCCGGTGCAGCCCATGGAGCCCAAAGAGCCGGTACAACCTGCGGAGCCAAAGACACCGGCGAAACCGAAGAAAGCGCCGAAGCAGGAGCCAAAGCAGCCGGTGGAGATGCCCTCCGCGCCGGTTTCGACGCCGGAAACGCCGGTGCATACCGAACCCGCCGCGCCTGCGGCGCCGCCGGAAATCCCCACCCAGCCGGAGGTGCAGCCCTCTGTGACGCCGATGCGCGCAGAGGAATCCGCTCCGGCGGATACATATCCGCAGGAGAAGCCGCTCCGTCCAAAGACGGGGGAGAAGGTGCGCCGCGCCGATTACCGTCCGGCGGGTGTAACGCCCGTCCACGTGGTGGAATTGCACGACTATGCGGAAGTGATCTTAAAAGAGGCGAAAACATATCCCAAGGCATCGGCAAAGCTGCACACCGCGCCGCTCCCAAAGGTGGAGGAAGCCGCAGCGGAGCTGGCGAAAGAGGAGGAAATCTCGAAAGCGGAGTCCCCTGCCGTGGAGGAACCCACCTTGCCGGTTTGGGAGCCGCTGGCAACGGATCAGGAGGGGCAACCGGCCGATACGTTCCTCCATGCGGATGGGCCGGAGGCGGAGGAAGAAGAGACGCCGCCCCCGCCCAAGAAAAAGAAGAAATTCTCGATCATGGGCGAGGAAGAGCCGGACAACGACCCGGAGGACAACCTGCCGGAGGAGCCGGACGAGCTGGACGATTACCAAAAGCCCTCGGACGCGCCCTCCGTTGCGCACGAGCTGGGTTCCAGCCTCCGGGAGCTGACGCTGCGCCTGGCGGTCACGGGGATTATCACCGTGTTGCTGCTGGTGCTCGGCGTTTTGGGAGAGATGACCAGCCTGCTGCCGGGGGCGATCCGCGGCGCCCTGCCGACGCAGACGTATTTGATTTTAAATCTGATCTTTTTGGGGATTGCCTCGGTATTTTGCTGGGTGACCATCTTCAACGGGATCAAATCCATGGTCCGTTTGCAAGCCAATTCCGACAGCGGGGTCGCGGTTGCGGCGGTTGCGGCGCTGATCCAGAGCGTGGCGCTGCTCTTCTCGCCGGAGAGCGTGGCTTCGTCCAGCGTCCACGCATATGCGGTCTTGGCGTCCGCCGCCCTGTTTTTGAACACAGCGGGCAAGTTCTCGCTCATCAAGCGCATCCGGCACAACTTCCGCTTTGTCGCGTCGCCGGATCCGAAATATGCGGTGCAGTATTTCGACGATCACAACACCGCGCTTCAAATGGCCAAGGGCTGTGTGGCGGACACGCCCGCCATCGCCTATCAGAACAAGACGGATTTCCTCAAGCATTTCCTGAGCTTGAGCTATGAGAACGATCCCAGCGACCAGAGCTCGCACATCATCGCCCCGCTTGGAGCGATCCTTTCGCTGGTGCTGTGCATCGTGTACTATGTGTTAAACCAGGATGTGATCGGCGCAATCACCGTATTCGCGGCCGCCACCTGCATCAGCGTGCCGATGATGAATATGTTGAGCGTCAATTTCCCCCTCGCCCGCCTGAGCAAGCTGGCGACGCGCGTCGGGGCCATGGTGGTCGGCTATCCCGCGGTCGAGCACTTTTCCACGGCGAATGCGGTGATCCTCGATGCAAAGGACCTGTTCCCGAAGGGGACAGTGATCCTCAATGGGATTAAGACGTTTGGGGGCCAGCGCATCGACGACGCGATTGTCGATGCCACCGCGCTGATGTGCGCCACAGGGGGGCCCCTGAGCGACCTATTTGACCAGATTATCAAGAGCCACCACGACATCCTGCCGAAGATCGAGAACCTCAGCTATGAGGACGACAAGGGCGTTGTGGGCTGGGTCTCGGGCCGGAGAATTTTGGTCGGCAACCGCGACCTGATGAAGGGGTACGGCATCGAGCCGCCTTCGAGGGACTACGAAGAAAAATATCTGCTGGGGGGCAAGCAGGTGGTATACCTGGCTTCCGGCGGGGATCTCGTGGCTATGTTCGTCCTCTCTTACAATTCGGACCGCCGCCGTGCGGCGGAGCTGCGCCGGATGGAGGACAACGGGATCAGCCTGATCGTGCGCACCTGCGACCCGAATATTACGCCGCGCCTGCTGGCGCAGGTATTCGACCTGGACGAGCATGGGATCCGCGTGTTGCCGGAGCGCCTGGGACAGGAATATTTGAAGCTGGTTGAAGCGCCGGACGAGCGCACCGACGCCCTGCTTGCGACAAAGGGCCGCCCCACCGCGATGATGCGTATGCTGACCGCCTGCGTGCGGCAGCGCAGCAACATCTCTGTTGCGGTTGCGTTGCAGACCGTTGCGGTGATCTTGGGGTTCCTTCTGGTGGCGTTCCTGGCATGCTATTCCGGGTTGAAACAGCTCAGCACCGCCGCGCTGCTGTTGTTTGAACTGTTCTGGCTGGTGGCGGTGTTGATCGTACCGCGCCTGCGGAAGCCTTGATGGAGGGGCCTGGGATGGAATTCGACGCTGCCTGTAAACAGTATGAAGGGCAGGATCTGGGGGATGCAACGTTCACCGATTTGGAACTGCGCGGCATCCGCTTTGTCAATTGCCGCTTCCACGGCGCTTCGATGGGCGGCCTGATTACCCGCGATTGCGCCTTTTTGAACTGCAATTTTTCCTTTGCCTCGCTACACGGCAGCATGCATTACGCCACGCTGTTTCAGAACTGTACCTTCCATGGGGCCAGCCTGTTCAGCGCGGAGATGGAGGGCTGCAATTGCAGCGGCAGCAGTTTTGCCGGGGCCAATCTGACGGGCTTTGCGATCCGCGGCGGGAATTTTTCGGATACGGTGTTTGACGGCTGCGACCTGCGGCGCATGGATTTGCAGGGGGTCTGCCTGGCGCATGCGTTCTTCCGGGGGGCTAACCTGGAAAAGGCGGACCTGCGCGGCTGCGACTGTTCCCACGCGGTGTTTGCGGACGCCGCCCTGAAGGGGGCGGATCTGCGCGGCGCCAGGTTCAACGGCGTGGACGTCCGGCAGATGCGGTTCCAAGAGACCAAAATCGACCTGGAGCAAGCGGTCCGCTTCGCGGAGAGCTTGGGATGCATCGTATCCGGTTGATAGAGACGATGCAAGAGCCGTACGGTTTCTTCGCAGGATGCCGTGTAACTGGGCGAAGGGGTACCGGTGCCCAAGGATAAAAAATTTTTTTGTTGCGTTTGGCGAACAAATTATACAGAATGGAATCGACGCGCGGGGAGCAAGAACGGCTTCTTCCGCGCGTTTCCGGCGATTTGGGCCTTTTTTGGATAGGAAATTTGGGAAAATACGACATCTAGTATTTGTCAGACTATATATTGACACTGACCCCAATATGTAGTAAAATGCAATCCTGGTAAGAGGAGCTTGTAGAAGCAAGCAAAGCCGCGTAGAGCTGGCGGGAGCCGGTTCGGGAGGGCCTTTTCTAGGAGTTTTGCCCGGAAAGGGGCTTTTGCCGGGGCAGCCGCCGGTTGGGGCCGGCGTTTTGGAGCGCTGCCCGGGAGGGCTTTCCCTGGGATGCAAAAGAGAGGATGGAGACTTTGGCAATTCAAATCAAAAAACGGAACGGCGTTGTGGTGGAATTCGACGCCCAAAAGATCCGCAACGCGATTTTTAAGGCAAACGTGGCCGTCGCCGAGGAGGAGATGACGGGCACGGCGCTCGACGAGCTGACCAAGCGGGTGGCCAGCGCTTTTGCAGACGACGTGATCCCCACGGTAGAAGATGTACAGGACAAGGTGGAGGAAATGCTGATCGCGGAGGACTACGCGAAGACCGCGAAGGCGTACATCCTGTACCGCGCGGAGCACGCAAAGATCCGCCAGGCCGAGGGCGACCTGATGGACATCTACAAGGAGCTGACGTTCCGGGATGCGCGCGACGTGGACATCAAGCGCGAGAATGCAAACATCGATACGGACACCGCGATGGGGACCATGCTCAAATATGGTTCCGAGGGATCGAAATACTTTATCAACAACTATGTGCTGCCAAAGGATATTGCAGCGGCGCACATCAACGGCGACATCCACATCCACGACGAAGACTTCTATATGCTGACGGAAACCTGCTGCCAGATCGACCTGCTCAAGCTGTTTAAGGGCGGCTTTTGCACGGGCCACGGCTTCCTCCGTGAGCCGAACGACATCCGCAGCTATGCGGCGCTGGCCTGCATCGCGATCCAGGCCAATCAGAATGAGATGCACGGCGGCCAGAGCGTCCCGAATTTTGATTATTCCATGGCGCCGGGCGTGGCGAAGACCTTCCGCAAGGCGTATTACCGCGAGCTGGCCAAATACCTGCACATCACAAAGGCGATGTCCATGGACGACGCGAAAGCGTTGGCGGCCACAGTTCAAAAGGAGCTGCCCGGCCCGGTGACGCTCGGCAATGCCGGCGAGTACGGCGAGGCGGTTGCGGCGTATCTGCCGCGCCACCAGCGGGAGAACGGCTTTGAAGAGATCATCGAGGAGGAAGCCCGCGACGCCCACCGGTATGCGGTGGAGGCGGCGACCACCAGCACAAACGACGCCACCTATCAGGCGATGGAAGCCCTGGTGCACAATCTGAACACCATGCATTCCCGCGCAGGCGCGCAGGTGCCGTTTTCTTCGTTGAACTACGGGACCGATACATCCCCCGAGGCGCGCATGGTCATCCGGAACCTGCTGCTCGCCACGGACCGCGGCCTGGGCGACGGCGAAACCCCGATTTTCCCGGTGCAGATCTTCAAGGTGAAAGAGGGCGTCAATTACAACGAAGGAGACCCGAATTACGACCTGTTTCAACTGGCGTGCAAGGTCAGTGCCAAGCGCCTGTTCCCGAATTTCAGCTTCCTCGACGCGCCGTTCAACCTCCAGTACTACAAGGAGGGCGACTACGACACCGAGATCTCGTACATGGGCTGCCGGACCCGCGTGATGGGCAATGTGCACGACCGCACGCATGAGACCACCTGCGGACGCGGCAACCTGAGCTTTACCTCCATCAACCTGCCGCGCATCGGGATCGAGGCGAAGGGGGACATCAAGCGCTTCTACGAACTGCTGGATAAGCGCATCGACTTGGTGATCCGCCAGCTGCTGCACCGCTTCCAGATCCAGTGCGGCAAAAAGGTCTATAACTATCCCTTCCTGATGGGCCAGGGGGTCTGGCTCGATTCCGACAAGCTGGGCCCGGAGGACAACATCGCCGAGGTGCTCAAGCACGGGACCCTCAGCATCGGCTTTATCGGCCTGGCAGAGACGCTCAAGGCGCTCACCGGAAAGCACCACGGGGAGAGCGAAGAAAGCCAGAAGCTCGGCCTGGAGATCATCGGCTATATGCGCAAGCGCATGGACGACGAAAGCGAGAAGCGCGGGCTCAACTTTACGCTTTTGGCGACGCCAGCAGAGGGGCTGTCCGGCCGCTTTGTCCGCATCGACAAGAAGAAGTACGGTGTAATCCCCGGGATCACGGACCGCGAGTATTACACCAACAGTTTCCACATCCCGGTCTATTATCCGATCAACGCCTACCGCAAGATCCAGCTGGAGGCGCCCTATCATGCATTGACCAACGCGGGGCACATCAGCTATGTGGAGCTGGACGGCGACACCGCCAAGAATGTGGACGCATTCGAATCGATTATCCGCTGCATGAAGGAAGCCGGCATCGGCTATGGCTCGGTCAACCATCCGGTGGACCGCGACCCGGTCTGCGGCTATACCGGCGTGATCGACGACGTATGCCCGCGCTGCGGCCGGCATGAGGGCGAGGGCGTCCCGGTGGAAAAGCTCGACGAGCTGCGCAAGCGCTACCCCGGCGTGCCGCACTTTGCGGGAAAAACCTGAATAGAACCATGATCCATACATATCTAGAAATAAAATCAATCGAAAAAGGAGCTTGATAACAATGGCAACCACCCATGCAACAACGAATTTGGTCGGCGAGGGCGTCGGCTTTGAGAGAATCCGCCGGATTACCGGTTATCTGGTCGGCACGATCGACCGTTTCAACGATGCAAAGCGCGCGGAAGAGCACGACCGTGTAAAACATGGCCTCTCTAAGAATTAGTGGCGTCGTGCCGGAGTCCATTGTGGACGGCAAGGGCATCCGCTATGTGATCTTTACGCAGGGATGCCCGCACCACTGCCCCGGCTGCCACAATCCCCAGACGCACGATTTCGAGGGCGGCTATGTGGTGGATACGGACGGCCTCCTGGAGGAGATGCGGCAAGACCCGCTGCTCAAAGGGGTGACCTTCAGCGGAGGGGAGCCGTTTTGCCAGCCCGCGCCGTTGGCAGAGCTGGCCCGGAAGATCCACGAAAGCGGCCTCGATGTGACCGTCTATACAGGATATACCTATGAGCAGCTCCTGGAACAGCACAACCCGGACACGGACGCGCTGTTGCAGCAGGCGGACGTTTTGATCGACGGCCGCTATGAGCAGGACAAGCGCGACTTGACGCTCCACTTCCGCGGGAGCAGCAACCAGCGCGTGATCGACCTGAACCGCACCCGCGCAGAGGGGCGGGTCGTTGTAGAGCAATTGGACGAAGAATGAACAGCGCCGCCTTGCGGTCCCAAATGTGGGAACGAAGGGCGGCACTTTTTGTAGCCGTTCGGTTCTGTGCGGTGAAAAAGAATGACAGACGGTGGACGTTTAGAGAAATTTCTGCTAAAATAAAAATAAGAACAGGCGATAAACGCCGGTTGATTTTCAGGCAATGAACGATTTGACGGCGGTTGCTTTGCAAGAGCGGTACTTTCTATGGTGCGTTCGAATAGGAAGGTGGACAGGATGAAGAAGTGGAGAAAATTCTTGCTTGCTGCTGCACTTTTGTTGGGGATTTTTTGCATCTGGTTCTTTACGGGAAATACCACCATACAGGGGGACGCCGTCGACCAGTTGGTGATCTCCTCCATCCCACGCATGGACTTGCAAAAGGTGACGGAGGACCCGGAGGACATCCAAGAATTTGCCGGGCGCTGGAACCGGCTCCCCTGCTATCCGTCGCTCCCGCCGTTGGGCAATGGGACCATTGGGCGGTTTTGGTTCCGCACAAGGGAGAACGGCAATGTCCACCGCGTGTTTATCACCGGCTTCCATACGATCACTTTTGATAATCGGCCGTACTATACCCCGGTGGATTTGAGCCAGTGGTTTCCGGAGCTCTACCACTCCTTGGAGGATGTGCCGGAGGAGCCGTTTTCCTATCCGAACTAGAAAACGGTTCCAGCAAGGATTCCCACGGAAAGCCTAAAAGCCAGCATGGTAGCTTTACAGGCAGAGTGGTTTGTGAAAAATATGCACATTAAGAAAAAGGGTTGTAACGCAAAAAAGTGTGTGCTATTTTATAATTAGGAAAAATCATTTTCCTTTGTAATGAACCACATGAGATGGGAGGGAATCCAATGCTTCACATGCAACTCAAACGGAGGACAAACCGTGCGATTTTATCCGCCATGCTCCTGTCGCTCGTTCTTGCGGCGGAAGCCGTTCCCGCACAGGCTGCTGGAAGGGCGGAGCTTGCGATGGATGGAAAGGCGGTCCCTTCCGGCACAGTTGTTGCGCTGCCGGAGGGGTCTGTTGCGGCGTTCTCTTTAAAGCTGGACGGCAGCCTGGGAACGGGCTATACCAGCGGGAACGGCGCGGTGGCACAGACGGGAACGGTCCAGCGGTTCTCCGATGGAGAGGCTGTCTATGCGGTCAAGGCGATTGGGCAGTTGGGCGAGCGTGCTGGTTTGTACATCGATGGGGAAAAGGTCCTGGAGATCGAAATTGCGGCAGGCGCGGCATGCCCCGCCTGCCAAAAGACAGGATGCGCTTCGGTCCAGGTTGAATATGGAGCATGGCATACCGATGGCGGACAGAGGGCCTGTTCCCATTTTGCTTACGGGCAGGATGCCCGCGAAGCGATGGACGCCTACAATGCCTATCGATGTGCAGCATGTGGCGCCGCCTCCCAGCTGAAAACCGGGACAGCGCACCGGTGGATTTGCCACGGATCGCGCGGATAATCCCGAAGAAAGCCAAAAAACACACAAAGAAAGAACCGGAGTCCATTTTGCGGACTCCGGTTCTTTCGAATCATGCCCATCGTCAACTGGCAGGCTTATTCAGCCGAAGAGCAAAGGCCGGGGTTTACCGGACGGATAAAGCGCGGTATAATGGAAAAAACAACCATATCGTCAGGAAAATCTTTGGGGGATTGTGCGATGGAGAAACGGACGTTGAAAGAACTTCTTGTTGTGGCGAGTATGCTGTTTGGCATGTTCTTTGGGGCGGGCAATCTGATTTTTCCAGCTTCCATGGGGCAAATGGCAGGCTGGAACCTTTGGCAGGCGTCCGCTGGCTTCCTGATCACCGGGGTGGGGCTGCCGCTTTTAGGGGTGGCCGCCCTTGGAGTCAGCCGCGAGGATGGGCTTCTGGGATTGAGCAGCCGGGTCGGGAAACGGTACGGGCTTTTCTTTACCTGCGTTCTTTATCTTACGATCGGGCCGTTCTTTGCGATCCCCAGATGCGCGACGGTTTCCTACACGGTCGGGATTGAACGGGTCCTGCCCGGAGCGGGGCAGACCGTGGGACTGGCGGTGTTCTCCCTGCTCTTTTTCGGCGTGGTGCTGTTCTTTTCGCTCAGGCCGGGGGAAATCCTGACGTGGATCGGGAAGGTGCTGAACCCACTGTTCCTCTTCTTCCTGGCAATCCTGGTGGTGCGCGCATTGGTTTCCCCGCTGGGGAACTTCGCAGAGATTGCCCCGTCGGGCGCGTATGCATCGCATGCGTTTTCCACAGGGCTTTTGGAAGGGTATAACACCATGGATGCGCTGGCCGGGCTTGCGTTTGGAATCGTTGTGGTGGAGGCAATCCGCGGGCTGGGCGTCAAGGAACCGGGGCAAGTGGCAAAACGTACGGTATATGCCGGGATTTTCAGTTCGCTGCTGATGGCGCTGATCTATGTGCTGGTCACGGTTGTGGGCGCACAGAGCCGCGGGTTGTTTGACGTGGCAAGCAACGGCGGGGAGGCGCTTGCACAGATTGCAGAGCATTATTTCGGAGGGGCCGGGGCCTTCATCCTGGCGGCTACGATTACGGTGGCCTGTTTGAAGACGGCGGTCGGGCTGGTTACCAGCTGCGGGGAGACGTTCGTGCGGATGTTCCCGGGCGGGCCGTCTTACCGGGTGTGGGCAGTGGTGTTCTGCATCCTATCCTTCCTGATCGCGAATGTTGGCCTGGATGCAATTATCGCTTACTCCACGCCGGTCCTGATGTTCCTCTATCCACTGGCGATTGTGTTGATCCTATTGACACTGTGCGGGAAGGCGTTCCACAACGACCGTGTGGTCCTGCAATGGACGGCCGGCTTTACAGCGGCAGCGGCGGCCTTTGACTTTCTCCGGGCGCTGCCCGAAGGCGTGCGTACTGCCCTGCATCTGAACCCTGTGGTCAGGCTGGCGGACACCTGGATCCCGCTCGCCAGCCAGGGCTTTGGCTGGATCTGCCCCGCATTGGTGGGGCTGTTGATCGGCCTTCTGGTCCGATATATCGGGGGGAAAAAGAACCCAACCGGCGGCGAAAAGGCTGTGCCTTCCCAGACTTCCGTATAAAAATGTTATCCGCATGGGATAGGGCGGCGCGGCGAAGATGCCGCCGCACAACAGGATGCCTTTGCAAACAAAAGCGTGGAAAAAGGGACCGGAATCCACAATCATGGATTCCGGTCCCTTTGTATTTGATTGGATTTCAGGTGTTGAAAGAAGATGTCAAATTCGTTGCCGGTTTCCCATTACCGGCGTGCCGGTGCGGGATCGCGGGCGGGTTCCGCCGGACGGCCGGGGATCTTCGGCAGGGAGTCGAAGCCGGGCTGCAGGTCCGCATCGGTCGGGATGTAGTCGGTCATGGTCTTCTCCATGAAGGAGGTGTAGGCGGCCATGTCGAAATAGCCGGTCCCGGTCAGGCCGAACAGGATGGTCTTTTCCTCGCCGGTCTCCTTGCATTTGAGCGCTTCGTCGATCGCCACGCGGATCGCATGGGAGGATTCCGGCGCGGGCAGGATGGTCTCCACGCGCGCAAACAGCATGGCAGCCTCGAAGACCTTCGTCTGCTCGACGGAACGGGCTTCGTCGATCCAGCCGTCATGGTAGAGCTTGGAGACGATCGGAGACATGCCGTGGTAGCGCAGGCCGCCCGCGTGATTCGGAGACGGGATGAAGCCGCTGCCCAGTGTGTACATGCGCGCCAGCGGCGTGACCTTGCCGGTGTCGCAGTAATCGTATGCATAGAGGCCGCGCGTCAGGGACGGGCAGGAAGCGGGTTCGACCGCGATGAAATACGGGTTCTTTTTGCCCAAGAGCTTATCCTGCATGAAGGGCGCGATCAGGCCGCCGAGGTTGGAACCGCCGCCGGCGCAGCCGATGACGATGTCGGGATATTCGCCGAGGATATCCATGGCTTTTTTCGCTTCCAAGCCGATGATGGACTGGTGCAGCAAAACCTGGTTCAGGACGGAGCCGAGTACATAGCGGCAGCCCTCCGTCGAGGTGGCAAGCTCAATGGCCTCGGCAATGGCGCAGCCCAGGCTGCCGGTCGTGTCCGGGTTATTTTCCAGGATGGCGCGGCCCACCTTCGTGGTATCGCTCGGGCTTGGGATGACATTCGCGCCAAAGGTCTGCATGATGGCTTTGCGGTAGGGTTTTTGGTTGTAGGAACCCTTTACCATGAACACGGTCAGCGGGATGCCGAAATAGCCGCAGGCCTCCGCAAGGGCGGTGCCCCACTGCCCAGCGCCGGTCTCTGTGGTCAGGCTGGTGATGCCCTGCATCTTGGCGTAATACGCCTGCGCGACAGCCGAATTGAGCTTGTGGCTGCCGGAGGTGTTGTTTCCTTCAAACTTGAAGTAGATCTTTGCCGGGGTATCCAGATATTTTTCCAGATCGTATGCGCGGTTCAGCGGGGAGGGCCGGTAGGCTTTATAGATATTGAGCACCGGTTCGGGGATGTCGATGTACCGCGTGGTGCTGTCCATCTCCTGCGCCGCCAGCTCTTCGCAGAAAATCGGATAGAGCTCTGGGGTCTTGACCGGCTCCAGGGTTGCTGGGTTCAACATGGGGTCGGGCTGTTCTTTCATATCCGCACGCAGGTTGTACCATTGCGTGGGCATCTGTTCCTCTGTTAAATTAAATCTGTGTGGAATCTTTGCCATGCGAATTTCCTCCTTTTGGTTTATAGAAACAAAAAAGCCCTTGCCCCATCTTCTGGGACAAGAGCATTCACTCCTGCGGTACCACCCGGATTGCGCCTTCGCGCCGCTTGTTCCGCATACTTCCATACGCGCTCCCTTGGTAACGGGTGGAGTTCCCGTCGGCAGCTACTGGGACTGTCTTTGTCCGTTCGCCCCGCCCTCGTAAGCCCATTCCATAAGCCGCTGCCCGCCGCAATCGCACCGCCTGCGGCTCTCTTTTGAGCGCTTTGCCTATGTACTCTCCTTACTCAACGGTTTCTTTTGTTGATTTCATTATAGAAATGGAAATGCCATTTGTCAAGGGTAAGAAACAAATTTTTTATTTTCCGCTGGATTTTAGGGACATGTGGTGAATAATACAGGGAGAAGAAAGTGTTTTACTTGCAAAATGTGCGTTATAGGGATATAATCATACAAATACCAAATTTTCAGGAGGTACCAATTTATGCAGCTTAACCAACCTGTTCAAAATCCTGCGTTTATCAGCAAACTGAAGCAGTTTGATACAAATAAAACAAGGAAAGACGAACTGGAACTGATCGAAGAGATGCGGAAAATGCACTACATCACCCCGGTGACGCTGGATCCGAGTCCCGAAGAAGGCAAGCCGAACCAGCAGACCCAGGTGAAGTTCCGTGCAGCGACCACCACAAAAGGGGAGAGCTTCTTTGCAATGTTCTCCGACATGGACGAACTCAAGAAATGGGCGCCCGACACAAAGGACGCCATGACGCTCGATTTTACCGAGCTGCGCACGTTGGTCCTGGGCCAAAAGGGGCAGGTCGCGGGCTTTGTGGTCAACCCGGCAAGCCAGAACCTGGTGATCCGCACCAATACGATGGAGCAAATCGCCAATCCGCTCCAGCAGCGGCCGATCAGCCCGGATATGGTGGTGCTCTCCAAGCCCGATCCGTATCCGAAGGAGCTGGTGCAGACGCTGTGCGAATATTTTAAGACCCGCACAGAGGTGCTCAGTGCATGGCTGTTCACGGCGAATTATAAGACCAACATGAATGAGCCGCACCATCTGGTGATCGTGAGCCTGACCCAGGGCGTCAACCACCAGGAACTCTTTAAAGCGACGGTCGATGCCTGCCATAAGGCGATGAAGGCGGGCGAATTCCTGGATCTGATGCCGTCGAGCGGCAAATTTGGCAAACAGGCCATCGAGGACAAGAAGCCGTTCTACCGCAAGGGCATCGACGTGGAGTTGGAAGATTAAATGACCGCCTTGCGCGATTTTGACTTGGGGGCGACGCTGGAATGCGGCCAGTGCTTCCGCTGGGACCGCCAGCCGGATGGCTCCTATTGGGGGACCGCCGGGGGGAAGGCCCTGTGTGTTTCGCAGGACCATATGGAAGCGGCCATGGACGATCCCTTCTGGCGCGCGTATTTTGACCTGGACCGCGATTATGCGGCCATCCGGGAGGCCTTGTCCGCGTCCGGCCCGGTTTTGGCAAAGGCCGCGGCCTTTGCGCCCGGGATACGGATTTTGCAGCAGGACCCGTGGGAAGCGCTTTGTTCGTTTATCATCTCCCAGAACAACAACATCCCCCGGATCAAAGGGATCATTTCGCGGCTGTGCGAAGCCTTTGGCGAGGAGATGGAGCAAGGGGTCCGGTGTTTTCCATCGCCGGAACGTCTTGCCGGCCTGGAGGAAGAGGACCTCGCATATCTGCGCTGCGGATTCCGCGCGCGGTACATACTCGACGCGGCGCGGAAGGTGGCCTCCGGGGAGGTTGACTTAAAAGCCCTGCGGACAGCTCCCCTTGCACAGGCGCGCGAGCAGCTGATGGCGATTGTGGGCGTGGGCCCCAAGGTAGCGGACTGCGCGTTGCTCTATGGCCTGCACCGGCTGGAGGCGTTCCCAATGGATGTGTGGATGAAGCGCGCCATGAAGGAATGGTTCCCCGGCAGGAAACCGGAGGACTTCGGCCCGTATGCCGGCATTGCCCAGCAATACCTGTTCCATTATATCCGCACGGCGCCGCCGGGCGGGCAATCCGTGAGCGCTTAACGTCGTCAAAAAGACCAATTCAAACAACCATCCCGGGCACGGGCGTTTTCGCCCCGTGCCCGGTTTTTGGTCCGATGGCTTTCCATAAGGAGGATACGTTTTGTTGGGTCCGGCCAATTTTTTGCAGATTCGCTGCGGCTTACAAACTCGCCCTTTCTCCGCTTGCTTTTTTGCCAAAAGGTATTTCTTTTTTGTGGAATATGCGGTATAATAAGGGCATCTAAAAGATAGGAGTGATTCCAATGGCATTGGTAAATACCAAGGAAATGTTCAAAAAGGCATACGACGGCGGCTATGCGATCGGCGCGTTCAATATTAACGATATGGAAATCATCCAGGGCATTATGAGCGCCTGCGCGGAGCTGAAGGCCCCTGTGATCCTGCAGGTTTCTTCCAGCGCCCGCAAGTATGCGCACCCGGCCTATCTGGTAAAGATGGTCGAGGCCGCTGTAAAAGAGAATCCGGATATTCCGGTTGCCCTGCATTTGGACCATGGCCCGTCCTTTGAGATGTGCAAGGCTTGCATCGACGACGGCTTCACCTCCGTCATGTTTGACGGTTCCGCAAAGCCCTATGAGGAGAATGTGGAAGAGGCCCGCAGAGTGGTCGAGTATGCACACAAGTACAACGTCACGGTAGAGGCCGAGCTCGGCAAGCTTGCCGGCGTTGAGGACGACGTCAAGGTAGAAGACGACAAAGCACAGTTCACGGATCCGGACGAGGTACAGGATTTTGTAACACGGACAGGCGTGGACTCCCTTGCCATTGCAATCGGCACGAGCCACGGTGCTTACAAGTTCAAACCCGGCCAGAAGCCGAAGCTGCGCCTTGATATCCTTGAGGAAGTTTCCAACCGCCTGCCGGGCTTCCCGATCGTTCTGCACGGCGCCTCCTCTGTCCTCCCGGAGTTTGTGCAGATGGTCAACCAGTACGGCGGCCAGATGCCCGACGCAATCGGCATCCCGGAAGAGATGCTGCGTGAAGCGGCAGCCAAGGCAGTCTGCAAGATCAACGTGGACTCCGACCTCCGCCTCGCGATGACCGCAACCGTCCGCAAGTATTTTGCGGAGAATCCGTCCCACTTCGATCCCCGCCAGTATCTGGGGGTTGCGCGCGACGCCATCCAGGGCCTCGTGGAGCATAAGATCAAGACGGTTCTCGGCTGCGAGGGCAAAGCCTAATTGTAACGCTTCCAATCGAAATGTTTGCCGCCGCCTTTTCCACTGCGGAAAGGGCGGCGGCTTTTTCTATGCATTTTCGGCAGGACGGAACGGCAAAATTTTGGGTTCGGTTTGCGTCCTTTCTTGGGGGAACCCTTGGATTTTCGCGCATTTGGCCAGAAAAAAGAACCCGATTTGTATAAACTATACAGAGAATTGCATACAATTTGTAACTTTGCCAAAAAACTTTCTATTTCGATTCCGTTAATTTTTGCATTTTGGCTTGTAATGTTTGTGAGAATACGATATAATTGTTATTAATTTGATTGAACAATTGTAAAGTTGTACCAATCAACCCCTGAAAGGAGTTTTTAAGGTGAAATTGTACAATGCAAAAGATATTCTGAACATTGCAATTGCGGGGCATAGCGGAGCAGGCAAGACCTCTATCGCGGAGGCCATGCTCTACCTTTCCGGCGCCACAGACCGCTTTGGCAAGGTCGGCGAGGGGAATACGGTATGCGACTATGACCCCGAGGAAATCAGGAGAAAAACAACCGTCAGCGCGGCAATCGCCCCGCTGGAGTGGAGAAATCATAAGATCAATCTGCTGGATGCTCCCGGACTGTTTGACTTCGAGGGGGCCATGTGTGAAGCGGTGCGCGCGGCGGATTCGGTCCTGATTGCGGTTTCCGGCAAGGACGGCGTGAACGTCGGCACGGAAAAGGCAGTTGCAGCGGCGGATGCCCGCGGCTTGGCGAAGATTTTCTTTGTCAACGGCCTGTGCGATGAGAGCGCGCGTTTTTACCGCGTGTTCGAGGATTTGAAGGCCAGTTTCGGCCCCTCGGTTTGCCCGGTGGTTGTCCCGTACATCGAAGACGGCAAAGCAAACATATATGTCAATATTTTGGAATATAAGGCATACGATTACTCGAATGGCAAGCCCGTTGAAGTGGCCATGCCGCCCATGGGCGACCGTTTGGAGGGCCTGCGCACGGCAATCTATGAGGCTGTTGCGGAGACCAGCGACGAGATGTTTGAGAAATACTTCTCCGGCGAGCCTTTTACGCCGGAAGAGGTCATCGTGGGCGTCAGCAAGGGCGTCAAATCCGGCGCGATCTGCCCGGTGTTCTGCGGCGACGCGCTCCTGATGCGCGGTATGGAGCAGTTCCTGGACGGCCTGACCTGGCTGGCCCCGTCCGCTTTGGAAAAGAGCGGCGAGATTGCAGCCGACATCGACGGGAACCCGGTCGAGCTTTCGGTCAATCCGGACGGCGCAACAGCAGCCATTGTCTTCAAGACCATCGCGGACCCCTTTGTTGGGAAAATGTCCTTCATCAAGACCATCTCCGGCAAGGTTGCGACGGACGCCCAGCTCATCAACATGCGCACGGGCAACGTGGAGCGCATCGGCAAGACGGTCATGATGCGCGGCAAAAAGCAGGAAGAGATGGGCTGCATCACGGCGGGCGACATCGGCGCCGTGCTCAAGCTGGGCAACGTCTCCACGGGCGACACGCTGTGCTCCCCGACGCGCAAGGTCACCTTGGATGGAATTACCTATCCGGTCCCGACGCTCTCCATGGCCATCCTGCCGAAAAAGAAGGGCGAAGAGGATAAGGTGGCGCAGGGCCTGTTCCGTTTGATGGAAGAGGACCCGGTCATCAAATTTGAAAACAATGCCGAGACCCATCAGATGGTCATCAGCGGCCTGGGCGAGCAGCATCTGGACGTCATCGTTTCCAAGCTGAAGGCGAAGTTCGGCGTGGAGGTCACGCTGGAGCAGCCGCGTGTCCCGTACCGCGAGACCATCCGCAAGAAGGTGCAGGTCCAGGGACGCCATAAGAAGCAGACGGGCGGCCACGGCCAGTTCGGCGATGTGTGGATCGAGTTCGAGCCCTGCGACAGCGAGGGCCTGGAGTTTGGAGAGCGCGTTGTGGGCGGTTCCGTCCCGAAGGGCTACTTCCCGGCGGTCGAGAAGGGATTGCAGGAGTGCATTGCGCACGGCCCGTTGGCTGGCTATCCGGTGGTAGGCCTGCGCGCCACGCTGTATGACGGTTCGTATCACCCGGTGGATTCCTCGGAAATGGCGTTTAAGACCGCGGCCTCCCTCGCGTACAAGGCAGGTATGCCGCAGGCCAGCCCGGTGCTGTTGGAACCCATTGGCACCCTGCGCGCCACGGTTCCGGACGCGAACATGGGCGACATCATGGGCGAAGTCAATAAGCGCCGCGGCCGTGTGTTGGGCATGGAGCCCGCTGGCCCCGGCAAGCAGACGGTTGAGGCAGAGGTCCCGGTGGCAGAGATGCACGACTTCTGTACATTTGTCCGCCAGGTTACCCAGGGACGCGGCAGCTATACCTTCGATTTTACCCGCTATGAAGAAGCGCCCGCCCAGGTTGCCCAGAAGGTGATCGAGCAGGCCAAGGCGGATGCCGAATAAAGGCTTCCAGCAGGGGCATGAAAAAGCCGCCTTTCCCAGCAGAACGTTTTTGTAAAATTTATGTAAGAGAACCGGCAGCCGTTCCAGTCCATTTCGACTGGAACGGTTGCTTTATTTTTTGCCTAGATTTAACA
The DNA here is from genome assembly GCF_015558525.1 of Anaeromassilibacillus sp. D41t1_190614_C2. Lineage (NCBI taxonomy): Bacteria > Bacillati > Bacillota > Clostridia > Eubacteriales > Acutalibacteraceae > Anaeromassilibacillus > Anaeromassilibacillus sp. D41t1_190614_C2. The sequence goes on along the minus strand of NZ_JADMOD010000004.1, from coordinate 96,472 downwards.
AAGGGAAAACATGCCTTTAACGCTGCCCATCTATTCTATGTATCGGTAAATTTCGTAGGGAATTGATACGGCTTATCAAAGCCGGATGGGAAAGGTTGTTAAAAAATGGAAGAAAACAAGAAAACATGGAGCGCCCAGAAGAAGGGCGTGCTGATCGCTGCCGGTATCCTGTGTATGTTGCTTTTGATGGGTGCGGGTGTTTTTGCAGGGATGCATTATCAGCAATGGATGGATGCCCCGTATAGCGAGGAGCAGACGTTCACCCCCGATCTCGACGAGGCGGCGCAGGACTGGAATGGCAACACACCGCCGAGCGCAAATGGCGAAGAGCAGGGGATCAAGATCCCGGGCTATGCGTCCATCGCTCTGCCAGCTGGGGAGAAAGATGTTAAGATCCTGCTCCTGAACCCGGAAGAAAACCCTTGCTACTTTATTTTTGAGCTGGTTTTGGACGAGACGGGCGAGACACTGTACACTTCGAAGATGGTAGCGCCAGGCAAGGCCATCCAGGAAGAGACGCTTTCCCGTGCGCTGGATGCAGGTGAATATGAGGCGACGATTAAAATCAGTACCTATTCTTTGGATACCAATACCCAGATGAATGGGGCGAATGTCAAAACAAAGCTGCTGGTTGGCTAACGTCTATTCTGATCCCTTTACAGGGGCATTTAGATAGAGATTTCTACAATAATGGAGGAACAAATTATGAAAAAAGCAATGGCGTTTTGCTTGGCAGCGATGATGGCGGCCGGTATGACGACCTCCGCATTTGCAGCGGCAAAAGACGTGAACCCCGGCAGTGTCATTTTCGATCAGGATTCCTTTACCAATGGCAAAGCCAGCGTAGAACTGGAATACGACGCTGTGGCGGAGCCGACCTATACCATCACCATCCCGATGGGCGTACAGCTCGTCAAGGGCGGCACAACCTCCACGTTCAAGGCGGAAGGCATCTCGAATTTGAACGGCGGCAAGATTGTGCTCTCGATTACCAGCACCCGCAAGTCCGGTATGCCGGATGACTGCCCGGATTTCGCGCTCTATCGCGGCCACAACTATGTGCCGTATGAGGTGCAGGGCTTCTATAAGGACGGTACATCCCACTTTGTCAGCGAACTCAATAAAGAAGTGATGTCCTTTGATGAGGACGGCGAGTACCGCTACAGAGTCATTCCGTCCAAGATCATCCCGGTGACCGGCACCTATTGGGGCAACATCACCTTCCAGTTCGACATTGTTGAATAAGATCCCCTGTGTTTATTAAGCTAAAATCGTTTTCTATCGATTTGAAATCTTGCAAATATCTTCTTTCTTAGATCTTCAACTTCCCCCGAGCACCCGCTCCGGCAAACTGCCGGGGTGGGTGCTTTTTCTTACTGCTGTCTTCCTCAGCGCAGGAAAGGCATGTTTCCCTGTGCTGGCGCATATTCATTAGAGATGAAAAAGCGGCGGCCGCCGCGGGGAGGGATCCGTTATGTTTGTATGTTCCATAAAAGCGGGAAAGAAGAAATGGGGAATTGTAGCGCTGGCGGTGCTTTTGGTAGTCGTAACGGTATTTTTGGCTTTTGGAAAATGGAATGCCACAGCGGATTCTGGAAACGCCAAGGGGTACAGCTGTGTGGCATCCAACAACGACGAGCGCGTTGCCTTTTTAGCGCAGTTCGGCTGGCAGGTGGAGGCGGAACCTTTGGAGATCCGGGATGTGGCCATCCCAGACCCATTTGACGAGGTGTACCTCCAATACAATGCCCTGCAAAAGCAACAGGGGTTTGATTTGGAACCGCTGGCGGGAAAGGTCTGCCGTCAATGGGTTTACGAGGTGACCAATTATCCAGCCGAAACCCCGGTCCATGCCAATCTGCTGGTCTATGAGGACCGCGTGGTCGGCGGCGACATCTGTTCCACGGAATTGGATGGTTTTATGCTCCCATTTGACGCGCTGGGCAGTGGGAATGCGGGCACGGCTTCCTCTGCCGGGAACTCCGCCCTTCCGGAGAGCGCGGTCTCTTCCGGGGCCCCGGTTTCGTCCCAGGTGCCGGTTGTGTCCGAGGCAGCTCCCGTCTCCTCTTCGGAGATTCCCGCGAATGCCTGGCCGACGGACTGAGGGAAAGGCATAGCACGATGCCGCAAAACGTTCGCGGCATCGTGCCATGTTCGTGCGTTTGGCCAGCGGGAGGATTTTGCTCTTTGCGGAAAGAACGATTGTATTCGCGGGGGAAAACCGATATAATAGAGGAATCAAATTTGGATGGATGTGAAAACATGCCAAAGGAACGGTTGGACAAGGTATTGGCTTCGCAGAATATCGGGAGCCGGAAGGAATCCGGCGCGCTGATCCGGCGCGGTGTGGTAACCGTCAATGGGCAGGTGGTGCGCCAAGCGGACAGCAAGGTGGACCCGGAGCAAGACGTCATCACCGTGGGGGGACAAGCGCTCCATTTCCAGCGGTATTCCTATATTATGATGAATAAGCCCGCAGGGGTGCTCTCGGCGGCGCGGGACGCACGCCAGGAGACCGTGTTGGATCTTTTGCCCCCGGAGTTGAAACGCCGCGGACTTTTCCCGGCAGGGCGGTTGGACCGCGATACAGAAGGGCTGCTATTGATTACGGACGACGGGGATTTCGCCCATCGGATGCTGGCGCCAAAGAGCCACGTCTATAAGCTTTACGAGGCGGAACTGGACCTTCCGGCCACCCAGGAAGACGTCAAAGCCTTTGCCGCTGGAATCGAATTGAGCGACCGCATATGCCTGCCCGCGGAGCTCCGGCTGTTGGATGCTACGCGGGTGCAGGTGCAGATCTGCGAGGGCAAGTTCCATCAGGTCAAGCGCATGTTCCACGCGGTTGGAAAGACCGTGTTGCACCTCAAACGCCTGCGTATCGGCGCGCTGGAACTGGACCCTGCGTTGGCCCCCGGGCAGGCGCGTCCGCTCTGCCCGGAAGAACGGGACAAGATCTTTCGTGCGAAAGATTCTGTAGCGCTTTAAGAAAGCATTTGTCTTTTAGCGGATTTTCATAAAGGTGTTGTTGCATTTTTGGGTAAAAATCGCCTGTTCAAATAGGGGGGCATCTGATATGATAAGGACTAGCCCCGTTTTTTGACATAGGGACGGGACGCTTGTTTTTCATCGTTGCAGAGGGAAACAGGGTTCTTGACGGAATACAAGGAAAAGACTCGCTTTTTGGAGGATTTGTAATATGGCGAACATATCATTGAGGCATGTTTGTAAGACGTTCCACAATGGAGTGGTAGCGGTGCGGGATTGCACATTGGAAGCGGCCGAAGGGGAATTCCTGGTTGTGGCGGGTCCGGAAGGCTCCGGAAAGTCCACTTTGTTTCGGCTCATTGCCGGCCTGGAAACGCCAACCGAAGGGGATATCTATATCGGCGGCGTGGTGGTGAATCAGCTTTTTCCGCAGCAACGGGACATCGCGATGGTCCTGCCGAACCACGTTCTCTATCCGGAGTTAACGGTCAAGGAGAACTTAGCGTTCCGCCTAAAAATGCACCGGATGCCGGAGGCAGAGGTGGAACGGCATGTGCAGGAGGTTGCCGGCTTGTTGCAGATCGATCCGTTGCTGGACCGGAAGCCGGGCGCGCTTACTTCCATGCAACAGCAGATGGTAATGCTGGCCCGGGCCATGGTGCAAGGGCATAAGGTCCTCCTTTTGGATGAGCCATTTGTCCATTTGGACGAAAAACTGCGCGCGCAAATGGGGAAGGAGCTTCGCGAACTTCATAAGCGGTTGGGGATCACCATCCTTTATGCAACGAAGGATCAAGCCGAAGCGGTGGCTTTAGGGGACCGGATTGCCGTAATGAAGGAAGGCTTTATCCAGCAGGCAGGTGCGCCGGAAGAACTCTATGCGTCCCCGGCCAACCAGTTTGTGGCGGGCTTCCTTGGCAATCCTCCGATGAATTTCCTCAATGTCAAGGTGGGCGCGGACGGTTCGGATTATACGTTCACGTTCGGAAAGAGTGCCGTGCGTATGCCGCAAGGCTGGGATGAAACCGGCGTTTTGAAGAGCTATGTGGGCAAGAACGTTGTCCTGGGGGTGCGCCCAAAGGATGTCCATGACGATCCCGCCTTTGTGGAAAAAATGGAAAAGGGCGTTGTAAATGCAGAAGTCGAGGTTATGGAGTCCGTTGGCGGGGAATCCTATCTCTATCTGACGTGCAGCGGACATTCCATCACAGCAGGGGTTGACGCAGATGCGATGCGGCAGAGCGGCGAACAGATCCAAATCGCCTTTGATATGGAGAAAATAAAGCTTTTCGACAGCGATACAGAGCATACGATTTGGCGTTGAACAGGCTTTCTGTGGCTTGGGAAAGCTCAGCTAGAAAAATAGCCCTCTGAAATATGAACAAATTGTAAATTACGCGGCAATTTCCACAAAAAAATTTTTTATTTTGTGATATATAGTTGAAATGTGTGCTGCTTTTATGTAAAATATATGTAGCCTTTTTATAGAATCCACCATCAAGATTAGCAAATATAGATAAAGTGAGGGAGCAGCATGTCAAACAGACTATTTCAAGGGGTTATTCACCAGATGAGGGACGCTATTGACCGCACAATCGGTGTGATCGACGAGACGTCCGTCATTATTGCCTGCAGCGAGCTGGGGCGGATCGGCGAGGTCAACGACAGCATTACCGCCGATGTCTTGGCAGCTCCGGGAACCTTTGTGGTGAATGGTTACACCTACAAATCCTTTGGCAGCAGGCCGCGGCCGGAATATGCGGTGTTTGTCTCCGGTTCAGACCCGGAAGCCAGCCGGTATGCATCGCTGCTTGCCATCTCTTTGAGCAGCATCAAACAATACTACGATGAAAAGTATGACCGCAGCAACTTTATTAAAAACGTGATCTTGGACAATATCCTTCCCGGCGATATTTATCTGAAAGCGCGGGAACTGCGCTTTAATTCCGACGTCAGCCGGGTCTGCATGTTGATTAAGATTACAAACAAGTCCGATATTTCCGCTTACGATGTGATCCAGAACCTCTTCCCGGATAAGAGCAAGGATTTTATCATCAACATCAACGAGACGGACATTGCGTTGGTCAAGGAGATCCGGGCGGGCATTGAACCGAAGGACTTGGAAAAGCTGGCCGGTTCCATTGTGGATACCCTCTCCAGCGAATTTTATACGCATTGCGTGGTCGGCATCGGCACCATTGTAGTTGGCATCAAGGATTTGGCCCGTTCCTTTAAAGAGGCGCAGGTTGCTTTGGAGGTCGGCAAGGTGTTCGATACGGAGCGCGCCATCGTCAGCTATGACAATCTGGGCATTGCGCGTCTGATCTATCAGTTGCCGACGACCCTGTGCGAAATGTTCCTCAAAGAGGTCTTTAAGCGCGGCTCGATCGAGTCCCTGGACCACGAGACGTTGTTTACCATCCAGCGCTTCTTTGAGAACAACCTGAATGTCTCGGAGACGTCCCGTAAGCTGTTTGTACACCGCAATACGCTGGTGTACCGCTTGGAGAAGATCAAGAAGATCACCGGTTTGGACCTGCGCGAGTTCGAGGACGCAATCGTCTTTAAAGTGGCGCTGATGGTCAAAAAGTACCTTTCTTCGAATCCGGTCAAGTTCTAATAGAGGGATTTTTGCCGGAGGTTGTCGGAAGCTTAAAAAATTACAAAAATATTACAAATTATTTCTTTTTAAAAACAATAAATGCAGCACCCATTGGTATTATGTAAACATGCCGGTGGGTGCTGTTCTGTGTATAGAAAACGGCCTGTTGAAACGGCTTACAGCCGCACCGGCTGGGCAAATATGGTAATTACGCGGGGATGGAACATCCCGTTTCGAGATAGAAACCATCGTGTGCTTTGAAAACCGCACGGCGTTTTGATAACCGGTCTTTTATGGTCCAAGGGGGATCTGCGCCCTTGGCGCGGTTTTTATGCACCGCAGGGCTTTGGGAGAGAGAAAATGATTGAATTTAAAAATGTGAGCAAGACATATAGCAACGGGACACATGCACTGCAAAATGTGAATTTGACCGTTGCAGACGGGGAGTTTGTATTTATCGTAGGCTCTTCCGGCGCCGGAAAGAGTACGTTCTTGAAATTGATTATGTGTGAGGAAACGCCCAATGAGGGCGATATTATCGTCAACGGCACCCATATTACCAGCCTAAAAAAGCGGGAGATCCCGTATCTCCGGCGCATGATGGGCATCGTTTTCCAGGATTTCCGTTTGATCGATAACATGACGGTCTATGAAAACGTGGCCTTCGCTATGCATGTGATCGGGGCCACACAGAGCGAAATCAAAAAGCGCGTGCCCTACATATTGAGCCTGCTAAATTTGCAGGATAAGCAGAAATGCCGCCCGAACGAACTCTCTGGCGGCGAGCAGCAGCGTGTTGGGCTTGCGCGTGCGCTGGTCAACAACCCGAAGCTCATCATCGCAGACGAGCCCACCGGGAATATCGACCCGGCGCTCTCGTTTGAAATTGTCGACCTGCTCAGCGAGATCAACCGGAGGGGGACCACCATCCTCATGGTGACGCATGAGCACTCTTTGGTCAAGCACTTCCATAAGCGTGTGGTAGAGATTCATGACGGCCGGATCGTGGCCGATACAGCTTCGATGGAGGTGGAACCAGATGCGCAAGATTAAAACGGTACGTACCCAAAAGAAACGGTCCGGTTCCCGGCTTTCCAGCTTGGGGTACTTGCTGAAAGAGGGCGTTAAGAATATTTGGAGCAACCGGACCATGAGTTTCGCCTCCGTTGGCGTGCTGGTTTCCTGCCTGCTGTTGACGGGCGCGGCGGTGCTCTTTTCCATGAATGTGGATGTGGCGATGAAGTCGCTGGAGGGGAACAACTCCACGACGGTCTACCTTCAAGAAGGGCTGCCCACCTTGACCAGCCTCCGGGTGGGGCAGGAGATCAAGCAGCTGGACAATATTGAAGAATGTGAATTTGTCTCAAAGCAGGACGCTGTGCAAAATATGTTGGATATGCTGGGCGACGACGGCACCGTATTGGAGGGCCTTTTGGGGGATGAAAATTTCCTGCCGGATGCGTTCCGCATCTCGATGAAGGACCTGAATCTGTATGATGAGACGGCGGCGCAGATTGAAGCGATCAATGGCGTGGACGAGATCATCGATTATTCCGACATCGCGGAGCAGCTCACCAGCTTGGACAACCTAGTGACCTCCGTAGGCTTTTGGATTGTCCTGATTTTGAGCCTTGTTTCCCTGTTTATCATTTCCAATACGATCCGTGTGACGATGTTCTCACGGCGGTTGGAAATCAGCATTATGAAATCCGTGGGTGCGACAAACTGGTTTGTCCGGGTCCCCTTTATCGTGGAAGGCGTGATTATCGGCCTCCTGTCCGGCGGGGTGGCCAGCGGGTTGCTGGTGCTCGTCTATAACAAGCTGGTGTCCTCCATTGCGTCGATCCCCTTGTTTTCGCCGGTGGACATCGGGCCCATCACTTGGCGCATTACTCTGATCTTTATGTTGGCCGGCGCCTTGTTTGGCGCCCTGGGCGGCCTGATTACGCTCGGTAAATACCTGAAGAAAGAAGGAGGAGATTTAGGTGGCCTGTAAGAAGAGATGGCTCAAGGGGTTTGTGGCATTGGTATTGGCGTTTTCCGTATTCTGCGCGCCGGGCGCGATCCAGCTGCATGTGGATGCAGCCTCGTCCGACCAGCTTTCCGATCTGCAACAGAAGCAAAAGGACTTGCAGCAGCAGAAGCAGGAGTTGGCCAAGCAGCAGGCGGCAACCGACCAGAAGCTGGCCAGTTTGAAGGCGGATAAAGAAAAACAGCTGGAATACAAAAATACACTGGATCAGCAGATGGAAAATCTTCAAAGCCAGATCACGGTGCTGAACGAGCAAATTTCCACACTGGATCAAAACATTACGGAAAAAACAGAGCAGATTGCCGACAAGCAGGCCGACATTGACTTTAACTATGAGCAGCTAAAGGAACGCCTCTGTGCCCTGTATAAGACGGGCGAAGCGAGCAACTTACAGATCCTTTTGAATTCCGAGAATGTGATGGATCTTGCCAATAAGACCCATCTCTTGCAGGTAATCACCGAGCATGACACAGAATTGATCAATACGCTCAAAGAAGAGTTGCAGTCCATTGCAGACGAAAAGGCGGAGATCGAGCAGAACCGCCAAGAGGTCGCCGCAGCGAAGACGGAGCTCGATAACAAGCGCAACGAATTAGGTACGTTGGAAAGCGAGGCCCAGCGCGTGCTGGATGAGCTGACCGCAAACGAGCAGTCGATGCAGTCGGAGAGCGACAGCCTTGCTGCGGAACAGAGAAGGATTGAGCAGGAAGAGGCACAGGCTGCCGCGGAAATCGACCAATGGTGGGCGGATTATTATGCCTCCCAGAACAGTGGAAGCAGCGGTGGGAATAGCGGCGGAAGCAGCAACACCACGGCGCCAGAGAGCTATGTAGGCGGGCAGTTCACCTGGCCGGTGCCGGGCTATACGCACATTTCCTGCGGTTACAGCAGCGGCCATAAGGCCATCGACATCAACCGGACCAACGGAAAGAGCATTTCCGGCGCGCCGATCGTGGCGGCAAACGGCGGTACAGTGGTTGTGGCAGGCTGGCATTACAGCTATGGCAACTATGTGATGATCGACCACGGCGGTGGATATTCGACCTTATACGCCCATGCGAGCAGCCTGGCGGTCAGCAAAGGGCAAACCGTGAGCCGCGGGCAGACCATCGCCTATGTTGGCAGCACCGGGAATTCGACGGGGCCGCATCTGCATTTTGAGATTCGTGTCAACGGCGTGCGGAAGAACCCGTTCAATTGGTTCTCTTAATTAGAAGCGCATTTTAGACAGGCATGTCCTTTTGGGAAGGGGCGCCCGCAGCGGCGTCCGCAGATCCGTCGTTGCTTGCGGGTGGCAGGCCCTGCGGCGGATGGGATTTCCGGCGGGACATGCCTGTTTCAAATCGGATAAAAGGGGTTGTGCAAAGGAGGGAATCCATGAAGCAGTCAAAAAAAATCCGGCGCGTGGCCGCGGTTCTGGCGGCGGTAGCTGTGCTGTGCTCCTCTACCACGTCGCTTCGGTGCGCTGACGCGGCCGTTTCCGAGGGGGATCTGGATGCACTCCAGCAGGAACAGCAGGAGCTGGAGCAGCAGCGTGAGAAATTAGAGCAACAGCAGGAAGCGACGAAAGCAAAGCTGGACCAACTGCGCGCGGATAAGTCAAAGCAGCAGGAATATAAGGCAACCCTGGACAGCCAGATGCAGAATGTCCAGAGCCAGATCAATGTTTTAAACCAGCAAGTTTCAACACTGGACACCAGCATCCAGGAGAAGACGGCACAACTTTCCGGCAAGCAGCAGGAAGTCAATACGACCTTTGATGAATTGAAAAAGCGCTTGTGCGCAATCTATAAGACAGGGGAAGCCAGTACCCTACAGATCCTCCTAAGTTCCCAAAATGTAATGGATCTGGCCAATAAGACCTATTTGCTCCGCAGCATTACGGAGCATGACATCGCATTGATCAATGGACTCAAGGAAGAGATGCAGGGGATTGCGGCGGAGAAAGCGGAGATTGAGCAGAACCGGGCCGATCTCACCGAAGCGAAGAGCACCTTGGATCAAAAGCGCACCGAATTGGGGGCGTTGCAGAGCGAAGCGCAGAATGTTTTGGACGGCATTGCCAATCAGGAACAGGGTATCCTGGCGGAGAGCGACGCGCTCTCCATGGAGGAAGAGGAGATCCGCCGGAGAGAAAATGAGGCCGGCGACCGGATCGACCAGTGGTGGGCCGATTATTATGCGGAGCAGAAGCGCCAACAGGAGGAGCTCAAACGCCAGCAGGAGGAAGAGCAGCGGAAACAGCAGGAACAGGCGCAGCAAAACCAAGAGGAAAGCGAAAGTTCCACACAGCCGGTGGAAGAACCCGAGCAGGAATCCTCCGCGCCACCGGTTGTGAACGACGCCCCTCTGGAATACGTGGGCGGGCAGTTTACTTGGCCAGTGCCGGGATATACCCACATTTCCTGCGGCTACAGCAGCGACCACAAGGCGATCGACATCAACCGCACCAATGGAAACAGCATTGATGGGGCGCCGATTGTGGCGGCGAACAGCGGAAAGGTAGTAAAAGCGGGCTGGGACAACAGCTATGGCAACTTTGTGATGATCGACCACGGCGGCGGCTACTCCACCCTATATGCACACGCCAGCAGCTTGGCAGTGAGCACGGGCCAGCAGGTGGAACGGGGCCAGACCATCGCCTATGTGGGCAGTACAGGCGATTCTACAGGCCCGCATCTGCATTTTGAAGTGCGCGTCGACGGCGTCCGGCAGAACCCATTCAATTGGTTTTCCGCAGGTTGACCGGCAATGGTTAACAGCGGATGGGACCGTTGGAGCGGGCAATATATGGCTGGAAAGGGCCAAAAACGGGTAGGATTGACAGAAAATTTACATTTGGCCGTATAAAAAGAAAACGAAATCCGGTATGATAGTAAAAAAGGCCGGGGACACATGAACAGGCTCCGCCGGAATCTTTTTCAGGGATGAAAGGGTTCTTGGAATATGGATGCGGGGCGGAAAGATGGAAATACCTGCATAGTAAGGAATGATATGTGATGGGTAAGAAAATATCTCTGGGGGCGGCAGTTGCTGTTGCTGGGATCACAGCGGCGGTCACCGTATCCCTGACATACGTATACGCGATGAACAGCTTCAATGAAAAGGTGGCCGACGTCAACGAGCGGCAGGCGATGTACACAAAGCTCAGTGAGATCGACCAAAAGGCGCGGCAGGACTACGTCGGTGAGATTAACGAAACGCAGTTGACCGATGGCATTTGCGCGGGATATATTGCGGGGTTGGGCGATTTACAGGCCCAGTACATGTCCGCGGAACGGTATAAGACCTATCAGACCGGCACGGCGGGGAAAAACACCGGCGTTGGGATTAAAACAGTCATGGACGAGGACGGCAACATGGAAGTCATCCAGGTGATGCCGAATTCCCCCGCGGAGCAGAGCGGCATCCGAAAGGGCGATACCATCGTCTCGATGGACGGCCGCGAGATTGTCCGGATTACGTATGGCGACGCGCTCAACCGCCTGGACGGGACAGCCGGAACGACCGTCACCCTGGGGATTTACCGCGCAGCCCAGCCTACAGAAGCCGCTGCGGAGAGCGAGAATACTGTTGCGGACGGCACAGACTCGTCTGGGACGGAACCGCAGGGGGAGTATCTGGAAATCACCGTTACCAGGGCGGAATACACCAAGCAGAGCATTACTTCGTCCGTGATCAACGGGAATGTGGGATACATCAAAATCTCTGAATTCAACGACAGCAGCGTCGAGCAATTCAATTCCGCCCTTTCCTCGCTCAATAAGCAGAAAGTAGCGGGTTTGGTAATTGACTTGCGGAACAATTCCGGTGGCAGCGTGGAGGCGATGGCGTCCATGCTGGACACCCTGTTGCCGGCGGGCAACCTGGTGACCACGCAGGATAAGAATGGGCAGACGACGGTGGAATATACATCGAAATCCAACGAGATTGCGCTTCCGATCAGCGTCATTGCAAATGAGACCACCTTTGGCGCAGCAGAAATTTTTGCTGCGGATATAAAGGAATTCAAAAAGGGCCTGGTTGTCGGACAACCGACGGCGGGATATGGCACAAAGGACGAGGTCATCCCCCTTTCGGACGGTTCTGCGATTACGCTTTCCGTGGCGAATTATTTGACGCCGGGAGGGACCGTGTTCAACGGCGTAGGGATTGCCGCAGATATATCCGCCACCTTGACCGAGGAGCAGATGGACTTGCTGGCGCGCGATGAACTAGCCCATACCGATGATGCGCAGCTGCAAGCCGCCGTCAGCGCATTGGTACGCCAAGGGGCGGCAGTTGCAGAAATCCCCGGGACGCAGAGCGCGCAGGGGACGGACGCCATCCCGGAGGAGGCCGGGGAAGGTTCGGCAACCGGTGAGGACGCCGCCTCTTCGGAAGGGACCCAGCCGACGGAAGAAAGCAGTACGTCCAGCAGCACGGCAGGATAAACGTTTTTCCTGGGAAGCACAAGGGGTTGCCAGAAAACCAGAAGATGTAAGAAGGTATCCCCAGCCGTGTGCGGGTTTGGTGAATTTTGCAGAGAGAGGTTTTTCTCTCTTATGGCTGCCTTTTGGAAAACCGCCCTATAAAGAAGATAAGGGGTCTGCTTGGAAGCAGAGTAGCCTTATGGCCGTAAAAAGAGCGAAAAGCCCGTGCAGGGAGATAGAAAAAATGGAACGAAAAGAGGAATATCTCTTTTTAAGGGAAGAAATCATGAAAAATAACAGCGCTGCGGAGAGTTACCGGAATGTCATGTACACGGTGACGATCGCTTTGGTGACGATTGCATTTAGTCAAAAGGAACCATTGCTGTTCCTTTTGCCGCTTTGCATTATCCTCCCGGCCTATAAAATCATTATAGATAAATTATTGGGAATGTGTAGGATTGCAGCCTATTTGATCGTATTCTTAGAGGGCAAGGCTTTTCAATGGGAGACGAATTTATACCACTATGACAAGCTGTTTTCCAAGGGAAAGGCATCTATTGACGCATACTTATATTATGGGATTACGGCTTGCTGTTCTCTATTGGCAATGATACGAATCGATTTTTCGAAGATGCTGGATGCCGCAAATTTGTTCCGTATGGCTGTCATTGTGATCACAACAATCCTTTGCTTTGTAATCATTCGAAAATTGGATATTCGTTACCTTCAAGCGAAAGAAAAGTACATAGATGGATGGAAGAAGGTAAAAGAAGCCAAAGCCTCTGGACAAAATGGAAGCTTTTAGAGGTGAGCGGCATGAGCGCTGTTGCTTATCCGTTTGGAAAACCGTTCACTTTATAAAAAACCTCCAGATCTGATAGAAAAAGGATACCCCCTCTTCACAGCCTTAGCTGTGAAGAGGGGGTTCTTTGGACAGCATCTGAAAAGTATGAAAGCAAAAATCTGCCTTGCAAGCCGGCGGATAGAATGATAAACTATAAACATACGAAAAGGATGGGATTCATGTGGAAAAGCTGAAAAAAATTTGGCGGTTCTTGACTGCCCCAGAGATGCTTCTGTACATTTTGTTCGGCATCCTGACCACGGCGGTCAATATCCTTTCCTTTGGGCTGCTGCGGGATGTCCTGCAATGGCAGTTGCTGACGGCCAATACGCTCGCGTGGGTGCTCTCTGTCGCGTTCGCCTTCCTCACCAATAAGGTCTTTGTGTTCCGAAGCAAAAGTTTTGCGGCCAAGTTGGTGCTGCGGGAGCTGGTCTCCTTTGTGGGTGCGCGCCTGTTTTCCCTCGCGGTGGATACCGCAGGCATGTGGCTGCTGGTGGACGTTCTCACCTGGAACGACTGGCTGGCAAAAGTCCTCATGAATGTCATTGTAATTGTTCTCAATTATGTGTTCAGCAAACTGTTTATTTTCAAACGCCCGCAGTAGAGCGCATTTCCCCAATATCATCAACGGAGCGCAGCCAGCGCCCCGGCCAATGGAGGATTTTACATGTTAGCAACGGAAAAGACCATGGAAAAAATTGTAGCGCTTTGCAAAAGCCGCGGCTTTGTCTACCCGGGTTCTGAAATCTACGGTGGCCTATCCAATTCCTGGGATTACGGCCCGCTCGGTGTGGAGTTTAAGAACAATGTGAAAAGGGCTTGGTGGAAGAAGTTTGTCCAGGAAAGCCCCACCAACGTCGGTTTGGACGCCGCAATCCTGATGAACCCGGAGGTCTGGGTGGCTTCCGGCCATGTGGGCGGCTTCTCCGACCCGCTGATGGACTGCCGCGATTGCAAAACGCGCCATCGTGCCGATAAATTGATCGAGGACTTCACCGGGGAACCGGCGGACGGTTGGAGCAACCAGCAGATGATGGATTTCATCAAAGAGCACGACATCAAATGCCCGAACTGCGGTTCCTCCAACTTTACGGACATCCGCCAGTTCAACCTGATGTTTAAGACGTTCCAGGGTGTGACGGAGGATGCGAAAAATGAACTCTATCTCCGCCCGGAAACTGCCCAGGGCATCTTCGTAAACTTCAACAACATCCAGCGCACCACGCGTAAAAAGGTCCCCTTCGGCGTATGCCAGGTGGGAAAGAGCTTCCGCAATGAGATCACGCCGGGCAACTTTATCTTCCGTATCCGTGAATTTGAGCAGATGGAATGCGAATTCTTCTGCAAGCCGGGCACCGATCTGGAATGGTTCGAATACTGGCGCGGCTTCTGCCGCGACTGGCTGCTGTCCCTCGGCATGACGGAGGAGAACATGCGCCTGCGCGACCACGCCAAAGAGGAGCTTTCCTTCTATTCCAAAGCCACCACGGACATCGAGTACCTGTTCCCGTTCGGCTGGGGCGAGCTCTGGGGCATTGCAGACCGCACGGACTACGACCTCAAGCAGCATCAGGAGCACTCCGGCAAGAGCCTGGAATATTTCGACCAGGAGGCCAACGAGCGCTACATCCCCTATGTGGTGGAGCCGTCCCTCGGCGCGGACCGTGTGACTTTGGCCTTCCTCTGCGACGCATACGACGAAGAGGTGGTCGATGCAGAAAAGAAGGACACCCGCGTAGTCATGCACCTACATCCGGCGCTCGCGCCGTTCAAGGCTGCTGTGTTGCCCCTCTCCAAAAAGCTGAACGATAAGGCGCAGGAGGTCTACAACCGCCTGACCAAGCACTTTATGGTGGATTACGACGACGCCGGTTCCATTGGCAAGCGGTATCGCCGGCAGGATGAGATTGGCACGCCGTACTGCATCACCTATGACTTTGACAGCGAGACGGACGGCTGCGTTACTGTCCGTGACCGCGACAGCATGGAGCAGGAGCGTGTGAAGATCGACGACCTGGTGCATTACATTTTGAAAAAGATCCAATTCTAAAAATCGGAAGAGGCCGGAACCCATGCGGTTCCGGCCTCTTCTTTTATAGAAACGTTACGTTTCGGCTGTATAAATGCGCAGGACATCGTCCGATCCGTAGGCAACCAGATGGTTGGAATCGTCCGGCGCGATGGCGAGAAAATCCGATAAGGTCATAAAAGCGCCCCCGTTGGCATAGGTGACCGGGTATTCCTTTCCACCAATCTGGCAGGCTTGGTTCTTTACCGTGGCTTGGAGCCCACAGAGGCGCGCCGTTTCTGGGACGGGAAGGAGCACTGCTGTATCGCCTCCGGAACCCATCATCATGTTGCGGTTCAAGCTGGTGTCCCGCCCATTTACCCGGATGGTCCTGCGCGCCGATGCTGCGCGGAGGGCGACCGTCATATCGGGCAGGGAAGAGAGGGCAACCGGCACACGGACGATCCCAAGGGCATAGGGGGCCACGTCGTATGGCTGAAAATAGACGACCAGATTTTCGCCGTCGAGGTAGTACGAATAATTGCCATCCAACGCCCGCACGGCCTCTGATGCGGTTTCATAGAGCGATTCATCCGTTAAGATGTTCTTCAAATGGGAAAGGATTTTATCCGTGATTTCCGGGATCGCTTCTTCCGGATTCCGGAAGAGATCGCGGAACTCGTAGAATTCGCCGGTCTCCGGGTTTACATTATAAGAACTAACCCAGCTCATCCCATGCGCGCCGCCGGTGTAGGTTTCATTGGTCAGCCAGACCGATAGCAGCCCGCTGTCCTGGTAGTCGAATACACTCTGGTAGAACAGTGTGGACGCCTGTCCCGCGCCGCCGTTTCCCGCTGCGGTTTCCTCCAGGTCTGCCATGGCATCCTGTTGCTCCGCCACAATTTTTGCGTTGAGCTCGTCCGCACCGGGAAATCCGGAGAAGTGCGGTGTGACGATTTTCCGCTGGATG
The DNA here is from genome assembly GCF_015558525.1 of Anaeromassilibacillus sp. D41t1_190614_C2. Taxonomy (NCBI): domain Bacteria; kingdom Bacillati; phylum Bacillota; class Clostridia; order Eubacteriales; family Acutalibacteraceae; genus Anaeromassilibacillus; species Anaeromassilibacillus sp. D41t1_190614_C2. The sequence goes on along the minus strand of NZ_JADMOD010000004.1, from coordinate 80,616 downwards.
TTCCCCTCGGTTTGGTTCTCAATGGAGATCGTTGGCGCGGATATGGTCGGTTGCGCCTCCGGAAGCGGTGCCTGCGAAGACCCAACGAGATCGGGTTGGGAGCCTGAATTGGAGGAGGAGCTCTGGGAAGAGGAGATGGTACCAGAAGAAGGAGCCTCCTGATTGGTGCATCCGCCTGTGGACAAACAGAGGCATACCGCTAACATCATTGCGCATACGCGTATCAACATATATTTCATAGGAATTCTCCCTTTTGTTTCTTGAAAAAATGCATACCGTTTCAAAAAAGTTGTCTGCATTCATTATAAGGAATTTTAAAAAAATCGCAATAGAAATGACACAATTGTAAGCTGGGGTTTCAATCCGTAATGTCTTTGAAAAAGCCTATAACAAATATGCGTATTTTCAAGAACGCTTCTGAGCGTGAAGCAGTCCGGAGACGTTTTCAAAGAAGCTGGATGCATTTTATTGATACGTCTATACGCCGCTTTTCCTTTTAAATAATCATGCCGCCGTTCACGCCCAGGACCTGGCCGGTAATGAATGATGCGCGGTCGGAGACGAGAAACCGGACGGCGTCCGCAATGTGGATGGGGGAGCCGAGCAGTTCCAGAGGCGTTTCCTCCCGAAGGGCTTCCAGGGTCTCTGCGCCCAACAGGGCGTTCATCTCCGTGTCGATCACGCCCGGAGCGATACAATTGACCCGGATGTGGGACGGCCCCAGTTCCTTTGCAAGGGCCTTCGTGAAGCCGATCACAGCAGCTTTGGCGGCGGAATAATGTACTTCGCAGGATGCGCCCACCTGCCCCCACATCGAAGAGATATTCACAATCGCCCCGCTCTTCTGATGGATCATATGTGGGAGCGCCAACTGGCAGCAATGGAAAACGCCTTTGACATCCACATCAAACATGCGGTCCCAATCCGCCTCCGTCAGGTCGGTGAACAGCTTTTGCTGTGCAATCCCTGCGTTATTGACAAGCACATCCACTTCACCAATGGTGTGGAACATGGATTCTACCTGGGAGCGGTCCGAGACGTCCGCGCGCACAAGGATGTGCGGAAGGCCGGCAATTTGCTGCAATTCCCGGCAAAGCGCCTTGGCATCGGCTTCGCGGCTATGATAGTTGACGGCAATGCGGTAGCCGTCCGCAGCCAACCCGCGCGCAATAGCTGCACCGATCCCGCGCGAAGCGCCGGTCACAAGAGCTGTCCTCATAGTATGTGCCCCTTTCCTTATAGATTATCCGTGGCGAGCATGATCGCCGCCAACGCTGCGATGGGGGCGGTTTCCGTGCGCAAAATGCGGGGGCCAAGCGTTGCGATTTTTGCGCCGTGCTCCTGGGCAAAACGGACCTCTGCCTCAGCAAATCCACCCTCCGGTCCAATGAAGAGGGAGAGCTTCTGCGTCTTCGGCCCAACAAGTGCGGAGATATGCTCGCCGCCGCCCTCATAAAAGAATAGGATTTCCCCCGCTTTTTCGGCTTCTTGGATGGCGGCGCGGAAGGGCAGGGACGGAGCGACCTGCGGAATCACGCCGCGCCCGCTTTGTTTGGCCGCTTCCTCGGCGATCTTTTGCCAGCGGTCGGCTTTCTTTTTGACGGCCTTCTCGTCCGGCCGGGAGACGCAGCGCTCCGACAGCATGGGGACAATGCGCGATACCCCCAATTCGACGGACTTCTGGACGACCGCATCCATTTTATCCGCCTTGGGAAAAGCCTGATAAAGCGTGACAAAGACAGAGGGTTCGCTAACACTGCGGCAGAAATTCAGCACTTTTACGGTCACGGTTTCCCCGTCGATCTGCTCGATTTCGCAGTTGTAATCCGTGCCGATGCTGTCGCAGAGGATGAGCGGTTCGCCCGGCCGCATCCGCAGGGATTTGGCGATGTGATGGGCGTCGGGCCCGGTCAGAATGGCGCGCTCCTCTGGAATATAATCGATAAAAAATCTTGGCATGATGGTCACCTCAATGGTTTGATTGCTTTATTATACCATATCAGGAGGTTGCTAGGTCGTTTACCGCCATAAAAATCATAGACCATTTGCGCTTAGTAGCGGTAAGATGGCGTATTGTTGGAAAGTGGCATATGTGATGTTCGCCCCTCTAAACGCACACAGCAGGTTATAGAACATTCGGTAAACGGGTAGCAACGTACAGATGGGGGATTCTTAAAGAATGGCTTGACAAATCCGGAAGTTTACATATAATAATATTTAGTAATACTAAGTAATTTAAATAGGAGAAAGGACATGGATACAAGGTATGAACGGCAGCTCAAACGCGGCGTGCTGGAAATCGTTGTCCTCAAGCTTTTGAGCCAGGGGCGCGCCTATGGCTACCAGCTTTTGCAACGTCTTGACCAGGAAAGCGGGGGCCTATTCCGCATTAAGGAAGGGACTCTATACCCGATTTTATACCGCCTGGAGGACGACGGCCTGGTTGTCTCGGAGTGGAGTATCCCCGAAGACAAGAGCGTTGCAAAAAAATATTACCGCTGTACGCCGAAAGGGGAGGAGGCCCTTGTAGAGCTGCTGGAGCTTTGGCGCAAATTTGACAGGGTAGCCAACCATTTTTTACAAGGGGAGGATGGGGAAACATGACAAAGGAAGCTTATATCCGCGCGGTGATGCGAAACTTGCGGCTGCCGCGCAAAATTAAAAAACGGATCAAAAACGATTTGCTGAGCGATTTTACAGCGCGTATGGAGGCGGGTGAAACGCAGGAGCAGATTATAAAAGATATGGGGACTCCGGACAGAGTAGCCGCGGAGTTCCACGAGAATTTTGCCGGTCAATTGCTTCCCCAAAGGACGCCGTTGGATTGGTTCCTTCTGATCGCGGGGATTTTGTTTGGTGCAATTGCCCTCTTGAAGGTTTTGGGCGAAGTGTTGCTTCCAGCCGTTTTGTCGGCACTTTTTGCAGGCGGACCAGCATTCCCAGAGGATGTCGCTATCATCGGAGGGGCGGATGGGCCGACCGCGGTTTTTGTCACAGGGAGTTTGGCCATAGGTTCCATCCAGTGGATCGGGATATTGCTTCCGCTTCTGCTGTGTGCGCTTTTTGTGGGGGCTTATCTTTGGCATCGAAGAAAGAGGAAATCTTCCATATCGTAAAAACAAGCGGCAGGAATCCTGCCGCTTGTTTTTGCATGGATTTACCACTTGACAGGGTGCGAGAAATATGTAATACTCTTAACTGTACTATTTAAAATAATACAGATATTACATATAAAGGAGGAGATTCCCAATGTTTCTTGGCGTGCTGATCACGGGCATTCCCTTTTCACTGGTGTTGGGAGCCCTGTTGTATTTCCCCTTCTTCCTGTGGAAGAGAAAACTCCATCTTTCCGCCCTGCGCCACCTGACGGTGTATGCACTGATTTGTTTTTCCATTCTAGTGTTTGACGCAACCCTGCTGATCGGTGGAATCAATTTCATGCCGCCCTATTATTTCTTAAACCTGGCGCCCTTTGAATGGCTGCGCCATCCCTATGAGATGGGCATGGAACGGATGGCCAGCCAGTTGGTGCTGAATATCCTGATGTTCGTCCCATTTGGCCTGCTGTTGCCGATGGTCTTTCCGCGTTTGCGCGCCTGTTGGAAAACGCTTCTGGCGGCTCTCGGCATCACGGTGTTGATCGAGGTGCTGCAATATTTCACCGGACGTTCCGCGGACATCGACGATGTGATCATGAACGTGCTGGGTGCTGTCATGGGGTACGGCCTGTTTGCCCTGCTGAACAAAGCGCTGCAATCCAGAAAGTGGTGGCAAAATATGTTGGGGGCTCAGTTGCCTGCATCCCTTAGAAAATAAATCAAATGATTTGATGGAACTAGGCTTGTTGAGAACTAGCTCGATGGGAAAGGAAAAGGACCTGTTCAAAATGAACAGGTCCTTTTCCTTTGTTTATGATGGAATCCTCCGTTAGGGACGTGGAAAAGGCACAATGAAATAAGAAAGCAATCGATTTCCCGCTTGCGGAGTCCTGCGAATGCTCCGGACATATAGACTTCTTATACATATTTTTACATCTTTTATTAAGACTATTATACCATATTAATATGTTTTTATATACACTTAAACCACGCTTTATATACCTATAAAATTAGATACAAAAGTATTGAGCAATGAAAGAGTGGAAATATGGGATATTTTGACGAGAAGTTTCATAAGCGCGAAAAGAAGTACCGGCGGAATTATGAAATAGACGACAGCCTCTATGTACGCTTGGAACAACTCTCCACTGTATACGATGCCACCATTACCGACTTAGTAAATGCTTCTTTAGAGCACTTGATCGAAAGCGAAAAGATTTCCCTCTATAAAAAGGCAGACAACGATTTTTCTGTGACGCATACGCTTCTGATTCGTGAGAGCAATCTCGCCGGGCTCGAGGAACTGAAAGCAAAATACGGCGTGAGCATCTACAAACTCGTGAATATCGCCATCAGGAATGCGCTCGATGAATCGTAAAGCAAAAAGCGGTTAAACGAGAAATTTATTCCTCAAATGCATGGATTTGTGAGGTGGCATAGGAAGTGTCAGACAAAAAAGTGATCGTACCGTTTACTGCCTTGACCTTTTGTATTGCCTATGGTGTGTCAAGCGTGTTGATTGTGCTTGGCCAATTCGGATATAGAGTTTACGGCTTGGTTGGCTCATTACAACAATTTGCAATGAATATCCCCTTTGCTATTTATATTTTGTCTCCCGCGATTGCTTCGTTTGTCGTTTTAAGAAAGAATGGCGAAGTGGCAAGTTTGCGGGAATGGTTAAAAACGGTTTCTTATTGGAAAAATAATGGGTTCGTCTATCTGGTTGTAGTTGCAGGCGTTGCACTGTATTTTGGTATACATATGGCAGTAGCAGCAGGCACAGATAAGATGCTTCCGTTTTATATGTTTTTCCTTTCTTTGCCTGGGAATTTTTTTATCGGCGGCCTGGAAGAAACTGGCTGGATGTATGTATTGCAGCCCGGACTGGATAAAAGATATGGGTTCCTTGTTTCCTCCATTTTCGTTGGGGTTATTTGGATTTTTTGGCACATCCCCCTCTTTTTTATTCCTGGAACAAATCACTGTGACGGGCTGATTGACTTTTGGATGTTCAATATACAGGTTATGTCATTAAGTTTTTTTAGAGGGGCAATCTATAAAATAGCAGGAAAAGGGTATGTGTTTGTGTATGTGCTATTTCATACCATGTTTAATGCCATGTCCTCCTTGTTTGTTTCCAGGATGACATGGGCGGGAATGATGGTTGCAAATATTGCAATGATTCTTTTTTCGATCGCAATTGTTACGATGTATCGTAAATCTAAAACGAAAGATGGATAAGCTTTATCTTTTAAGCGGTTCGTCCCGCACGGGTAACCGCTTTTGCAGAAAAATTCTAAAAGGGCTGCATCATCGAACGATGCAGCCCTTTTCCTTTTGTCTGTCTATTAAATTTAAAATGTCAGAGCCGCTTCCAGAGGAGAAAACAGGGGGATCTTTTGCGGCCTTTCGTATAGCGCCAAGTGTTTTTAGTCCATTTCAGCTTTAAGATTCCGTTTCGCGGACCAACTGATAGGTCTTCATGCCGCCGCTGAGATTATATGCGTCAAAGCCATGTTGCTTTAGGATACGCGTAGCAAGGTAGCCGCGAAGCCCCACACGGCACGTGACATAGACCGGCTTATTCGGGTCCAGTTCCGATAGGCGGCCGCGCAGTTCGTCCAGCGGGATGTTTTGATAACCGGGGATGGTGCTCATACCGAATTCCGCCGGGGTGCTCACATCCAGGCGAGTGGTGCCTTCGGGAGAGAGGCCCGGGATATCCTCCGCATAATAGACGGGCATATCGCCCTTGAGGATATTTGCCGCGGTAAAGCCCAACATATTGACCGGGTCCTTGGCGGAAGAAAACGGCGGTGCATAGCAGAGCTCCAATTCTTCCAGGTCATAGACGGTGCCATGGAGGCGGATAGCGGTTGCCAGCACATCGATCCGCTTTTCTACGCCCTCGTATCCCACCGCCTGTGCACCGAGAATGGCACCGTTGCCGTCAAACAGCATCTTCATAGAGATTGGCGTTGCGCCGGGATAGTATGAAGCGTGGGACTGCGGATGGATATAGGTCTTGCGATAGGAAAGGCCGAGCGCCTTGGCCTGCTTTTCGTTTAGACCTGTCGAGGCAGCCGTCAAATCAAACGCTTTCAACACCGAGCTTCCCTGCACCGGCTGTGCAGCTTGATGGCCGCCCAACGCATTTTCTGCAGCGAGCCGCCCCTGTTTGTTGGCCGGACCTGCCAGCGGGACCAGCGTTTCCTTTCCGCTGACCAGATGCGTCACGCCGATGGCGTCCCCAACTGCATAAATGTTCGGGTCGGACGTTTGGTAGGATGCGCTTACAGCGATACTGTTGCCCACGCCGAGATGCAATCCGGCCTCTTTTGCCAGCTTGTTTTCCGGAGAAACCCCGATCGAGAGAAGCACGAGGTCGCTTTCGATCGCGCTTCCGTCCGATAACTCCACCTGCAGGCCGGTATCCACCTGTGCGATTCCTGCCAGGCCAGTTTTCAGCCGCAAAGAGACGCCATGTTCTGTCAAATGCCTATGTAATATTTGTGCCATTTCCGGATCGAGGGAAGCCACCACTTGGTCTGCAAATTCAACGATGGTCACATCCAGACCGCGCCTCTGAAGGTTTTCCGCCATCTCCACACCGATGAATCCCCCTCCGACCACAACGGCGCGTGAAGCGGAGCGGCCTTTTAGATAGGCATCGATCCGTTCCATATCGGTTACGGTGCGCAGGGTAAAGACACCGTCGAGATCGATCCCCGGCAAAGGCGGACGTTTCGGTTCGGCCCCTGGGGAGAGGATCAACTTATCATAAGATTCGGTATAGACCTCTCCGGTCCGCAAATTTTTGACTTGCAGCTCTTTCTCTGCACGATGGATCGCAAGCACTTCATTTTCGGTCCGGACGTCTATGCGGAAGCGGTTGCGGAGCAGATCCGGTTTTGTAACCAGAAGGGCATCCTTTTCTTGGATGGCGCCGCCAATATAATAGGGAAGCCCACAGTTTGCGTAGGAAATATAATCTCCCTTTTCGAACAACACGATGTCGGCATCTTCGCTTAGTCTTCGTAAACGCGTCGCGGCGCTTGCACCGCCGGCCACACCGCCTACAATACAAATCTTCATTTTAAAACCTCCTGCTGCTCGTAATGATATCCCTATTTTAATACCAAAAGTTGCGAAAAGGATGTGACTAAGTTACAGTAGACGGCTGACTGAACAAAGAAAAGCCATTGCCAATTTCAACCCACACCACCCTCGCGGGTGGCGACGTGATCGAAATTGAGAAGACCTATTACATCCCACGATTTCAATCCACACCACCCTCGCGGGTGGCGACTTTAGGGTCATATTTCTTAAAATCTGGCTCGGAGCGATTTCAATCCACACCACCCTCGCGGGTGGCGACGCAAAGCGCTATGATTGGACACTCCATGAAGATATTTCAATCCACACCACCCTCGCGGGTGGCGACAGATAGCAACAGAGCCTCGTCGATGGATATGTTCAATTTCAATCCACACCACCCTCGCGGGTGGCGACCAATCGCAACGCTTCTCCGACTTCGCCGCTGGTAATTTCAATCCACACCACCCTCGCGGGTGGCGACCCTTTTGGACTTTCTGCAGATCGCCAGTTGCCCTATTTCAATCCACACCACCCTCGCGGGTGGCGACGGATTAGTTGTAAGTTGTGGATGTTATCACGCAATTTCAATCCACACCACCCTCGCGGGTGGCGACCAGAGCAAACGCCCGATGGGAGGAAAGCCGTCAGAAATTTCAATCCACACCACCCTCGCGGGTGGCGACGCATATCGACTACGGCATACGGATCACGTGGAGATTTCAATCCACACCACCCTCGCGGGTGGCGACAAAATCGATATAACCCCCATTTGCGATAAGTGCGATTTCAATCCACACCACCCTCGCGGGTGGCGACACTTCGCGCTGTATTCTTTCCAGCAGCCCTGGCATTTCAATCCACACCACCCTCGCGGGTGGCGACAAGGTCATAGTAACCTTTCATCGCTTTCTCCCCTTATTTCAATCCACACCACCCTCGCGGGTGGCGACCAACCAGGGCGTGGGACAGCTCCGGCTCCTGCGCAAATTTCAATCCACACCACCCTCGCGGGTGGCGACCCCCACGCCGTATCCATGCAGAGGGTGCCAGGCGACGGATTTCAATCCACACCACCCTCGCGGGTGGCGACTCCACTCGGCGCTATTCCCGCGCATCTGATCGTATTTCAATCCACACCACCCTCGCGGGTGGCGACGGGGCTGGGAGGATTTTATGGATGCCCAGCCAGAGATTTCAATCCACACCACCCTCGCGGGTGGCGACTGTGGATACGGCCACGTGGGGCCTTGACCTTTGGATTTCAATCCACACCACCCTCGCGGGTGGCGACTTTTTTATTTTATGTTTCTTTCCCGCGATCCCGATTTCAATCCACACCACCCTCGCGGGTGGCGACAGGGCTTATAGCCGGATGCGGATTTATCCTAAAAATTTCAATCCACACCACCCTCGCGGGTGGCGACGTAATTGTGTTGCTGATCTCCAACTCCTGACCGTATTTCAATCCACACCACCCTCGCGGGTGGCGACGAACTTGTAACAGATCAGCCACCACCGATTAGAGGATTTCAATCCACACCACCCTCGCGGGTGGCGACAGGACGCCGACGGCCAGTTCTTTGTCGGGATCATTATTTCAATCCACACCACCCTCGCGGGTGGCGACCCTGGGGGCGAACAACACCGCCCAGACGGCCCAGATTTCAATCCACACCACCCTCGCGGGTGGCGACCTTTCATGTCTTTTACGTGTACCACTCAGGAGGAATTTCAATCCACACCACCCTCGCGGGTGGCGACGGAATCCATGTTAATTGGGTCTAACCCTTGTTGCATTTCAATCCACACCACCCTCGCGGGTGGCGACGTTAGGTTCCGCTGGCCGCTCATAATTATAAAGATTTCAATCCACACCACCCTCGCGGGTGGCGACCAGGGAGCCGACCTCCAGGGAGCCGACCTCAGGATTTCAATCCACACCACCCTCGCGGGTGGCGACCAGGGAAGCCGACCTCCAGGGAGCCAACCTCAGGATTTCAATCCACACCACCCTCGCGGGTGGCGACCTCCGGGAAGCCGACCTCCAGGGAGCCGACCTCAGGATTTCAATCCACACCACCCTCGCGGGTGGCGACCATTGCGGTAGCGCCCTGGAAAACTATTTTGCTCTATTTCAATCCACACCACCCTCGCGGGTGGCGACTTTTCAAATTGACGCGTTTGTAAAAGACCATCCAATTTCAATCCACACCACCCTCGCGGGTGGCGACAACTTTGTTACAAATCAAAAAGTAATCACGTTTATTTCAATCCACACCACCCTCGCGGGTGGCGACACATCTCTTCAAATTCATTTGATATGTCTTCAAGCATTTCAATCCACACCACCCTCGCGGGTGGCGACGCCGGCGCCGGTTTTGTTCTGCTTCACCCAGTTATTTCAATCCACACCACCCTCGCGGGTGGCGACTGCTCTTCAAGAGATGTACAATCTTCCTGATCCGATTTCAATCCACACCACCCTCGCGGGTGGCGACTACTTGATAGAGAAGCATTTTTCGAGCGGGTAAAAATTTCAATCCACACCACCCTCGCGGGTGGCGACGTGCTAATTGTGTAAACAGCTCTGCGTTTTTCGATTATTTCAATCCACACCACCCTCGCGGGTGGCGACTGGCGGTCCCGTATGCCTGGGACGCGCTGTTCTTATTTCAATCCACACCACCCTCGCGGGTGGCGACAAAACGCCAGTCAGTTCAGCCCGTGGGCCTACCCGGTATTTCAATCCACACCACCCTCGCGGGTGGCGACAACGCCGGAACCGCAGAAGACGCCACGGACTAAAGATTTCAATCCACACCACCCTCGCGGGTGGCGACTCTTCACACCATATCCAGACCAGTTTCCCGTTCTTATTTCAATCCACACCACCCTCGCGGGTGGCGACCTTCAAAATCACCCGTGGGTCACGGACGTCGACATTTCAATCCACACCACCCTCGCGGGTGGCGACCAAAATCCCCGGCGTCAGTATCGACGCGATCGAATTTCAATCCACACCACCCTCGCGGGTGGCGACAGCAAAAATGGACGAGAAATTCATCCATTTTCTATTCCTATTAAAGCATAATATCCAATAAAACACAAGATCCGTTCAGCTTGTACGGGTATTTTAAGAAGAATTTGTGTGTTGATTGGACATAAATAGGTGCGAACCGGCCAGTGAATTTTTGTGCGCTTCTGGTTCGCACCTACATTCCCTTTTCTATGAACATTCCTGAATCGGATTCCTCACTGTTCGAAGAGTTCGGATTCGATCGCGGCGCAAAGGTAGTGGTAGATGGCAAGGTGATATTCTTGGACACGGAATGTACGTGTGTCCGGCGCCATAAGCGCCCGGTCCGCCAGCTTGGCCAGTTGGCCGCCGCCTTGGCCGGTCAAGGCGATCACTTTTGCCCCGCAGACACGGGCCGTCATTGCGGCAGCGCACACGTTTTTGGAATTGCCCGATGTGCTGATTCCCAAAAGAACGTCCCCACGCTGCGCATACCCCAGTACCTGCTGTGCAAAGATCAGGCTGGGCTCTACATCATTCGCAAAAGCGGTGTTTAATGCGGTATGCGTTGAAAGGGAAATGGTAGGGAGCGCCCCTTGTAAAGCATCTGCGATCGCTGCACCTTCCGCTCCAAATAATTCGGAAAAGGCCGCCTTTTTCCCAATCGAAAGCGGGCGCTTGAGCAGGAATCCCTTCATCAGCTCTCCAACAATATGTTCACTGTCGGCGCTGCTGCCGCCGTTTCCGCAGATCAGCAATTTCCCGCCTGTACGAAACGTGTCGGAGAGCAGTTGGAAGGTTTTCAGAAGCTCTTCCTGCAAGAAGTTCAAGTCGGGATGAAGCGAATAGAATTCTTGGGTGATTTGTTGCGTGCGTGTATTCATAGACGGTTCTCCTTTTCTTGGTAATAGAGGGCGACGGTCAGTGCGGCAATATCCCCCACCGATTCCGAAAGCGCGCAGGGGATCACCGTACAGGCGGCGCGCGCAGCGGGGAGCGTCTCAGCTGCAATCACACGCGCAGCGGCGGGCCAAAGCTGTTCCCGGCAGCGGGCGAAGATGCTTCCGAACACAATGCGTTCCGGGTTTAGCAGGTCGATCACCATGGAAAGCCCCTTCCCGAGCTGCTCGCCGGCAGCCTGAAGGATGGACACGGCAAGCGGGTCGCCCGTCTGCGCTGCCCGGCCCACGTCCGCAGCCGTGATGGAACCCAATTGGTCCATACTTGGGCACAAGGCAGGCTTTTTCCCCTGTTGTAGCTCCTGCATTACAAACAGCCGGGCCAGCTGTGCGATCCCGCCGCCGCTGCAAAATCCCTCGAAGGAACCCATTTTTCCATATCCGACGGGGCCATACTGCGCAAGGCGGATGTGGCCGAGTTCTCCCGCCATGTCGCAAGCCCCCGTATAGAGGCGCCCGTTGAGGATCAATCCCGCGCCGAGGCCGGTTCCGAACGTGAGAAACAACAGATTGGAGCAGCCGCGCCCAGCACCGAATCGCCATTCCGCCAGCGCACAGGCGTTGGCGTCGTTGCAAAGCCAGGCGGGGAGCCCGGTGCGTCCTTGGAGCTCGTCCACAATGGGCAGGTCGTCCCAGCCCGGCAGATTGGGTGGGGAGAGGATGCGTCCCGTACGGCTATCCAACGGGCCGCCGCAGCTGATGCCGATCCCAACTGGCCGTTCCGGGGAAAGGGCGATGCATGTACGGACATCCGCGGCCAACAGACGGACCATCTCCTGCGGGGAGACAGAGGCAGTCGCATGTGGGGGGCATTTGTGGACAATTTCTACATGGTTTTCCGACGGCCGGCCGAGACATACGGCACATTTCGTGCCGCCGATATCCACACCAATGGCAAACATAATATCCCTCCTATTAAATTGGAACAAAAGGCGGCCTCCGCCTGCGGAAGCCGCCTTTAAGGAAAGTTAAAAAGAGGATTAGAGAAGAAGATATATAGGGTAAAGAAGAGAATTAAAGGGAGTCTTTGTTGATAACGGAAACACCGGTGTCGATGAATTCTTCGCCGACATCTTCGCCCTCCAACGCCTTAACAGCGGTCTGGATGCCTTCATAGCCCATCACATCCGGGTTCTGCGCCATGGTGCAGAGGATGTAACCGTTCTTGATGAGGTTAAGGATTGTGTCGGACTTATCAAAGCCGACGCCGATAACGGTCTGGCCAGCTTCCTGGATGGCATTTCCGGTGCCGACGGTGGAGCCTTCGTTCGCGCCGAAGATACCCACGCAGCCCTGTGTGATGTAGTTTGCAGCGATGTCCTTGGACTTTGCTGCGTCGCCGTCGCCGTACTGGGTTTCGAGGAGTTCAAAATTCGTGCCTTCGAATGCTGCGCGGAAGCCTTCTTCACGTGCAACAGTGGAAGCGGTTGCTGCGTTTACATTGACAATGCCGATTTTGCCTTCGGTGATGCCATTGGCCTCAAGAGCCTTAATCATTTCTTCGCCTGCGATGGTGCCAGCGGCCTTGTTGTCGGTTGCGAGGGTCTGGACGCCCGGGAAATCTGCTGCGGAGTCAACATAGACGATCTTCACGCCAGCGGCGTCTGCTTCTTCCAGAGCTGCGGTCACCGCGTCCGGTCCGTTTGCCGCCAGCAGGATGGCCTCAGCGCCGCCTGCAACGGCATAGTATTTAAAGATGCTGGATACATTCCCGATAGGTTATGCACGCTCCTTTCCGTTTCATGTTATTGTGCCCCAAGGGGAAACTTGAGGGCTTCATTTGTAACTATCTGCAAACATCGGATGGCGATGTTTTGTCAGCTCAAACCAATTCCTCCATGCCGACGGAGGCTACATAATCGGCCCAGATCTGGCCGTTTTCCTGGGAGTTGAGTTCGGTTTTTACGCCTGCCGCGCCCGGGTCGTCGATGCCGCAGAGGTCGGCGCGCAGGGCGTTCTGCATCAGGAGCAGGTACAGGGTTTCGGAGTAATCCTTGACCAGCTGCTCCACTTCCGGCGTGGCGAACGACAGATCGCGCTCTTCGATCTCCTGGTTCAACCGGTCGGTCTTGATGAGGAACACCGGGTCATAGGGGTAAAGGACATACTGCTGATCGAACAGGGTGGAGAGGGTATCTTCATAGCCGGCCAGAAGGTTGACCGTGTCTTCTGCGCTCCAGTTCTGTGCGGATAGGTTCCAGTAATTGGGGATAAAGGAGGTCCCGGAGAAGTAGGCGCGCACCATCTCCTCGTTGTCGCCCAGCAGGTCCTGCATCAGGCGGGAGATGTTCACATCCTGCCGCTGGGGCTGTTCCATCAGGTAGTGGAGCAGTGCGTTTTCCTGCTTTTGGCTGGTGAAGCTCTCAATGGTCTCCAGAATCAGCGGAACCTTCACATTGAAATAGAAGTCCTCCTGACCGGCCGCCATGGACCCCTCCATATCGGAGGAAAGGGAGGCCATGACGGGGTCTTTCAAGGAGATAAACAGATATTTCATGTAGCGGGCATTGAGATCGTCCTGCACCTGGATGCCGTAGAGGTCCTTCAGCTCCTGGGGGAGCGCCTCTGCGGAGGCGTTTACATACCGGTCGCCCAGGCCGCGATACAGCCATTCGTTCGGTTGGTAATGCAGGTTGCGCGCATGGACCTTGCTGTCGAAGAAGGCATGGTATAGGGTGCGGGACATGGTCTGACATGCATCCGGCGTGTACATCGAGAGGGAGATCGCCGCGCTTTGCCCGCCGACGCCGGAGAGGATGGTGCTCTCGCCGTCCTCGTTGGTGCGGAGCAGGACCACCGGCTTGTCCAGATTGCTGCCAAATACGCCGGTATAATAATTGTAGAAGGAAATGACCATACTCAGGTCGTTGAGCTCGGCGCTTTCCCGGATGGCGCTGTCCAGGTAGAATACGGCGTTTTCCCCGCCGGAGGACAGGTTCAGCGGTTCAAAACTGCCGAAGCAATAGCTGGAATTGATCAGGTCGTAATAGTCGTACCAGGTGGGGCGTTCCAGCTGGAAGGATTTTTCCGAGCTGTTCGCCGGTGCAAAGGGGATGATGGCGTTCCAGTCGGAGCCCCCCGCAAGCTGGAAGGAAACGCTGCTGATGTACTTTTCCATATGCGTCAGGTTGTTGGAGTCAAACAGCGGCATCATCAGGACCTTTTTCCCTTGGAAGGCCAACAGATCCTCATAGAGGTCGCCATCCACCTGGAAATCCACGCCGGTATTTTCCCCGAGCTTGACGTCGTATTGGAAAACGACGGATTCGCAGTCCTCCGACACAGGCCCGATCTCCCAGGCGCTTCCCAAATTGTTCAGGGCGATTTCTGTGCCGTCCGCATCGGTGCAAACCGGCTCCGACGCTTCCACATCGCCGATATCCAGATAAAACATCCGGTCGGGGGAAAGCTTGTCCGGCGTCAGTTCTATGGAAACACTCACAATCTTGCTTTCGATGTCCGTAGGCTCCACGGTGTAGGAAACGCCGAACTGTGCAAGGTCGGGGTCCATATGATAGGATGCATCCCCCTGCGTATGCCACAGGCCAAACGCGGACAGCGCCACCAAAACCAATGCGGCGCAGCCGCCGATCAAAAGATTCTTTTTCATAAAAGTTACACCTCCAAAAAGTTGCCGCGCAAAAAATCTATGCAGTTTGATAAAAAACACGCGATAGCGGTACACATTTGAAAGAATTGGTAAATTCCTCTTATCAATATTATACAAGCAACCTCCTTGGAAAAAGTAGGGGAACATTTTTTGAATACAGGGGGGTTCCTTTGGGAAAATGGATAATTTACTTGAAAGAAGTAGATAAAAATTAATAAAATATCCCATATCATCCACTTATAAACAGCAAATGGACAGGGGAACGCCCCCCTGTTGAGGAGGAACTATGAAACATCAAGGAAGATGGATTGCGCTTGGGGGCATTTTGGCAATCTTGGCGGCGGCAATCGTGGCCGTTTGCGTGGTAGATCCAAAGTATGATCTCCACTATACGGTATCGGCCCCGGAGGTAAAGGCCAATACGCTGGAGGTTGTGCTGGAAGTACATAATTCCCCCCTATCGCGAGGGAAAACCGTTTCCTTATATATAGGGGATAAGGATGTGACTGTACAATCGTGCACGGGGGCGGATGGAGTGAGCCTGCCGGCCCATCAGACGGAGGACTTCCTGACGTTTGAATTGGGGCGTGGGGCCGACGTTTCACTGGTCTATCAGGTGCCGTTGGGAGCCTCTGGGAAGCATGGCCAAAGGGGGATGGTGCAGGAGGAATACTGTGTGTTCGACGGCGGCCAAGCGCTGCTCCTGCCGATGGAATACTATCAGGACGGGTTCCCGCAGGATGAGGCGGTGGTGCGCTCACTGCGTGTCTCGCTCAAGGCGCGGGAGGGTTGGACGGCCATCCTGCCCTTTGAAGAGCTTCAGGATGTGACCTGGGCGGACGCCTACAACCTCAACAACGACGCTTTTGCCATGGGGAACTTTGCGCAATACTTTCCCGCAGAGCAGACCGGCGGTGCGGCGGTCTATGGGGTCGCGGGGGAAGAGGGGCAATTTCCGCAGGAGGTCGCCTCCGGCATCGCCGCCCTGCGCGCCTACTATGCGGAGCGGTTCGGCACAGAGGAGCAGCCGTATCAGATCATCCTCTTGCCAACAGAGGAAGGGGACGTGATCGGCGGAGCGGGGGTGCACAGTGTATGCGCAACCTTTGACGCGGCAGACCGGCGGGACTGGGAATTGCTCAGCCATCGCATGTTCCACGCCTATTTCGACCATGCGGTCCCGACACAGACCTTCCATGCCGCGCCAAACCTCTGGTTTTACGAGGGATTGGCGACCTATTATGAGAACGCCTCCATGGGAGCGCTGCCGGAGGCACAGCGGGAAGTGCTGGATATCCGCCCTGAATGGCAGTTCAACTCCCTGTTTAACCGGTATTTGACGATCAAAATAAAGGACCCGGCCCTTTTCTCATTTGCGCCCATGGACGAGGCGGATCTTTCGGAATCCGCAGGACGGACGGAATTCCTGCATTATATCCAGGCGCCACTGGTGGTCAAGCTGGTGGAGGATCGCGCGGAAGAGCGATCTGGGGGGAAGGACGCGGTGCTGCGTGCGGTTTTGGAAAAGGGCGGGGAGGACTTCTCGCCTGCGGCGCTCTTGGCGGAACTGCTGGGGGAGGACGGCGGAGAGGTCTACAACCGCTGGTTCCAGTCGGAGGAATTGCTGCCCATGTGGGAAGATGCAGACCCCGCTTACCCAGAGGAGCGCGCCCTGGAGGATGTCGCCGATGTGGAAGTGATGCTGGCCAGTTGGATGACCAGCCAATTGGGGCAATACCCCTGCGACCTGCCCGATTGGGAGACGGCCTGCCAACTGGAGGACATCCCTGCGTTCCAGGAGGCCTCTTTTGCGGATGCGGAGACCGAACGCTTGGTGGAAGAGCATTGCCCGGTGGTTTGGAAGCTGTTGAAGCAGTATGCGCTGCGCGCGCAGGTATGCGGCGTGCCGTTTGAGGAACCCATGCTGCGGTATCAGCTCTTGGCCGACGAGGACAATCTTCAGAAGTGGGAGGATTGGCTCCATGCACAGGGGATTTCCGCCGCCGTTTCGGATGGGGGAGTATAACGGAATTTCGATTCCATTGAAAAATATCACCAAACAACCGGCTGTCACATGACGAACCATGTGGCAGCCGGTTGTTTTTTTGCGATGCATGGAACGCGTCGGGAGGCACGCAGGCCATGGTGCAGTTGTTGGCCTGTTTTCCCCGTTCGTGTTTTGAGAGATTTGGTTATTAATCGTTTTATATAAATATTCTGAACTAGTTGACAATTGTTTATGAAAATGATTTAATAGTTTCGGAAGACATTGGAAAAATAAGGAATTCCGGTAATGTTATTTATCGGATGAAAGGAGGGTAGGGGATCTTTTTTGGAATAGGAAAGAATTTCATGTGGAGAGGAGTGCAAGAATGAAAAAGAGAACTTTCGGACAAAAGCCATGGAGACGGACGCTGGCCATTTTGTGCAGCGCATGTATGATTACCTCCTGCCTGCCGTTTGCAACGGCCTCGGCCAAAACGGTGGACGGTTTGGCCGACCTATCCCGGCAGACGGCTGCGGAGGGCGCGGTCCTGCTGAAGAACGAGGACCAAACCCTGCCGGTGAAGCCATATGAAACGGTTTCGGTGTTCGGACGCATTCAAATCAACTATTTCAAGAGCGGCACCGGTTCCGGCGGCAAGGTAAACGTCGATCACGTGACAAACATCCTCGATGGCTTCCGCAAAAATCCGAAGATCCATGTCAACGAGGACCTGGCGAAAGTCTATGAAGACTGGGTCGCGGAGAACCCGCCGGTGGGCATCGGGGATTGGACCGAGCCCTGGAGCCAGGCGGAAATGCCCGTGACCGAAGAGCTGGTTGCAGACGCAGCTTCCAAATCCGATAAGGCGATCATCGTGCTCGGCCGCACTGCGGGCGAGAGCAAGGACGCCAGCAACACGGAGGGAAGCTTCCTCCTGACCGACGACGAACGCGACATGATCCAAAAGGTCACCAACCAATTTGACCATGTGGCCGTCCTGTTGAATGTCGGCAATATCATCGACATGAGCTGGGTGGAAGAGTACGGCGTCGAGTCCGTGATGTACGTTTGGCACGGCGGTATGGAAGGCGGCAAGGCGGTCGCAGACGTTGTCAGCGGTGATGTCCCGGCCTCCGGAAAGCTGAGCGATACCATCGCTACGTCGTATGAGGATTATCCTTCCGCCGGGAACTTCGGCAATAATGAGTACAACAACTATGTTGAGGACATCTATGTGGGATACCGCTACTTTGAGACGTTTGCGCCGGATAAGGTGCTGTATCCCTTCGGTTTTGGCCTCACCTATACCGACTTCACCGTGAAAACCACCTCCGTGGAAGAAGTGGACGGCAAGATTGAAATCACCGTAAACGTAACGAATACGGGCGATTATAAGGGCAAGCAGGTTGTCCAGGTCTACTACGGCGCGCCGCAGGGAGAGCTGGGTAAGGCGGCGAAGTCCCTAGCGGGCTTTGCAAAGACCGGTCTCCTGCAGCCAGGCGATTCCCAGGAGATGACCATCTCCTATGACATCGACCATATGGCTTCCTATGACGATGCAGGCAAGACAGGCCATAAGTCCGCCTATGTACTGGAAGAGGGCGATTATCCGGTCTATGTGGGCACATCCGTGCGCGACTGCGACGTGGTGTACACCCATACGGAGCCGGAGCTGCGCGTGGTTGAACAGCTCCAAGAAGTCATGGCGGTGGACCCGGACCATGCGTTTGAGCGCATGGCTGCAACGGAAGATGCAGAGGGCAACATCGTCATGGAGATGGAGCCGGTGCCCACCCGCACAGTGGACGTCAACGAGCGCATCCAGGCGAACCTGCCGGAGACGATCGAACCGACGGGCGACCAGGGCTATACGCTTCTGGATGTCTATAACGGTGATATCAGCATGGAAGAATTTGTGGCGCAGCTCCCGTTGGAGGACGTCGCCTATCTGTGCCGCGGCGAGGGCATGAACAGCCCGAAGGTCACCCCGGGCACGGCTTCCGCGTTCGGCGGTTTGACGGACAGCCTCAAGGCGTTCGGTATCCCGATCGGCTGCTGTGCGGACGGACCGTCCGGTATCCGCATGGACGACGGCGAGCTGGCGACGGCGCTGCCCATCGGCACGCTGATGGCCTGCACGTGGAACACCGAGCTGGTGGAAAAGCTGCACACCCTGCACGGCCAGGAATTGGTGCTCAACAATGTGGAATGCATGTTGGGGCCTGGCATCAACATCCATCGCGACCCGCTCTGCGGCCGCAACTTTGAATACTTCTCTGAAGACCCTGTGCTCACCGGCGTGATCGCTTCTGCGGCAACCCGCGGCGTGCAGAAGAGCGGCGCTGTGGTTACACCGAAGCACTTTGCGGCCAACAACCAGGAGCAGAACCGGAATAATAACGACTCCCGCGTTTCGGAGCGTGCCTTGCGTGAAATTTACCTCAAGGGCTTTGAAATTGTGGTGCGCGATGGAAACACCGGTACCATCATGACCTCCTACAACAAGATCAACGGCATTTGGGCCGCTTCCAACTATGACCTGTGCACCACGACCCTGCGCAACGAGTGGGGCTTTGACGGCATGGTCATGACCGACTGGTGGGCCAACGAAAACGAGGACGGCCTGCTCCGCCAGGAGGCCGCCATGGTCCGCGCACAGAACGACATTGCGATGCCTGTGGCGGACGAAGCGGATTCCATTGTCAATGCGGTCAACGCCGGTGTGCTGACCCTTGGCGAAGTGCAGCGCAGTGCGATCAATGTGCTGAACTGCCTGATCAAGTCCCCAGCGTTCGCACGCATGTATGATTTGGACTATGTAAGCCCCTATGAGCCGGGCGAGCATTGGTTCAGCGTCGAAAAGAGCGAGCCGGGCGACCCGATGATCAGCAGCCTGACGGTCGGCGGGCGCGCCATCCGCATCTTCAACCCGCTGGTGCTGGACTATGAAGTCTATACCAAACTGAACGAGGGCGTAGAAATCCCCGAAGTGGCCGTGGAAGCGCCGGACGGCGTGGACGTCCAGGTGGTCCAGGCAACCCAGGAGAACCCGATTGCAGTCATCTATGCCAACGAGGGCATGGAAGAGCGCATCTATAAAGTGATCTTTACCGATGAAGCGGGGCTTCCGCCGGTATTTGAGAACCCGACCTATGCGTATGCGGATGACATCCAGGTCAATGGAGAGTCCATCCTGGAGTTTGAATCCACCCTCACGGACTATTCCGTCCTGTTGGAGGATATGGCATCCATCCCGGAGATCACAGCCGACGTGCCGGAAGGCGTGACCTATACCGTCGATTATGATCCCGATACGCATCTCGCCGTCATCCGCTGCGAATCCCCGGATCAGGCGTTTGTCTATACGGTC
This sequence comes from Anaeromassilibacillus sp. D41t1_190614_C2, assembly GCF_015558525.1. NCBI lineage: Bacteria > Bacillati > Bacillota > Clostridia > Eubacteriales > Acutalibacteraceae > Anaeromassilibacillus > Anaeromassilibacillus sp. D41t1_190614_C2. The sequence goes on along the minus strand of NZ_JADMOD010000004.1, from coordinate 60,478 downwards.
CGCTTCTCGCAGGGGCCGCGGAGCGATGAATTCGATGGTACCGAGCTGCAAAGCTTCTGGACCGTCAACCGCCCGAATCCGGAAAACCTCAAGCTAGAGGACGGCGCCCTGTGCATCACCACAGAGATGGGCGACCTGTACCAGACGAACGACAACCTGTGCAACTATGTGACGCAGCCGGCCGCCGGCAACTGGGATGCCTATACCAAGGTGACCTTTGACCAGAAACCGCATCGGATTTATCAAGAGATCGGCATGATCGTCATGCAGGACGAGGACAATTACATCACGTTCCGCATGGAATACAATGAGAGCAGCAGCGCCCAGCGTCCCGGCGCGAACTTCTTCCTCTCGCAGGAGAGCAACGGGACCCACAGCCAGCTGGTTGCCAGCAAGGATCTGGCCGACTTGGTGACGGACAACGTCATGTATCTGAAGCTCTCCAAGCGCGGGAACACCTATACCGGTGCGATCAGCGTGGACGGCGAGACCTATTATGATCTGGGGGCTTCGGCCTCTGGAAACTATTCCGATCCAAAGATTGGCCTGTTGGCCTCCGATGGCTCTGTGGACGGCGACCATCTGACGGCAAAATTTGATTATCTCCGCTTCGACACCAGCATGGAGTCGGAGTATATCCCAGTCGGTTCGGGAACAACCCGGATCAAGGCCGCGGATCAGTATGCCAGCATTTCGGGGACCATGCGGCCCGAAAACACATCGGATGAGGATGGCGGCCGCAACCTGGGCTATTGCGACAAGGGCGAATATGCCATCTATAACATCGAGATCCAGAAATCCGGCTATTATGACATTGCGGCCCGAATTTCCAGTGGGCAGGATGCGCTTGGGCAGTATACGTTCGTGATGCAGATCAAGGGCGAGACGTTTGCATCCTTCACCACCGGCGGGACCGGCGGCTGGCAGAACTGGGTGACCAGAGAAGGCCCGCGCGTGTATCTCGAGGCGGGAAAATATAAGGTTAAGGTCTTGATGACGACCGGCGGCCTGAACCTGAACTGGTTCGAATTTACGGCTGTCGACACGCCAGCAGAACCGGGCGATCTGATTGTTACGTATCCCACCAGCGCACAGCTGGCCGTGGATGGCGAAGACATGACCATTGCAAACCTGATCGGCCGCTATGAGACAGCAATGGAAAAGGATGCTTCCTATACGCTGACCTTTACCCCGCGCGTAGAGGGCGAGGAATTTGCGGCAATCTCTGTAAACGGCGAACCGGTTGTGTTCGATGCAGACACCGATACCACGGCCTATATCTATGAGGGTACGATGGGCAGCGGTGACACAGTGCTGGATTTCTCCTTCACCGTGGTGAACAAGCAGATCCTACGCACGACCATCGAGATTGCAGAAGGCCGTGCGGACGAAGCAGCGGAAGCTGTACCGTCCGTGAAAGAGAAGTACGAAGCAGCCTTGCAGGCGGCGAAGGACGTCGAAGCAAAGAAGACCGCAACGCAGGACGAGATCAACACCGCATGGAGCGACTTGATCGACGCGCTGCACTACCTGAGCTTTGCCGCAGGCGACAAGAGCCAGCTGGAGATCCCGATGGAGATCGCAGAGTCCATCAACCGCGACCTGTTTACGCCGGACAGCCTGAAAGCGCTGGACGAAGCGTATGCGGCGGCGGAAGACCTGCTGGACGATGGAGAGGTCCTGGAAGCGGACATCACCGCAGCGGTGGATGCGCTGTATGACGCCATCTATGGCTTGGTCTACCGCGCAGACGTCACCGAGCTGGAAGCGCTGGTCACCAAGGGCGACGGCATTGTTGAAAACGCCGGCCAGTACATCCAGAACGACGCATGGACGAGCTTTGAGACCTCTCTGGAAGAGGCAAAAACTGTCCTGGCAAATGAAAACGCAACGCAGGATGCGGTGGATACCGCAGCAGAAGATTTGGCAGCGGCGATCTCCGCCCTGCGCCTGATCCCGGATAAGGATGCTCTGGAAGCATTGATCGGGGAAGCTGAAGCGATCAACACCAATAAGTACACGGCAAAGAGCGTGGCAACGATGAAGGCCGCATTGAGCACCGCGAAGGCAGTCCTGAACGACGCAGAAGCGACCGAAGAAGAGGTTGCAGACGCAGTCGAGGCGCTGGAGAACAGCATCGACGGCCTGGTCGAGAAGAGCACCTCCACGGGCTCGAAGAACAGCGGCAGCACGTCCGCGAACGTTGGCAACGCATACGGCGCAGCGGGCATTGTCTCTGCAAGCCAGAGCGTATCCGCACAAGCCTATGTGGTTTCCGACACGACGGTCAACTTCACCTTGAAGAGAGGCAGCGCATACTGCTTCAAGATGACGGTCGTCAACGGCAACAACATGGTGCCGAGCTTCACGGCCGGCAACGGCGATGTGCTCAAGACGCAGTTCGTGGCGAAGGTTGGCAACGACTATTATTACAGAGTCTATGCCATTGGCGCGCCGGGCCAGAGCACGGGCGTTTACACCACCCTGCCGGGCCAGAATGCTACAAAGCACTGCACGGTAACGATTGGCTAATCTAAGATAAAAGGGAAGGCTTCTTCCTTATAACTAGCGAAGCCCCTGCCTGGGAATCAATTCCCAGGCAGGGGCTTTGTGTATTTTTGTAGGTTCTATTCTCCTGCCTGCACCGGCAGAAAATGGAGCCAAACCGATCTTTCAAAGGCTATCGGATCTCCTGCTCCAAATGGTTAAATTCATCTGTGTCGAAAAATTGTGCAAGCGTGATGCCTAAACCATCGCAAATCATTTTGACGGTCAATATCTTTGGATTTTGGCTTTTTCCATATAGGATATTCTTTACAGAGGATGGCGGCAATCCACAGATATTTGCTAATTTGTTTATAGAGATATTTCGCTCGCCACAGAGCTCCAAAATACGATTTCGCACAGCTGCAACTGTATTCATATCCTATTCTCCTTTGTTTTTTTAATAGGATATAAAAAACAGTTGCAATTTATAGGCTATGCATACTACTATATAGTCTATACATAGACGATAGGGATGTTCCATTATGAAAGTAGCAGTGATTGGCTCTAGAAATTTATACGTCGATCATTTAGAAAAATATCTTCCGGAAGATGTCACAGAAATCGTTTCCGGTGGCGCAAAAGGAATTGATACATGTGCAAGGAAATACGCCATAGAACATCACATCAAATTGACGGAATTTTTGCCTGAATACTATAAGTACGGGAAAGGGGCTCCTTTAAAACGAAACTTACAAATAATCGAATATACAGATGTTGTAATCGCGTTTTGGGATGGACAATCAAAAGGTACAAAGTATGTGATTGACAACTGTAAAAAAAAGGAATATCCCGATACGTGTATACAAAATTTGACATCTCGATTACACATCATCCATTTTATCAAAAGAAAAAGGCTTCCGCCCTAGAATTCCTCAGGGTGGAAGCCTTTTGTTTCCAGCAGCGCCTTGATCTCTGGGATGGACAACCCCTGCGCTTTCAGCCTCTGAATCTCCTGCAGGCGGGCGACCGCCTCTTCCCGCGGGAACCGCCGGGTGAGGTTTTCCTCCGGCTGCTCAAAGGGCAGCATCCCCTCTTCCGTGTAGAACTTTAGGGTGCTGTACCGGCAGCCGGTCAGACGCGCCAGTTCCCCAATGCTCACATAATCCGACGCCTGTATTTTTTCTATGGACCGCTGGCGCGACATACTCTTCCCCCTTTCCCGTTTGGTGAATCTTTACAGCGGGTATTTGCGCAGGCGCATCCCCTGCACCGGCACCTTCAGTTGCCTGATCGTCGGCACCGCCTCATACAATACATTGTCGATCTGGATGAGCGGCACAGCCCCCCGCCGCAGGACCGTGTATTGATGGCCATACTTTGCCAAACGCGCTTCCACATCCTGCAAGCGCTGTTCTTTGTTTTCAAACCACGCCTCTATGTCGATAAAGACCGACTGGGAGCGCTCCAAAAATGGGAATACAAAGTCGACCCCGATGCCGGTCGGGGTTTCCATGACCTCCTTCTTGCTCCGCAGGAAATTTTTCACGGCGATTTCCAGGGAACTGTGGATGTCCACCGCAAAGAGCATTTTTGCCAGCCGGTTGGCCCGGTGCAGCTCTGCCATGCGCTGTCCCACGCGCTTGCGCTCCTCCTTGGAGAAAAAGTCATAGATGCAGCTGCTCTCCCGCAGTAGCCACAGCAGCATCACCGTCTCGTCGGCCATTTCCCCGTCCTCGAGGACGTCGGCCCGCATGCCCTCGGTCAGCCGGGTATATGTGGCGGGGTCGCTCCGATATTCGCGCATCGTGACGCTCGCGCTGTCATAGTCCATATCGCAGCCGAGCAAGTTCGGAATCTCCTCCAGGAGATCCATGCCCTTGAGCGGGTCGGAAAAGGCGTGTTCAATCTTCTTCAGGGTGCGTCTGGAAAAATGCGTGACCTGGGCCAGCAGCTCCGGCAGCGGCATCTGGACGGCGTCTTTCTTTTTCAGGAGCGCACGGAAAACCTCCTGCCGGTGCGGGAACGCCGCTGCGTTTTCCACATCTTTCTCTGAAATGGTGGAAAATTCGCTTTGCAGCCCGTCCTCCTCCATGGCCCATTCCAGGATTGCGGCCGCGGCCATACAGCGCACCGCGATCTTTTTCACCGTCGTCATATGCAGGCTATCCTGCGCGTTGAGTGCGATCAGGGCGAATTGCTGTGCAAATGTCAATTCTTTCATGGTCCATTCCTCCTCATTGTGGATGGTACCGTCAGCTTACTTACTACTTACTACTTACGATTTAAATATACCATCTTTTTTTCCGTTGTCAATGGGTTTGAACGATTTTGATAAAATTTTTCACGCCATACGTTTCAACCATAGACGTTCCGCGCACGGGCCGCGCGCCGGTACGCCCTTTCCCGCTTCCCCGCGTCCGCCCGGAACGTTTCCCGCCGGTTTAAAACTAGCAAAACGCCCGCGAAGCCGAATCTTTTCCATCCGGCCCGCAGGCGTCCATTTGATTAATAAAACCATTTCACGCATCCAAGAGCGGGCTTATTTGCCGCTTATCGGGAGAGGACGTCCCCGTTGGTCGCGAGCACCACGACCTGCCAGGGGATCATCTTGCCGCTCTGCTGCAAGGCCCGCTTGACCGCGTTTTCAATCCCGCCGCAGCAGGGGACCTCCATGCGCACAACCGTCACGCTCTGGATGTCGTTTTGCCGCAGGATCTCCGTGAGCTTTTCCGCGTAGTCCCCCTCGTCCAGCTTCGGGCAGCCAATCAGGGTCACACGGCCGCGCATGAACCGGCGGTGGAAATCCCCGCAGGCGTAGGCGGTGCAGTCCGCGGCGATCAGCAGGCTTGCGCCGTGAAAATAGGGCGCGTTGACCGGGGCCAGCTTGATCTGCACCGGCCATTGGAGCAGTTCGCTCGGCGCTTCCTCGATGGGTTCCCGCACGGGCGGGGCCTTGCGCTCGATGCGCTTCGCCTGGCTCCCCGGGCAGCCGCACGGCAGGTTCCCGGCCTTTGCCTGTTTTGCCGCCTCCACCGCCGCCTGGTCATACGCCGGGGCCTCGCGCACTTCAAAGGAGATCGCCCCGGCCGGGCAGGCGGGCAGGCAATCCCCCAGGCCGTCGCAGTAGTCTTCGCGGAGCAGCTTTGCCTTGCCGTCCACCATGCCGATGGCCCCCTCGTGGCACGCCTGCGCGCACAGGCCGCAGCCGTTGCATTTGTCTTCGTCGATTTTGATGATTTTTCGTTCCATAGCGGATTTCCTCCTGTCGTCTCAAAACGGTTTCCCGAAGGGCCCTTGCCGGATTTCCCTTGCTTTCTTGCCCTTATCCTACTATACTGAATCCAGAATGTCTGTTGGAATTCCAACAAGCGGAGGGAACCATGAAAAAATACAACGAAATTTTGGAGTCCGTGCCCCTCTTCCGGGGGATTTCCGAAGAAGAAAGGCAGCAAATGCTGGACTGCCTGCGGGCGCAGCAACAGCGCTTTGCGGCGGGCGCGGTGATCCTGCTGGCCGGGGATCCGGCGGACCGCGTGGGCGTGCTTTTGGAGGGGCGCGCGCAGGTGATCCGGGAGGAATTTTCGGGCAGCCGGACGATTTTAACCGGCCTAAACCCGGGCAACCTCTTTGCCGAGGCGTTCGCCTGCGCCTCCGGGGAACACAAAACGCTCCCGGTCACCGTGCTGGCGGTGGCAGAGAGCGTTGTACTGTGGATGGATTACCGGAAAATTTTGCGTGCCTGCCCTGCGGGCTGCGCCTTCCACCACCGGTTGGTGGAAAATATGCTTGCGGTGGTCGCGGACAAAAATTTGATGCTCAACCGCCGGATCGGGCATCTCTCGAAGCGCAGCACGCGGGAAAAGCTGCTCTCCTATCTCTCGGAGCAGGCCGCCCTGCACGGCAGCGCGGCATTTTCCATTCCCTTTGACCGGCAGCAGCTGGCGGACTACCTCTGTGTGGAGCGCAGCGCCATGTCCACGGTTTTGTCCAAGCTGCGCGAGGAGGGCGTCCTCGAGGTGGAACGGAACCGCTTCCGGCTCAAGCAGCTCCCCCGGTAGGCGGCCGCTGCCGGAGGGATGGCGGGGTACGCGCAGGGCCAGAAGCCAAACAGCCGCAGCCGCTTGTACGAACGGAAGGGGAGCGCATTTGCCCGCAGCCGGAAAAACAGCAGGCTTCCCTGGACCTTTCCGGAAGGCCCTGTTCTTGGTAAAATCATTCCCCTTCTTTTTCGCGCTCTTGTTCCGCACGGTGGAGGCGGAGGGGTTCCCCTATGCGTTAAAAGGCCGGCCCATGGGGACTCCCCGTTGGGCCGGCCGTTTGATCCGTCTTTTCTGTTATGGTTCGGCCTTTGCGGAAAAGCTCAGGCCGCGCTCGTGGTCGCCGTATAGGAAAAACCCGCCGCCCTCTGTGGGGCCGCCGTAGATTTTGAGCGTCTCCCCCAGATTGCTCTCGCTGATATAGCTGATTTGGATTTTCCGCAGCGGCTGCCGGCGCATCTCTGCGGGCAGGAAGTCCATCAGCACGTCCCCATAGACCGCATTGTTGAGATGGTGGTTGAAATCCAGGTCCGAATAATAGATGGGCCGCTCGCCCAAAAATGGAAGCCCCTCCGGGACCGTGAGGCGGTCCACCCGGTCTTCCGGGGGGACCTTGGCGTCCTGGAAGATGTTGTACGCCAAGAACACCTTTGGGCGCAGGATTTTATGCGTATCCGGGTTGGCGGATACGGACGTCTGCATGATGCGGGCGATCTCCTCTCCATCCGCATAAACGACGAAATCGCGGTAAAACTGCACGCCCACCGTGCCGCGCGGATGGGTCTTTATGGTCAGGACATCGTTATGGACGGGCAAACGCTTGATGAGCAGGCGGTAGTTCGTCATCAAAAAGACGATCCCATCCGCCTTCAACCGCTCATAGCCGATCCCCAGCTCCCCAAGGTGCTGTTCGCTGGTCTCCTGCGCCATGCGCAGCAGGACGCTCAATTTGATCTTTTCGTTTGCGCCCACCTCATAGCTGGCGACCTGCACCGTCCGGCTGTATTCTTCTACTGTAACCATCCAACTCCTCCTTGCCACGTTCTATTTCATGGCAAATGATCACAATCCCCCGGGCCGCTAGATGGCGCCGGGGGATCTTGTCTGCTTGTTTTCCTTTCCGGCAAGCCCGGGGGGTTCCGCCGCGCGGCGGCCCCATGGACAGGGATTACCGGATTACGTCGACCCCCATATACGGGCGCAGGACCTCCGGGACGGTGATGCTTCCGTCCGCGTTCTGGTACTGCTCGACGATGGCCGGCATCACGCGGCTGGTCGCCAGGCCGGAGGCGTTCAGCGTGTTGACGAAGTGCAGCTTGCCGTCCTCCCCGCGGTACTTCATGTTGCCGCGGCGCGCCTGGTAGTCGCGCGCATTGGACGCGGAGCTGACCTCCTTATAGATGCCCATGCTGGGAATCCAAACTTCGATATCGTAGGTGCGCGCCATGGAGAAGGAGCAGTCGCCCGCGGCGAGCTTGCTCAGGCGGTAATGGAGCCCCAGCTCCTGCACCAAACGCTCGGCCTTGCCGACCATCTCCGCGAAGGCCGCGTCGGAGCCCTCCGGCGTGGTGTACTGCACCATCTCGACCTTATTGAACTGGTGGCCGCGGATCATGCCGCGCTCTTCCGCGCGGTAGGAGCCCGCCTCGCGGCGGTAGCACGGCGTATAGGCGATGTATTTGCGCGGCAGCTCGTCCAGCGTGAGGACCTCGTCGCGGTGGAGGTTCACCAGCGCGGTCTCCGCGGTGGGCAGCATGAATTTGCGGTCGGCGCTGGTCGGGTTGGCGATCCAGTAGTCCTCCTCCACAAATTTCGGGAACTGCCCGGCGACATAGCCGCATTCGTAGTTCAGCATATGCGGCGGCAGGATCAGCTCATAGCCGTCGCCCAGGTGTTCGTTCACAAAGAAGTTGAGCAGCGCCCACTCCATGCGCGCGCCCCAGCCGCGGTAGATCCAGGCGCCGTTTCCGCCGATCTTCGCGCCGCGCTGGTAGTCGATCATGCCGTGCGCCTCGCAGAGGTCCACGTGGTTTTTCATCGGGAAGTCGAAGACCGGCTTCTCCTTGAAATAGTGCAGCGGGACGTTCTGCTCCTTGCCGCCCGCCACGACGTCCTCGTCCGGCAGGTTCGGCAGGGAGAGCATCAGGTCCTTCTGCTTTTCCTCCAGCTCGCCGAGCTCCGCGTCATACTCCTTGATCTCCGCGGAGAGGACCTTCATCTGCGCCATCAATTCGGTGGTGTCCTGGCCCGCCTTCTTCATGGCCGGGATCTGCTTGGACGCGGCGTTCTGCTCCGCCTTCTTTGCCTCCACCTTGCCGGTGACGGCGCGGCGGTCCACGTCAATCTTCAAAATCTCGTCGATCACGCTGTCGAGATTCATTTCTCTCTTTTGAATGGCCGCTTTTACCTTGTCCGGTTCTGTCCGGATCATCTTTAAATCCAACATGTTCGTTGCTCCTTTGTTTTCTGTATGTGATGTTTCATGTGAAACATTCAATCGTCTTCCTGGTCAAACAGCTTCATCAGGCCCGCGAGGTCGTCCTCCCCGTAGAACTCGATCTGTAGGGTGCCCCGCTTTTTCGTGCCGCTCACCCGGACCTTCCGGCCCAGATGCTCGTTGAGCGCCAGCTCCACCTCGTCGAAGTAGTGGATGCGGCTGCTCTTGCGCGGCGGCTTCTTCTCTTCCTTGCCGTTTGCCTTGTTTACAAGCTTTTCCAGCTCGCGCACCGATATACCCTGCTCCACAACCAGCTTCGCCGCCGCGCGCATCTGCTCTTCGTCCGGAAAACCGAGCAGCGTGCGGGCATGGCCCGCGGAAAGCTTCCCGGCGGAGACCAGCGCTTGCAGGTCCTCCGGCAGATGCAGCAGGCGGAGCGCGTTCGCCACCGCGGGGCGGGACTTCCCGACCGTCCGGGAAATCTCCTCCTGCGTCATGCCGTACTGGTCGATCAGCGACTGGTAGCCCTGCGCCTCTTCCAGGGGGGTCAGGTCCTCGCGCTGCAAATTCTCGATCAGGGCAAGCTCCATGACCTCGTGGTCGCTCATCTCCCGGATGACCACGGGCACTTCCGACACGCCCGCCATACGCGCCGCGCGCCACCGGCGTTCCCCGGCGACAATCTGGTAACCGCCGCCCAAAAGCGGCCGCACCAAAAGCGGCTGCAACACGCCGTGCTGCGCGATGGAATCCGCCAGCTCCGCCAGCGCCTCGTCGTTGAAATCCTTGCGCGGCTGGGCGCGGTTCGGCTCAATCTCGCTGATCTTCAGCGTGACCGTCGCGTTGGCGTCCTCCATATCGTTCTCTGCGAAGATCGCGTCCAGGCCCTTGCCCAGGCCGCCCTTCTTTTTTCCCGCCATTTTCATTCACCCCCTGTGCGCTATATTCGGTATCCCTTCGTCCCCAAATCAGGGGGCTGCTTTTTTCAATACTTCGTCGGCCAGGGCGTCGTATGCATAAGCGCCCTTGCTGCTGCGGTCAAAATAGCAGATCGGGCGCCCGAAGCTCGGCGCTTCGGACAGGCGCACGGTGCGCGGGATCACGGTTGCAAACACCTTGCGCGGGAAATACTTTTTGACCTCTTCCACCACCTGCTGCGTCAGGTTCAGGCGGCCGTCGTACATGGTCAGGAGCACGCCCTCGATGTCGAGCTGCTCGTTGTACTGCCGTTTGACGCGCCGGACCGAATTCATCAGCTGGGAAAGCCCCTCCAACGCGTAATACTCACACTGGATGGGCACCAAGAGCGTGTCCGCCACACAGAGGGCGTTCGTCGTAATGATGCCCAGGGACGGCGGGCAATCGATCAGGATAAAATCGTATTCCGCCCGCAGGGGGACGATCGCATTCTTTAAGATGGATTCCCGGTGCTCCATTTCGATCAATTCGAGCTCCGCGCCCGCCAGGTCCATGCTGGAGGGCAGCAGGTCGAGGTTGGCAAATTCGGTGTGGATGCGCGCTTCCTGTGCCGGCGTCTCCCCGATCAACACCTCATACATGGTCTGCTTGACCCTGCGGCGGTCCACGCCGACGCCGCTGGAGGAATTCCCCTGCGGGTCCACATCGACCAGGAGGGTCTTTTTCCCCTTTGCACCGAGCGCCGCCGAAAGGTTGACCGCCGTGGTGGTCTTGCCCACGCCGCCCTTTTGGTTTGCTACTGCGATGATTTTTCCCATAGTCCGCCCCCGTTTCCAAAGAAAACCGTCCCCTTTTTCCATAAGGGGAGCCTTTACAACGCCCAGCGTTGTAACAATGGTTTTATTATAGCACGGAAGGGAAGGAAGGAAAAGTATTTCTCCTTGAAATTTGCAATGTTTCACGTGAAACGAAGAACCCCGCCGCGGATCGCTTCCGGCGGCAGGGCTCTCGGCTGCAAGATTTCTTATTCCATTGTGAGGACTTAATCGTAATAAATGAGACGCCTACAACGGGGACATATCTCTTGGCTGCCTTTCGCATGAAGCAATCCCATTACTCGCATAGAGTGACAATAGGGACAACGCGTCTTTTTATAATCTATAAATATCGCTCCTAAAAACAACCCATAGAATACTAAATTTACTATCCAATTAGGAAAATGCAATAAAGTAAATAGAATCATAAAAACACCTGCTGATATATACATGATACTTGTCAATACGCCCCAAAAAGCTTTCACGCTTTTAGGCTGATAATCTATAACGATCCCCCCTAAAATTCATAATACAATTTTATAATAAAGAAAGCCCTTTTTCTAATAACGCTTGTGTATCATAAAAGTCATCATCATGAATATCCCGTACATTATCATCGTGCACACAAGTCCCAAGGCCGGACGCCACGTAATAAACATATTTCAGTTCTCTACTTGCACGGTACGGGGAGATATTCCCTGAACGCACCTCCCGATAATAAACAACGCTTGCATTATAGGAATGTACCCCCGTGCTTTGGCTTAACTGATATTCACCGTTAATAAGTACAAGAACTGAACCTAAAAGAATCTTAACCTGTCGTGTCGTTATCTTTAACGTCGTTACAATTACCGCAACTGTGAGGCCCGCTTTTAATGTAAAATCTTCGATTGCCTTATCACGGATGTCAAAATACATGGATTCATATAAGGAGACTGTTTTTCCTCCGCCAGATAGGGAATCGATATATTTATCCGAATAAGGCTCTCCCCGGTCCGCTTCCAAATCCAGCCCAATCACGTTTGCATCGTCGTCTCCCGATCTGGTCAACAATACCTCACGATTGATGTCCATTGTTTTTAAATCAACACGGCCATCACAAACCATTTTTTCAATTTCTTCAAAGTTTTCGGGTTGTTCAACATCCTCTATAAAAGTAACGCTATGGTATATAAGATCGGGATTTGCGGTTTCCAGATAGGCTATATCATATCTTCCATCCGATAAAAGCCCAATCGTAATACGGTAGTCTTCCGTATAATTGTGGTAATAAGTTGCCTCGCCGAACTCTTCAATTCCACTTGGGTTATACTCTGCAACAGGGGTTTCACTTGTCTCTATCGCCGCAAAAGAAAAAATAGATGTATTACACACAAAGGTCATGATTAATAGCAAAGAAACGATTTTAAAAAGAATACTTTTTTTCATATTTATATTCCTTTCTCATATAATTTTAGGCCTCCTATCTTACGAATAAAAAATCCCATTGGACTATCCCCTTCCCCAATTATGAAATTTCAATTTATATTAACTATATTTTTTAAAAAATATCAATCATATCTGTATATGTGGTCATTTATTTTGACTATGATGCAATATCTTTTTATCCATGCTCTTCATATAATATCTGCTCATCCAAAGCACTTGTGTGTCATCCAATCGTATTTCGTTTTTATGGATCGATTTTATATGCTCTACATTGACGATCTCAGATTTATTAATCTGCACAAAACGATAATTTTGTAAATCTTGCAAGTAGTGGGATAAAGTCCCATTGGCACGAACAATTTCTTTTGTTGTATGAATCAAAATATGCCTGTCATATACTTCCACAAATACGATCTCTTTTATAGGGATCGTTATACTTTCACATCGATTGCGTGTAATATGCAGCATCCCTTGATCCATATACTCTTGCACAGCGCGTTCCATCTCTGCATTTAAAAACGCAAGATCGATTGGATGTTGAAAAACTTGAAATGCCTTGAGCATAAAGGAAAACGAATAAAATTGGGGATCATCAAAAATCAGCATCAGAAATGTACTGGGGAGTTGTGTTCGAACCTTTTGCAAACTTTGCAAAAAGTCAGCATCGTGAATCAATTGTATTAATAAAAATTCAACAGGAAATCGCCTATTACGTACTATATTAAATATGTCCTCTAAAATCTTTATAAAAGTGAAATGAATTGTTTGATTATAATTTCTATTGATAAATTTTTTAATTAACAGCTCCCTATCATCTTGATTACATAAGATTAAACAATTCATTATTTCTCGCCTCTAAATAAGAATATAACAATTATAATTCTATCCCGATTTATTATCAACTCTTTTTCCAATTTATAATTTAAAGCTGCTGTCAAATCAACAAAATGATACCTTAAATAACAGGAAAAAGCCGCCGCAGTGCAAAGCACCGCAGCGGCTTTTCACAGGGAAAATATAAGGGAAATGGGAGTAGTCTTGTAATCTGTTTTCGGTGCGCGGGCTTGCCGCGCGGGTTTGGCCAATGCCCATCCGACCGGCGGGCTGGCCGCCGGGATTTCCCGGCATTCCCCCTACCGCCCGCCAATCCGGGCGGTGTGGGGGTCTACAACTCGTGTTCTTCCCCAAAAAGGGCCCCGCAAGTTCCGGGGCTTGTACGGGCAATCACCCTGCAATGCGCGAAACAGGCTTGCCTTCCTGGTTGTCTTCCATGCTGGAATCTGGGGGTTGCGCCGCCTCCGGCGCGGCCGCCTGCTTCTCCGGCGGAGGTGTCATCCGGCTGGCGGCTGGCCCCGTCTTTGGGATACGGACAATGCACTCGATGTAATCGTCCGTCTCATTCCGGATGGTCTTTGCCTGGATGCCGGAGAGCTGCATGGTCTTGACCGCATGGCTGATCGTATTCATGAAGATACGGATATCTTTTACAATGATCCGCTTCTTATTCTTAGGCTTGTCCTCTTTTTCCGAGAGAATGCGCTCGATGAACTGGTCGGTCTGCTGCACATTCAAATGCTGGGCCAGAATCGCGTCCAACACCTTGCCGCGCAATTCGACGTCGTCCACCCGGAGCAGCGCGCGCGCATGGCGCTCGGTGAGTCCATTCTCGCTGATCTTTTTACGCTCCTCCTGCGTCAGGCGGAGCAGGCGCAGCTTGTTCGCCAGGGTGGACTGGCTCTTCCCCAGCCGGAGCGCCGCCTCTTCCTGCGTCACGCCCCATTCTTCGATCAAGCGCCGGATGCCCTCGGCCTCTTCAAAGATTTGCAGGTCCTGGCGCTGCAAATTCTCGGTCATCGCCAGCACCGCGCTCTGCTTATCGCTGCACGAATTGACAATACAGGCCGCGCTGTCCAGCCCAGCCAAGCGGCACGCGCGCCAACGGCGCTCGCCTGCGATCAGCTCATAGCCGTTTTTGGTCCGGCGCACGCTTAAAGGTTGCAGCAGGCCGTTCTGCCGGATGCTCCGGCTCAATTCCAGGAGCTCCTTTTCCGGGAACGACCGGCGCGGCTGGGCGGGATTCGGATAAATGTCGTCGAGCGGGATCTCGATCACGCGCCGTTTATCCTGCATGATGCCCATAAAAATACCTCCCATCTGGTTTCTTTCTGCACATCTATGTAACCGCCCCCAGGGGGCTTGTCCTTCTGTGCTTTAAGCATACCATATGGGAGGGAAACTTTTTGTTGGAATCTGTACGCGAAAAAGCGCTTTTCCTGCGGATTTTGGCGTGATTCCGGTCGATTGAGCCTCTGGAATTTTTGATACAGGATTGTTTGCCTATAGGGGCTCCATTTTGGGGATGATTGACCGCCCGGGCGGGCGGCGGCTTGGGATTCATCCCCACGTTCGCCATGCTGGTGCAATTTCCATCCACGCCATCCTCGCGGGTGGCGACATATGTACAAAGTATCACTCGATTATCTAACCGATTTCAATCCACGCCACCCTCGCGGGTGGCGGCCGCTGAACATCACGGCTTGGTCTACAAATTTCTATTTCAACCCACGCCGCCTTTTGAGCGGCGGCACATCCGCAAAATTGAGAGGCGGGGCAAGGACCAACCGCTTTGAGGCGCTTTTCCTTTCCCCCGCCATCCCATCCGGCGCCAATGCGGAAGGCTGCCTGCTGGCCACGCGCGGACACCCATTTCAGCCCACGCCGCCTTTTGAGCGGGCAGCTCTCGGGAATCCCCATGATCTGGGAACGCCCTTTCCATCCTCGCAGTCCCGCCTGCCGGCACCAAGCCGGTTCATTACCCATTTCAAATCCGTGTTTCAACCCACACGGCCCTTTCGGGCGGTGAACAAGCAACCCATCGACCCGCGCATCTGCTATGAGTTTCAACCCACGCCCTCCACACGGAGGGTGACATGTTTGGTGGTCAGCTTCTTTTGCTTGACCGGATCATTTCAACCCACGCCCTCTGCATAGGGAACATGGGCCATAGCAATAACCACCTCATCATGGACATGATTTCAACCCACACCCTCCGCACAGAGGGCGGCAAGCACGGCATACATGCCGACGCAAACCACCATCCGATTTCAATCCACGCACCCCTATCGGGGAGCGACCAGGGTTTTGCCGTCCTTCCGGCCGGCCACAATGGTTCAACCCGCGCGCCTGAGCGGCGCAAAGGCACGCCCCATGCGCGAAAGCGGCCTATTTCACCAGCGTTTTGGCGATCTCTTCCCCAAAGAACGTGACCTCCGCGAGTTTCCCCTCGTTGTTGTTCAGGTCGTCCTCGGTCAGGACGCCGCAGGTGTAGTAATTTGCCATGGGCCGGATTCCCATGCGCTGGAAAAACCGGTCGATGCGGGCCAGGATCTCCTTGCACTCCAGCGGGTCCTCGCGGGCACTCAGGGCGATGCTGATCCCCCGCTTGCCCATGGAAAGCGCCGCGTGCGGCTGGTGCGCGGGGCTGTACGGCGTGCAGCGGTCGATGAACGCCTTGAGCTGGCCGGTGATCCCGCCCCAATAGTCCGGGGACGCGATGGCGATCAGGTCCGCCTGTTCCATCTGTTCCAAAACCAACTGTACGTCGTCGTGCTGCACGCATTCCGCCGTCTGATAGCAGCTCCTGCACCCCTTGCAGAAGGCATAATGCAGATCGCCCAGGCAGAGCGTCTGCGTTTCCATCCCTTTTTTCTGAAATGCGTCCCCGATCAATTCCAACAGCCGGGCCGTGTTCCCGTTGTTCTTGGGGCTCGCATTGAGCAACAAAGCCTTCAATTCGACATCTCCTCCATCCAGTCTTCTTCCCCTTTTCCCCGCGCTGCGCCCGCCGGTGGGGAATCCTTCCCATAACGGCAGCGCCGCCCACGCAGAGGGTTCTGCGGTTTCCTCCGGCAAGCCGCAGGGCGCGCCTGCCCTTCTCGCCCCACTCAGAGCGGGCTTTTGGAGATCTTTGCGTCCTAGCGCGGATAGGCCGCCGCCAGGGGCTTTTCCCCCGCAACGCGCCCACCGGTGGGAAATCCTCTCCCTACGGCAGCGCCGCCCACGCAGGGGCTTCTGCAATTTTCCCCGGCAAGCCGCAGGGCGCGTTTGCCCTTGTCGCCCCACACTCAGAGCGGGCTTTTGGAAATCTTTGCGCCATGGCGCGGGTAGGCCGCCGCCAGGGGCTTTTCCCGGCGGATGCGCACCACGCTGCGCGCGTCGCCGCCCGGCAGGGTGAAGCGTTTCACGCCGTCCAACCGGCATCCGAGCAGGGAGACCGCCCGCTTTGCCGCCTCCACTTCGGCGTCCGGCTCCGGCCCCTTCATGGCCAAAAAGACGCCGCCCATCTGCAAAAACGGCAGGCAGTATTCGCACAGCAGGTTCAGCGGGGCGACCGCCCGCGCGGTTGCGAAGGCAAATTTTGTGCGCAGGCCCGCCTGCCGCCCGCCCTCTTCCGCGCGCGCATGGACGATCTGTGCGTCCAGCCCCAGGCGGTCCAGCACCTCCCGGAGGAAGATAAGGCGCTTGTTCAGGCTGTCCAGCAAGGTCAAATGGAGGCCGGGCCGCAAAATCTTCAGCGGCACGCCGGGAAAACCCGCGCCCGTCCCCACGTCGATCAGGGTGTCGCCCTGCTCCAATTCGGGCAGCAACAGGATGCTGTCCAGAAAGTGCTTGACCACCACGGCCTTCGGCTCGGTGATCGCGGTCAAGTTCATCTTTTGATTCCACTCGATCAGCAATTCCATATACCATTGAAACTGCTCCGCTTGCCCGTCGGACACGGCAATCCCATAGGACGCCGCACACTCCTGCAAATATTGCCGGATGTCCTCGCTCATGCCTTCCCCTCCTTTGCCAGCCAGATCAACAGCACGGAAATGTCCGCCGGGCTCACGCCGCTGATGCGGGACGCCTGGCCGATATTCGCCGGCATGACCTTTTGCAGCTTTTCCTGCGCTTCCAGCCGCAGGCCGGTGATGGTTTTGTAATCCACGCCGCGGGGCAGCTTTTTGCCCTCCAGACGGCGCATCTCCGCGATGTCCGCCTTCTGGCGCACGATGTATCCCTCGTATTTGATCTCGATCTCCACATTTTCGAACACCGCGGCGGGCAGCACCGGCCGCGTGATGTCCACCGCGGTCAGCGCTTCATAGCTGAGCTCCGGGCGGCGCAGCAGGTCCGCGAGCTTCACGCCCGTGGAAACCGGCGTTGTTCCACGTGAAACAAGGATGTCGTTGAGCACCTCGGTGGGCGGCAACACGGTGCGGCGCGCGCGCGCCATCTCCCGCTTTTTCTGATCCTCCTTCGTGCAGAAGCGCTCCCAGCGCTCGTCCCCGATCAGGCCCAATTTCCGGCCGGTCGGGGTCAGGCGTTCGTCCGCGTTGTCCTGCCGGAGGACCAGCCGGTACTCCGAGCGCGAGGTCATCATGCGGTATGGGTCGGAGACGCCCTTGGTGATGAGGTCGTCGATCAGCGTCCCGATGTAGGAGCCCGCGCGGTCCAAAACCAGCGGTTCCTTGCCCTGGATCTTGAGCGCCGCGTTGATGCCCGCGACCAAGCCCTGCGCGGCGGCCTCTTCATAGCCGGAGCTGCCGTTGAACTGCCCCGCACCGTACAGGCCGGGGAAATCTATGAATTCAAGCGTGGCTTCCATCTGCAAGGGGTCCACGCAGTCGTATTCGATCGCATAGGCGCAGCGCATGATCTCCACATGCTCCAGGCCCTTGATCGACCGGTAAAACGCGAGCTGCACATCCTCCGGCAGGGACGAGCTCATGCCCTGCAAATACATCTCCTCCGTATCCTTGCCGCACGGTTCGATAAAGAGCTGGTGCCGCTTTTTATCCGCAAAGCGGACGATCTTGTCCTCGATGCTGGGGCAATAGCGCGGCCCCACGCCCTCGATCTTTCCCCCGTAGAGCGGGGAACGGTGGATATTTTCCAGGATGATGCGCTTTGTCTCCTCGTTCGTCCAGGAGACGTGGCACACCGCCTGGTTCTTGCCCGGGTGCAGGGTGTCATAGGAGAAGGGCACGACGGGTTCGTCGCCCTCCTGCACCTCCAGATCCGTGAAATCGATGCTGGACCGCAGCACGCGCGCGGGCGTCCCCGTCTTGAAGCGGCGCAGGCGCAGGCCCAGCTTTTTCAGGGCGTCGCCCAAAAAGGCGGCCGGGAACATGCCGTCCGGCCCGCTCTCATAGGCCACGTCGCCCACAAAAATTTTGCCGCCGAGGAAGGTGCCGGTCGCGATGACCACCGCCTGCACGGTATACTGCGCGCCCATGCGGGTGGTCAAGACCCAGTTGCCGCCCTCCTGGTACAGGTCGACGATCTCCGCCTGCTTGAGCTGCAAATTCGGCTGCAATTCCAGCTTGTGCTTCATCACCTTGCTGTATTCGCGGCGGTCGATCTGCGCGCGCAGGGAATGCACGGCCGGGCCCTTGCCCTTATTCAGCATGCGGCTTTGCAAAAAGGTCGCGTCCGCCGTGCGCCCCATCTCGCCGCCGAGCGCGTCGATCTCGCGCACCAGATGGCCCTTCGCCGTGCCGCCGATCGACGGGTTGCACGGGCAGTTTCCCACCGCATCCATATTGATGGTGAATACCACCGTCTGACAGCCGAGGCGCGCCGAGGCCAGCGCCGCCTCAATGCCCGCATGTCCCGCGCCGATCACCGCGACGTCATATGTTCCGGCCTGATAGGTCAAATTGGGTTCCCCCTTTATCGTTTTCCAAGGATTTCGGGCGCATCCGGCAGCCGAAGCGCCAAGATGCACCCTCTTTGTTTTTCAGCAATTGTTTTTCAGAGACCGTCTTTCCAAAAACAGCCGCTTTCCCCCGCAAATGCGACGGAAAGCCCGCTATTTCTTCATTCATTGTAATCATCGGGTGTTAAGCGACCCGTTGTCCCCTTTTTCGCCCAACATGCGCGGGGTCCTGTTTTCTGCCCCGCATGTTTTCCATTGTTTTGTGCGATGGCGCTTGCCGGTTTTTGGCCGCCCGTTCGTTTGGCGTTTTCCCGGCGCTCTTTGCGCGCGTTCGCCGCGCGGTTACTTGCCGACGCAGAACTGCGCAAAGACCTGGTCCACGACCGCTTCCGTCGCGCGCTCGCCGGTCAGCTCCAACAGGGCCGAGACCGCCCCTTCCACGGAAACCGTGACGGCGTCCAGCGTCACGCCGGAGCGCTGCGCATCCAGCGCCTCCTGCACGCAATCCCGCGCACGCCGCGCCGCGTCGCGCTGCCGCTCGGTGAACAAAATCCCGCTCGACGGGTCCAATTCATTCGTCTTCAACAGGGACGCGACCGCCTGTTCCAACGCCTCCAAGCCATCGCCGGACAGCGCCGAAATATATACAATTTGTTTAAAATGATTTTTAATATACTTTAAGTCAATCACATTTTCCAAGTCGCTCTTGTTGACCACTGCAACCGCGGGCGTATCCTGGACGGACTCGATCAAGAGGCGGTCCTCCTCGTTCAGCGCCTGGGAGGAATCGAACACCGCCAGGACGAGCTGCGCCGCCTGCACGCGTTCCCGCGCGCGGTCCACGCCGATCCGCTCGACCGGGTCCTCCGTGGCGCGGATGCCCGCCGTGTCCGCCAGATGCAGCGGGATGCCGCCGAGCAGCACGGTTTCCTCCACCACGTCGCGCGTGGTGCCCGCGTATTCGGTGACGATCGAGCGCTCGCAGCCGGAGAGCAGGTTCATCAGGGTGGATTTGCCCACGTTCGGCCGCCCGGCGATCACCGTCTCCACGCCCTCGCGCAGGACGCGGCCCGCCTCAAACTGGGAGAGAAGGCGGTCCAGCTCCTGGGCCGCGTGTTCCAGCGATTCCTGGAGGCCGCTGCCGTCCACCTCCGGGATGTCCTCGTCGGGGTAGTCCGCCCAGGCGTCCAGATGCGCCGCGATGGTGGTCAATCCCTCGCGGATCTGGATGATCCGGCGTTCCAGCGCGCCGTCGCGCCCGGCCATGGCCGCTTTCCCGGCCTCCAGGCCCTGGGCGGAGATGATCTGCATCACGGATTCCGCCTCGGTCAGGCCGATCTTCCCATTCAGGAACGCGCGCCGGGTGAACTCCCCCGGCCCCGCCGGGGCAGCGCCCGCCGCAAAGACCGCCTGCAAGACGCGGCGCATGACATAGATCCCCCCATGGCAGGAGAGCTCCACCACATCCTCCCCGGTAAAGCTGGCCGGGGCGACAAAATTCAGGGCGATCGCCTCGTCGATCTCCCCCTCCGCGTCGTGGACGCGGCCATACAGGGCGGTATACCCGCGGCATTGTTCCAGCGTCTTCCCGCGCGCGGACGTGAAGACGCGCCCGGCGATGGCGCGCGCCTCCGGGCCGGAAATGCGTACGATGCCAATCCCGCCCGCGGCCTGCGGGGTGGAGATGGCAGCTATGGTCTTTGGCATGGATGTTCCTCCTTTTTCGATGCGTCCGCGGCCTTCCGGAAAATGGCCGCCCGGCCAGCAATCCCCATCCAGCCGCGGGGCCGGGGTTCGCGGGCTGGGAAGGAGGCGGCCGATCCCCTTTCCTCCCCTGCGTGGAAAAGGCGCTGCCCGGCCAGGCGCGCAGATTCCCCGCGGGGGCGCATGGCCTTCCAAAACAGAAAGGGCTTGCCGCGCGTCCCTGTGTTTCCGATGCGCTTCCTGGCGCGCAGGGGCCCTTCCCCCGAGCGCGCCCATGGCATGACAAAAAGGGACGATTCCGCAGAACCGTCCCCCTTCCGTCTGGTATCCAAACGACAGCCTTATTCGCCGTCTTTATTCCGATTGATGTCGATGCGGCCGTAGAGCGGGCCGGAGGTCTCTTTCCTCGGCTGGGAGCGCTGCTGCGTCTGCCCGGCCGGTCTTTGCCCCTGCGGGCGCGGGCCTCTGCCGCCGTAGTTGTTCTTGTGGTAGTCCCCGCGGGATTTATCGCCGTACGGTTTGCGGGGCCCGCGCGAATGATAGGGCTTGCGCGGCTGCGGACGCTCCCCATCTACCGGGCCGATCACCACATGGCGGTTGAGGTCTTCGCCTTCGCTCCAGCTCTTTGCGCCCTCCACAGTCTGCACCGCCGTATGGATGATGCGGCGCTCGTACGGGTTCATGGGCTCGAGGGAGCAATTGCGGCCCGACTTGACCGCCTTGTTCGCGATCTTTTTGCCGAGCACTTCCAGGGTGTCCTTGCGCTTCTCGCGGTAATTGCCGATATCGAGCGTAATGCGGAAGTACGTATTCTCAATGTGGTTGGCCACCAGGCCGGCCAAATACTGGAGCGCGTCGAGCGTCTCCCCGCGGTGCCCGATGATAAAGCCCACGTCCTCGCCGGACAGGGAGATCAAAGCGCCGCTCTCCTCCTCCTGGATGTCGAACTGCACGTTGGACAACCCCATATTGGAGAGGATGTTCTTCAAATACTGCGCCGCAGCATCTGCGGGGCTGTCTTTGACATAGGCGCGCACCTTTGCGGGATTGCCGCCAAACAGGCCGAATGTCTTTTTCACGGGCATTTCCAGAATCTCGAATTCTGCCTCGTGGGACTCCACGCCCAACTCCTTGCATGCGGCCTCAAAGGCCTCTTCCACCGTATTCCCGGTTCCAATTGCTTCTTTAATCACGTTTAACCCTCCCGGCTCCACACCGCACGGTTGTCTTCTTGATACGCGGCGCGTTTCTCGTTATTTTTTTGTTCCCCGGTAATCGTCGCTGCTCTGTTTTTGCTTTCCCTTTTGTTTTTGTGGATGCTGCGCAGACGCCTTTTCCTTTTTCTGCTGCTTTGGCGCGGGCCCTGCATGGATCTTCAGGGGCACGGCCAGAGGCTTCATCCTCGCCTCTTCCACCTCGCGCAGCGCGACTCGCTGCGCCTCCGCCTTTGCGCTCACCAGCGCGGGGCTATAGAATTTGCGCAATAGCATGGACTGCACAAAGCTCACCGTGGTCTGGATGGTCCAATAGAAGCCGACGGCCCCCGGGACGGTGTACGCGATCCAGGCGGTCAGAAGCGGCATCAGGTAGAGCATCCATTTCATGCAGCCCTGCTGCTGGCTCATGCCGGGCTGCATCTTCATCATAATCACCTGCGACAGCAGGGAGGTCAGAAGGCACAGCGCGGGGATGACCCACATAAAGGTCAGGAAGTGGCTGCTTTGCGGCGTATCCAAAAGGTTCAGGCCACAGAAATTGAATCCGCGGCTCAGGGATTCCATGCGGGACAGCTCGTCCCCGGTAAACATCGTCAGATGCGGACGGAGCTGGTCGAAATGTTTGATGATCTCCATCTGGGAGTAGTAGCCGACGTTCAGCGTCGTGCCCACGCCCGGGATCTGCGACAACAGGGCGGTCGCTTTATTGATCGAATCAATGCTGATATGCAGAACGTTCTGCAGCGGGTACAGAACCGTGTAGTAAATGCCGAGCATGATCGGGAACGGGATCAGGGTCACCAGGCAACCGCTGGTGGGGTTGACCCCCTCCTGCTCCATCAGCTTCTGCATTTCCTCCTGCATTTTCAGCCGGTCGTTTGCATATTTGGTGCGGATCTCCTGCTGCTTGGCCGCCATCTTGCTGTTGGCCGCCATGGATTTCTGCTGCTTGACCGAAAAAGGAAGGAGCAAAAGCTTGGTGATGATTGTAAACAGAATAATTGCAACACCATAGTTCGGGATAATTTCATAAAGGAACCACAACAAATATCCCAGAATACTGCCGAACCAATTGAAAATTTCCATGTATGCTTTCTCCTCTATTTTGATGTTCCCTTTTCCTTCTTCTCCGGGACCGGGTCATACCCGCCCCGGCTGAACGGATTGCAGCGCAAAATGCGGTACAGCGCCAAAAGGGAACCCTTCAGCGCGCCGAAACGCTCAATCGCCTCCAACGCATAATTGGAACAGGTGGGATAATATTTGCAGCAGGGCTGTTTGAATGGGGAGATCGCCTGCTGATAAAATCGAATAAGCAAAATAAGCAGGCGTTTCATTTCAAAACACCCGCGTCTTTCAATTGCCGCATCAAAACGCGGTAAATATCCGTGCTTTTTACAAAGGGCGTGCGGCCGCGCGCCACCAGGACAAAATCAAACCCTTCCCGCACCTGCGGGGCAGCCTGCCGGAACGCTTCCCGGATAATCCTGCGGGAGCGGTTGCGCTTGACGGCATTGCCGGTCTTTTTCCCCGTCGTAATGCCCACGCGCACGTTCTGGCTGCGGTTTTTTAAAACATAGGTCACGACCACCGGCGACACATACGACTTGCCCCGCGTATAGATGCGCCGGAAATCCCGATTCTCTTTGATTGGTGTAAACAAGTCCATCATTCTTCCACGATCCCTCTTCGGGATGCCAGAAACGCACATTGGATGCGCCATCCGGGACCTATTCCCGAAAAACATCCGCCGGTTTGCCCGTTGTTTGCCTCAACAGGCAAAAAAACGGCCCATATCCCCCTTATTTAGAGGGCTGCTGCAACAAATAGCGCGCAGCAAAACCGGCGCGTTTGAAAACCGGAAGGGCCGCCCTGTTTTTGGAGCCCCTTCCGCATCCGCGTGCCATTGTCTCCCGTCCAACGATTTCCGGCGGCCTGGGAAGCCGCCGCGCGGCTCGTGCTAAAAAGAAAGGCCACACTCCGGTGGCCTTTTGTCTTAGTAGCTCAGGCGCGCTCTGCCTTTTGCTCTACGGCGGGCTAATACCTTGCGGCCGTTGCTGGTAGACATTCTTTTGCGGAAGCCGTGCTCCTTTTTTCTGTGGAGCTTCTTGGGCTGATACGTTCTCAGCATACATACACCCTCCTTTCGGGGTACAAACCTTGCAATTTAGCATTATATATTATATGCGTCCGGGCTGTCAACCTTTTCTTAGCGAAAAAATGCGCGGGAAACCGGCATTCCTGCGGGATTTTCGCAAGAACTAAGGGGCATGCCCTTTCCCGACCACAAGATGCAGGGCCGTATCTTTTTAAAAGAACAATGCGAAAAAATTTTTCACCGGCAAACCGGGGGCGGAT
Source organism: Anaeromassilibacillus sp. D41t1_190614_C2 (assembly GCF_015558525.1). Classification (NCBI taxonomy): domain Bacteria; kingdom Bacillati; phylum Bacillota; class Clostridia; order Eubacteriales; family Acutalibacteraceae; genus Anaeromassilibacillus; species Anaeromassilibacillus sp. D41t1_190614_C2. The sequence continues at coordinate 36,374 of NZ_JADMOD010000004.1, read as the reverse complement.
GGGGCCTTTTGCGGGGGTCCCCGGCCGGTTTCCCTCCTGGGGCGGGGGCGTCCCGGCGCCGCCTTTTTTGGGGAATCTGTGGAAAAAGCGGTTTTCTGCCCGGTAAAGCCCCGGTTTTTCCGGCGGGGACGCCCTTTTTTACACGGGATTCTTTTCCACAGCTTTTCACCAAATCGATTTCTAACTGTTGAAAAGTTGTAAAAGCGATGAAATTGTGATACTATAAGATATATACTGCCTGAAGTCTATCGATTTCCAAAACTGGTGAAATTTGGATATGCCGGTCCCGGTTTCACCCGCTTTGTTTGCAAGGAAAACATGCGCGCAAGGACGATTTTGAAAACACGGAGGTTCAAACATGGAATCTTTTACCGAAGCCTGGAGTTTTATTTGCGAATACTGCAAAAAACACATCACCGAGGTGGCTTACACCACCTGGATCAGCCGGATTGAGCCGGTCAGCCTGGACTTTGCAAAGGGGATCGCCCTTCTGAAGGCGCCGAATGAATTCCACCGGCAGACGCTGAACCGGTGCTATATGGATCTTCTGAACGATGCGGTGGCCGAGATCTTCGGGCCGGGCATCCAGGTGCAGATCTGCGTGCCGGAGGACGTGCCCTCCGCGGAGAAGGAGGAGGAAGAGGACGCCTCTTCCCAGAACGACGACTACGAGTTCACCTTCGACACGTTCATCGTGGGGCCGTCGAACAAATTTGCGCATGCGGCTTCCATGGCGGTCGCCACAAAGCCGGCGACACTCTACAACCCGCTGTTCATCTACGGCAATTCCGGCCTCGGGAAAACCCACCTGCTCTATGCCATCTGCAACGAGATCGCAAGAAGGCATCCGGAGATGAACATCGTCTACATCAAAGGCGACGAATTCACCAACGAGCTGATCGAAGCCATCCGCCACGGCACCACCGCGGAGTTCCACCAGCGGTACCGCAAGGCGGACGTGTTCCTCGTGGACGATATCCAGTTCATCGCGGGCAAGGAATCCACCCAGGAGGAATTCTTCCACACCTTTAATACCTTATATGAGGCAAAAAAGCAGATCGTCCTCACATCCGACCGTCCGCCCAAGGACATCGCCACCCTGGAAGAGCGCCTGCTCACCCGGTTTGAGTGGGGCCTGACCGCGGACATCCAGCCGCCGGATTTTGAAACGCGCATCGCGATCATCAAGCGCAAGGCGGAGCTGCTCGGCATCGACCTGCCGAACAACGTGATCGAATACATCGCCAACCGGCTGAAGAACAACATCCGCCAGTTGGAGGGCACGGTCAAGAAGATGAAGGCGTACTACCTGCTCAACGGCGACGCCCTCAACCTGTCCACGGCGCAGATGGCGGTCAGCGACATCATCAACAACGAGCAGCCGGTCCCGGTGACCGTGGAGAAGATCATCGAGGAGGTCGCACGCACGTACGGCACCAGCCCGGAGGACATCCGCTCGAGCAAGCGCTCGGCCAACATCTCCAACGCGCGCCAGGTGGCCATGTATGTGGTGCGCGAGATCACCCAGATGCCCATGACCTCGATCGGCGAGGAGTTCGGCGGCCGCGACCACTCGACGGTGGTCTACGCCATCCAGCAGGTGGAGAAGGGCATGGCCCGCGACCCCAAGACCAAGGGCACCGTGGAGGACATCATCAAGAACATCCGCGACCGGTAACCCCCGGCAGGGTCCCGGTGTTTTGCGCCCGCAGGGCGGCTGTGTAACCATGCGGCGCTTTGCGGATTCGTGCGCCCTTTGTTATACAAATAGTTATAATACAGATTGTATAGATGCACTATCGAACGGACCGTTTCTTAAAAAGAGCCTTTTAAGAAACCGGATTTTTGCGCCTTGAAATCTTTTAACGTGTTTTCAACTTTCCCCACAGAGTTTTCAACAAATTGTTGATTCTGGGGTGGATAATACAACCTTCCACAATGCATAAACATACAAAAAATGAAAATTCCGGCGTTTTTTGCCGCGCCAGCGCTGGGTTTCCGGAGATTTTCCACATTTCCCCGGCCCCTACTGCTGGTACTAAATCAAAAGCATTCCATTGCTATGCTTATAAAGAGAGAAAACCGGAAGTTGCGGTGGAAACCCCGCAAACAAGGTGGAAAACATCGAGCCGCTTGGCCCAAACAGATAAAAGGGTGATACAATGAAAATAACTTGCAGCAAACAACAGTTGACGGAAGCCGTCTCCAATGTGCAGCGGGCCGTCTCGACCAAATCCTCCATCCCCGCGCTCGAAGGCATCCTCCTGAAAGCGCACGGGCAGGAGGTGACCCTCTGCGGGTATGACCTGGAGCTGGGCATGACCACCACGATCGAAGCCTCTGTGGAGGAGCCCGGCAACCTGGTCTTAAGCGCACGTTTGTTCGGCGATATCGTGCGCCGCCTCCCCGGGGAGCAGGTCTGCATCGCGTCCGATGAAAAGAACATCACCGCGATCACCTGCGGCCTGAGCGAATTTTCGATCGTCGGCATCCCGGCGGAGGAGTATCCGGAAATCCCCTCGATCACCGGGGAGACCACGATCGATTTGCCGCACAGCATGCTCAAGAGCATGATCCGCCAGACGATCTTTGCCGTGGCGGACACGGACGCAAAGCCCATCCACACGGGGACCCTGTTTGAGCTGGGCGGCGGCACGCTGCGGCTGGTATCCGTGGACGGGTACCGCCTGGCGATCCGCGAGGAGCCGGTGCAGGCAAACGAAGAGGCCAGCTTTGTGGTCCCGGGCAAGACGCTCAACGAGGTGACGAAGCTGCTCAGCGACAGCGAGGAAGAGACCCTTTCCCTGGTCGTAGGGCGCCGCCATATCCTGTTTAAGATCGGGAATTATACGGTGATCTCCCGGCTTTTGGAGGGCGAATTCCTCGATTACAAGGCGGCGATCCCCGCCGCAAGCAGCACCGAGGTGCTGGTCAACACGCGCAGCTTTATCGAGAGCGTGGAGCGCGTGTCGCTTCTGATCACCGACCGCCTGAAGAGCCCGGTGCGCTGCCTGTTTGAGGACAATGAGATCAAGCTGTCCTGCTCCACCTCCATGGGGCGCGCGAACGACCAGTTCGAAGCGCAGATTACAGGGGGGAATGTGGAGATTGGATTTAACAACCGGTATTTGCTCGACGCCCTGCGGAATGCGGAGGGCGACGAGGTCAAGGTGCAGCTGAACGGCCCCTTGAGCCCGATGAAGGTCCTCCCGCGGGAGGGGAACGCCTTCCTGTTCCTGGTGCTTCCGGTCCGCCTGAAGAGCGACAGCTGACGCCCCGCTTTGCCCGGCGTTTGCGAAAAAACCGGCGCGGCTGCCTGCGCAGCACGCAGCCCATATTTTACAGAAAAGAGACCGATCTATGAAGAAAGAAAGCATTTCGATCGACACAGAGTTCATCCGCCTGGACGCCCTGCTCAAACGCGGCGGCGCCGTGGATACGGGCGGGCAGGCGAAATTTGAGATCCAGGCCGGGAACGTGCAGGTGAACGGCGAGCTGTGCACCATGCGCGGGAAAAAGATGCGGCCCGGCGACCAGGCGGTCTATAACAACGTATGTTACGAGGTGTGTAGTTCTGAAAATACAGAGTCTGGCGTTTGAACACTACCGCAACCTCTGCGCGGGAAGCCTCACCCCCTGCCCGGGGATGAACGTCATCTACGGCAGGAATGCGCAGGGGAAAACCAACCTGTTGGAGGCGGTCTGGCTGTTTACCGGCGGGCGCTCGTTCCGGGGCGCGCGCGACGGCGAGCTGGTGGCCTTCGGCCAGGAAAAGGCGGCGCTGCACCTGCAATTTTACAGCGAGGAGCGCGAGCAGGAGGCGGAGCTCACCATCCAGAACGGGCGGCGCAGCGCGTCGCTCAACGGCGTGCCAAAGCGCTCCCCCGCGGAGCTGGTCGGCAAATTCCGCGCCGTGCTGTTCTCCCCGGAGCACCTCTCCCTCATCAAGAGCGGCCCGGCGCTGCGGCGGAATTTCATCGACGCGGCCCTCTGCCAGGTAAAGCCGGCCTATGCGCCGCTTCTGTCGCGGTATAATCACACGCTGGTGCAGCGCAACGCGCTGCTCAAGGACATCCCGCGCCATGCCGAGCTCCTGGATACCCTGGAGATCTGGGACGACCGCCTCGCGCGGTACGGCGACGCCGTGGCAAGGGAGCGCGCGGCGTACATACAAAAAATCGAGGCGCCCGCGCGGGAGCTCTACGCGGGGATTTCGGAAAATAAGGAACAATTTGGAATACAGTATCAAAAAAGCGCCGAAAATCTAAGGGAGGCATTGGCGGCGGCGCGCCGGGACGACCTACAGAGCGGCCACACCACGGTGGGGCCGCACCGCGACGACCTGGAGGTCACCGTGGACGGCGTCTCCGCGCGGGCCTATGGGTCCCAGGGGCAGCAGCGCTCCCTGGTGTTGGCGCTCAAGCTGGCCGAGGCCGATGTGCTGGAGCAGGAGGGCGGCGAAGCGCCGGTCATCCTGCTGGACGATGTGATGAGCGAGCTCGACGCCGGCCGGCAGCATTACCTGCTCAACCGCTTGGACGGGCGGCAGGTGTTTCTCACGTGCTGCGAGCCGGGCGCGGTCAAGCGCCTGGAGGAAGGCGCGCTGTTTGAAGTGCGGAGAGGAGAACTTTATGTACCTACATCTGGGGCAGGACACGGTGATTAAGATGGACGAAATCGTCGGCATCTTCAATATGGAGACCTCGACGATCTCCAAAACCACACGGAACTACCTGGCGCAGGCGGAGAAGGCCGGAAAGGTCGTCAACGTCAGCATGGAGCTGCCGAAGTCCTTTGTGCTTTGCCGCGACAGCCAGAACCGGGAGACGGTCTATATCTCCCAGATTTCCTCGTCCACGCTGTTGAAGCGGACGGGGTACATCGACGAAATTTCCAATGTTTGAAACAGTAGAAGGGGAACATCATGCGACTCATGCTTCCAAAATGCCCGCACTGCGGGAAACAGGTCAACTGGTTCCGCGCATGGGCTCTGAAAACACAGGGGGAATACCGCTGCGGGAAATGCGGCGAATGCTCGAACGTCGCGCTGGATAAAGCGCTTTATCCGCTTGCGGCCGTGGCAGCCATCGCCGGCGCGGTGTTTTTCGTCCTGTTTGTGACACTGGTGCAGGAATTCAGCTTTACCTCCCTGGTTCTGATCGCCGTCCCGTTTTTGCTTTTCTTTTTGATCAGCCCGTTTTTTGTCCGCCTGCGGCCCATCCAGCCGGCAAAGGTGCCGCCGGCTGCGCCGGAGAGGGCGTGCCGCAGGCCGGCTCCGGGACAGATGCACGATACGCAGCGCGTGGACCTTCCGCGCGGGGGCCAGCGGCAGAGCCAGGCGCCCGGCCGGACGGCCAGGGGCGCACCCAGCGGCGGGGAATCCGGGCGCCGTCCGAATCCGCGGACGGCCCGGCGGTTATAGCGCCTTTTGAACATCGCGGAAGGTTTTTTGAAACAGGCTGGGAATGTGCCGGAAAAAGCGGCGGCCTGCCGGATTTGGGCGGCCAAAGGGCCGGGAAAACCAGGGCCCGCTGCGGCCGCAGGCAGGGAAGGTCCCGCAGCCTTTATGTGTGTTATTGGGGGAATCATGTAACATGGATATAAACGAAGTCTTGCAAACGAATCAGACATACGACGAAAACCAGATCCAGGTGTTGGAGGGGCTGGAGGCTGTCCGGAAGCGCCCGGGCATGTACATCGGCTCCACCGGGCCGCGCGGCCTGCACCATCTGGTCTATGAGATCGTGGACAATGCGATCGACGAAGCGCTGGCCGGGTACTGCGACAAGATCGACGTGGTGATCCTGCCCGGCGACGTGATCCGCGTCACGGACAACGGGCGCGGTATCCCGGTGGGTATCCAGCACAAGACCGGCCTGCCCGCGGTCACGGTGGTCTTTACGATCCTGCACGCGGGCGGCAAATTCGGCGGCGGCGGCTATAAGGTCGCGGGCGGCCTGCACGGGGTCGGCGCGTCCGTGGTCAATGCGCTGTCCGTCTGGCTGGAGGTCGAGGTCTACCACGAGGGGAAGATCTACCACCAGCGGTTTGAATACGGCAAGGCGACCGGCGACCTGGAGGTCATCGGCGACTGCCCCGCGGACAAGACCGGCACCACCGTCACCTTTAAGCCGGATGCGTCGATTTTTAAGGACACCACGGTCTATGACTATGAGACGCTGCAAAAGCGCCTGCGCGAACAGGCATTCCTGAACGCGGGCGTACACATCGAGCTGCGGGACGAACGCGACCCGGAGAACCTTTTGCAGGACAACTACTGCTACCAGGGCGGCATTTCCAGCTTTGTGGAGTTCCTCAACAAGGAGAAGGAGCCCATCCACGACGACATCATCCATTTCTCCTGCACGGCGGCGGACAACAACTCCACAGCGGAAATCGCCATGCAGTACAACGACTCCTATAACGAGCTGATGCTCAGCTTTGCCAACAACATCCACACCACGGACGGCGGCACCCATGAGGACGGCTTTAAGCGGGCGCTCACGCGCGTGATGAACGAATACGCCCGCAAATACAACATCCTCAAGGACAACGACAAGAACCTGTCCGGCGAGGACGTGCGCGAGGGCCTGACCGCGATCATCAGCATCAAGGTCAAGGACGCGCAGTTCGAGGGCCAGACCAAGGCGCGCCTGGGCAACACCGAGGTAGGCACGCTGGTCAGCCAGCTGGTGTCCGACAAATTGGCCACCTACCTGGAGGAGAACCCCGCCACGGCGCGCACGATCTTTGACAAGGCGCTGTCCGCCTCCCGCGCGCGGGAGGCCGCGCGCAAGGCGCGCGAGCTGGTGCGGCGCAAGTCCGAGCTGGAGACCGCCTCCCTGCCCGGCAAGCTGGCCGACTGCCAGAGCCGCAACCCCGACGAGACCGAGATCTACATCGTCGAGGGCGATTCCGCAGGCGGGTCCGCCAAGGGCGGGCGCGACCGCAAATACCAGGCGATCCTCCCCCTCTGGGGAAAGATGCTGAACGTCGAAAAGGCGCGCCTCGACAAGGTGTACGGCAATGAAAAGCTGATGCCGGTCGTCACGGCGCTGGGCTGCGGCATCGGCGAGGAATTCGATATTTCCAAGCTGCGCTATGGGAAGATCATCATCATGGCGGATGCCGACGTAGACGGTTCCCATATCCGCACGCTGCTTTTGACCTTCTTCTTCCGCTTTATGAAGCCGCTTGTGGAGGAGGGCCACATCTATCTGGCGCAGCCGCCCCTGTTCCGCGTGAGCAAGGGCAAAAACCACTATTACGCCTTCTCCGACAAGGAGCGCGACAAGCTGATGGCGGAGCTGGTCAGCGGGTATGAGATCCAGCGCTACAAGGGTCTCGGCGAAATGGACTCCGAGCAGCTCTGGGAGACGACCATGAACCCCGAAACCCGCACGATGCTGCGCGTGGAGGTGGAGGACGCCGCCGCCGCGGACGAGGCCTTCACCATCCTGATGGGCGACAAGGTCGAACCGCGCCGCGCGTTCATCGAAAAGAATGCGAAGTACGTCCAGAACCTGGACATTTAACCCCTGTGCTGCCGGTTTCCCGGCAGACGGAAAAAATTCGTTTGAATGGCCCATGCCGGTTCCCTGCATACGGGCTATACTATGGCGCATCGCGCCGGAACATACAAAGGAGAATCCTACATGAAAGACTTTACGAAAGAAAACGAAGAGACCGCCCAGCCTCCGGAACCCCAGGGGGTTGAGGCCCCCGAACCGGAATTTTTGGAGGATGAAGAGCAGGAGGAGGCCGTCCAGTGGGACGGCAGCGACGCGGAGATCGTGTCCGAGGGCGCCGACCAGGAGTACAAAGACACCATCACCGGCGTGAAGCTCTCCTATGTCCTGACCGAGGAGGAGATCCGCACCTGTATGCGCGGCACGCAATTTGGCAAACGGCGCAAACGGCGCATGCGCATCGAGCTGGTGGTCTTTTCCGCGCTGCTGTTGGGATTCCTGGTCTTTTTCTTTTTGAAACGCAACCCGGACAACCTGTTTTTTGCCACGGTCTGCGCGGCGATGATCTTCATCATGATCTTCCTGCCGGACATCCGCATCAAACAGGACGCCAAGCGCAATGCGAATGGCAAGGAAATCTGTATGGAGATCTATCCGCATAAGATCGAGATGGGCCGCGGGGAAAACCAGTGGGAGATCCCGTTGGACGGCTCGTGTAAGAGCGCGATTTATCAGAAGAACATCGTCGTGTATTTCAAGGGCGACGATATGGTGATCCTCCCCATGCGCTGCGTGGAACCTTCGGTCCTGCCGGAGGTGCGGGCGATGATCCAGGCGGGCACGCAGCCGCGGGAGGATTGACCGGAAGGAGGACTGCCCTTTGCCAACGTTTTACGAGGGGGAACCCATCGCGGTGGTGCATCAGACGCTCACCGCGGAGGAATATGCGCAGGCGGCCGTGTTTGCGGAAAGCCACCGCTCGGTTTGGAGCCGCAGAGGGGTGCGCGCGGCGGCGGCGCTGACCGTGGCGGCCCTGGCGTTTTCCTGTATCCCGGTCTACCGGTATCAATACGCCACGGCCTGGATTCCCATTGCCGTGGGCTGTTTGGGCGTGCTGCTGGCGGCCTATTTTTTCTGGTTCCAGCCGGTGCGGATGCAGAAACGCGCGGCGGCGGTCTTCCAAAAGAACCGCTTTTGGCAGCAGCGCTGCAAAATCGCCTTTTACCGGGACAGCGTCTGCTGTGAAACCGCTTATGAAAAAATCAGCGGATATTGGAGCGATTATTACGCATGCTATGAATGCCCCGCGTATTTGGTCGTGGCGGGCGGTTGGGACCGGCATCTGCTGATTGTCGATAAAAAGCAGCTTTCCCCCGGACAGCGGGAGGCCGTGTCCGCCCATATGCGCGAACAATTCGCCAACCGGTATCTCTGGGCCAAACAATAGGCGGGGGAACGGAGGAACGATCGATGCGTGAAAACCATCGCTTTCTGGTGATCCAGGATGTGGAGCGGGCGGAACCGGTCCGGGAGCTGGAGCCCCCCTTTGCGGGCACGGTGTTTTCGGACAACGGCACGATCCGCCCCTGCACCGGCTGTTTCGGCTGCTGGATCAAAACGCCCGGACGCTGCGTGCTCCCGGACCCATACCGGGATATGGGGGCCTATCTTGCCAACAGCGGCGAGCTGGTCCTTGTGAGCCGGTGCTGCTTTGGCGGGCCGGGCCCGTTTGTCAAAAATGTGCTGGACCGGTGCATTTCGTATGTCCATCCCTATTTTGTCATCAAAAACGGGGAGATGCACCACCGCCAGCGGTACCATCATTCGTACGGTTTGACCGTGGCCTTCTACGGCGGGGCAACGCCGGAGGAACAAAGGACCGCGCAGGAATGGGTGCAGGCCATGGCGGTGAACCTCTATGGCCGGGTCAACGAGGTGCGCTTTGTGGAACAGCCGCCGGATTGGAGGGATTTGCTACGGACATTGCTTTGATTTGCGGAAGCCCAAAGGGAAAAAACAGCGCGTCCTGGGTGATCTTGCAGGGGCTGCGCGATGCATTGCCCCCGCAGGCAGCGGTGCGGGAATACGCCATCCGGACCGCCCCCCTCCCGGAACAGGCGCTGCGCGGGATTGCCGCGTGCGATGTGCTGGTGTTTGCCATGCCGCTCTATGTGGACGGCCTGCCCTCCCATATGGTGGGCGCGCTGCTGCAATTGGAAGCGGATTTCCGGGAAACGCCGCAGAAGGAGCGGACAGCCTATGCGCTCGTCAACTCCGGGTTTTATGAGGGCCATCAGAACGCCCATGCGCTGCACATGCTGCGCCATTGGTGCCGCCGTGCGGGGGTGCGCTGGGGCCAGGGGATTGGCGCCGGCGGGGGCGGGATGCTGCCGGAGACGCAAAACATCCCCATGGGCCACGGGCCCAAAAAGCGCCTCGGGCAGGCGCTCCAAACGCTCGCGGAGGCCATCGTTTCCGGCGGGCAGGCGGAAGACCTCTATATCACCCAGAATTTCCCGCGCGTTTTGTACCGGATGTCTGCGGAGTCCGTCTGGCGGCGGAAAGGGCGGAAAAACGGCCTTTCGAAACAGGAGCTCTTTGCAGCGCCGGGCGAGGGACCTACGGCCTGACGGCCGTCCGTTCCGATGGGCCAAACGGGTGTTGGCCGATCGGAGCGGATGGGACGGCAGTACGGCGGCTTTCAAACCGGCCATATGCAAACTAAGGAGGAAGGAATCCATGGCACAATTTGAGAAGGAACTCCATGATGCGGATTTCTACACGGTCTTGTCCCTGTTGGAGAAGGAAATTCTGGCGAGCGGCGCCTCCGTGGAGCTGGTCGGCACTGCCAGATACGACTTGGGGGATACGCAGGTTGCCGTCCGTGTGTACGACCGCTATTTTATGCGCAACGCCAGCCGCGCCAGCCTCACCTTGACGTTGGTCGGGCACGGCGGCACCGTGCAGGTGTCCGCCATCGGTGCGGGCGGCGGCACTGGTGCGTTCACCCACTTCGATTGGGGCACGGGGGATGCGTTCGTCCAACTGGTGAAGAAGATCCTGTCCAAGGGCCCATTTGAAGGGATGTAGGCATCCAAGCAGAACAAACGAAATCCAGAAAATACGATTTGTATTATTTATTTTGAAATATACATATAGAAATGAATTTGATTTTCCCGGCGGGCAGAAATGGGCGGCGCGCGCTTTGAAACGCGGGCGCTTGGGGCAAGCCTGCACCACCAGGCAGGGCTTTTTTGGCCCCCGTGCATCGAAGCGGGGCCGGTCCCGTGGCCCAGCACGCACCGGGATAGGAGGACAAATGGAACAACAGACACCGCTGCTCTCGGTCAGCTTTTTACCGACCAAACAGGATTATGCCGATTATCAGATCGCCGCGTGCAATGCGGCCGCGTCGCCGGGCGAGCGGCTGTTCCTGCGCGCCGCCGGGTTTGTGCTGGTGGTGGCGGGCTTTGTGCTCTGCCTGCTCTTCGGCGTGGGGAACCCGCAGAATACGGTATTTTTCTCGCTTTTGGTGCTGCTGGGCCTGGCGGTGGGCTTTTTCCACGATTCCATCCAGCCCCTGCTGGTGCGCAGCCGCGCGCAGTCGTTTTACGACCACGCCGGGGAGCGCATGACCGCGCAGTCCCTGTCCTTTTTTGCGGACCATGTGGACGTAAAATCGGACCGCTATGCGGCGTCCCTCCCCTATGCGATGCTCTCGGTTTGGGAGGACGGCCGCATCCTCCTGCTGCGGCTGGGGCCCGGCGAATCGCGGTATGTCCCCAAGCGGGCGCTCTCCCCGGAGGATGTGCAGAAGCTCCATGCGCTGTTCCCAACCGGCGGGCAAACGCAGAAGTGAAGGCGCGCCCCATTTCAAGAAGATCAACAAGTTGTTTTTTGATAAAGCGGTCCATGGGATCGCCGTAGGCTCGAAAGAAAGGATTGGTTTCTACAATGCAAGACATGCAGGAAAACGATCGCATTATTAACGTAGATCTGGAAAAGGAGATCAAGAAGTCCTTTTTGGATTACTCGATGTCGGTCATCGTGTCCCGCGCGCTGCCGGACGTCCGCGATGGGCTCAAGCCCGTGCATCGCCGCATCCTCTACACGATGTATGAGAACGGCCTGAGCCCCGACAAGCCGTACCGCAAATGCGCGGATACCGTCGGTTCGGTGCTGGGCCGGTACCATCCGCACGGCGACGCCTCCGTCTACGACGCGCTGGTGCGTTTGGCGCAGGACTTCTCCATGCGCTATATGCTGGTGGACGGACACGGCAACTTCGGTTCCGTGGACGGCGACCCGCCCGCTGCCTACCGTTATACGGAGAGCCGCATGAGCAAAATTGCGGTCGAGATGTTGCAGGACATCGACAAGGAAACCGTCGATTTCATGCCGAACTACGACGACCGCCTGAAAGAGCCGGTTGTGCTGCCCAGCCATTTCCCGAACCTTTTGGTCAACGGGTCCACGGGCATCGCGGTCGGCATGGCGACGAACATCCCGCCGCACAATATGGGCGAGGTCATCGACGGCATGTGCTGCCTGATCGACCACCCGGACGCATCGCTCGACGAGCTGATGCAGTACATCAAGGGGCCGGACTTCCCCACCGGCGCCATCATCATGGGGCGTGCGGGCATCCGCGCGGCCTATGCGACGGGCCGCGGCCGCATCACGGTGCGCGCGCGCGCGGAGATCGAGGAGGAAAAGAACGGCCGGTTCAGCATTGTGGTCACGGAGATCCCCTACCAGGTGAACAAGGCGCGCCTGATCGAGAGCATTGCGACGCTCGTCAAGGAAAAGCGCATCGACGGCATCTCCAACGTGGAGGACCACTCCGACCGCCAGGGCATGCGCATTGTGATTACGGTCAAGCGCGACGCCTCCCCGCAGATTGTGCTGAACAAGCTTTATACATTTACGCAGATGCAGACGACCTTCGGCGTCATCATGCTGGCCATTGTGAACGGCGAGCCAAAGACCTTGACGCTCAAGGAAATTTTGCAGAATTACATCGACTTCCAGGAGGACGTCGTCACACGCCGCACGCGCTTTGAGCTCAAAAAGGCCGAGGACCGCGCGCACATCCTGGAGGGCCTCAAAATTGCGGTCGATTTCATCGACGAAGTGGTCTCGATCATCCGCACCTCCAAGGACCGCGCCCAGGCGCGCCAGCGCATGACCGAGCGGTTCGGCCTGGACGATGTGCAGACGCAGGCCATCGTGCAGATGCAGCTGGGCGCGCTGACCGGCCTGGACCGCCAGAAGCTGGAGGACGAGCTGGGCGCGCTGCACCTCAAGATCGAAGACCTGAAGGACATCCTTGCCAACGAGAGCCGCGTGCTCGCCATTGTCAAGGAGGAGGCGCTCGCGGTCAAAGCGAAGTTCAACGACGAGCGCCGCACCGAAATCGCGGCGATCAGCGGCGAAGTGGATATCGAAGACCTCATCCCGGAGGAGGAATGCGTGCTGACGCTGACCAACTTCGGCTATATCAAGCGCCAGAAGGCCGACACCTACCGCACCCAGCGGCGCGGCGGCCGCGGCGTTTCCGGCATGACGCGCCGGGAGGAGGACGTGGCCACCGAGATGTTCGTCATCAACAGCCACGACTATGTGATGTTCTTCACGGACCTGGGCCGCGTCTACCGCCTGAAATGCTATGAGGTGCCGGAGGGCGCGCGCACCAGCAAGGGCATGAACATCGCCAATCTGCTGCCGATCGCCCAGGACGAGCGGGTCACGTCCATGATCCGCGTGCCAAAGCTCGACGAGGACGGCTATCTGGTGATGGTCACGCGCAGAGGCGTCATCAAGCGCACCCCGCTCTCCGCGTTCCAGACCACCCGCAAGGGCGGCGTGATCGCCATTGACTTGGACGAGGGCGACGAGCTGTGCTGGGTCCGCCTGACCAACGGCAGCGACGATTTGCTGGTCGCGACCAAGAAGGGCATGGCGATCCGCTTCAGCGAGAACGATGTGCGCGCCATGGGCCGCACGGCCCGCGGCGTCAAGGCCCTGACGCTCAAGGAGGGCGACTGCGTGGTCGGCATGAGCGTTGTCCGCGAGGGCGGGCTGGTCCTGACCGTCAGCGAGACGGGCTACGGCCGCCTCTCCTCCACCGACGACTACCGGATCCAGTCGCGCGGCGGCAAGGGCCTGACCAACTACCACGTGGAGAAATACGGCGACGTGGCCGCCATCAAGGTGGTCGACCTGGACGACGACATCATCCTGATCGCATCGGACGGCGTGATCATCCGCATCCGCGCGAATTCCATCCGCGAGTGCGCGCGGCCCAGCAAGGGCGTGCGCGTGATGCGCCTGAACGAAGGAAGCCGCGTTGTCACCCTGGCGCGGACCGCCCACGAAGAGGACGAGGAACCGGACGATCTGCCGGAGGACGACGGCGACGCCGGGGACGAGGATTTGACCGAGGAACCATCGGAACAGGAGAACAGCAATGAAGAATAAATGGATTGCCATTCTGCTGGCGGCGGCCGTCGGGTTTGCCGCCCTGGTGGGGTGTACGGGGGACAACGGCACGGAGGACCCGCCGGGCAGCAGCTCCGCGCCCACGTCCAGCGCTTCTTCCGAGGAGAGCGCCCCGGCGCCCGCCCCGCAGCCGGACGGCGAAGCGCCGTCCACGCCGGAGAGCTCCACGGAGCCCGCGCCGGAGCCGCCGGAGGACAGCCCCGGCCAGGTGCTGCCTGTGGAGACGGAAAACCCGGGTTTTGACGAGAAATTCGCGGACAACCCGATCGACCAGGCGTATATCCAGGACAACAACCAGGCGATCTCCAACAAGGATATGGTGGAGGTCTCCCAGAAATACGCGGAGATCTGGCGCGAAGAGGTGGCGTATGCCTACGAAACCCTGCTGGAAAAGGTCTCGGACGACCGCAAGGCTACGCTTGAGAGCGAGCAGCAGGCGTGGAGCGACGGGACCGAAGCGGCCCTGGAGGAATTCCGCGCCGACGCCCAGGCGGTCGGCGGCACCATGGCGCAGGTCGATGAGGCCAGCCGGGTGATGGATTATTACCGCAGCCGGGCGGTGGAGCTTTACGAAGAGTTGTATGCCATCGACCCGAACTATACGTATCACTTCGAGGGATAAGGGGAGGCATGCTATGCCGCCCATCATAGGACGGGCAAATACATATTCCAATTTGTAATATGTATGTTATTTTATTCGTAAAGTATATTTTTTACTGCGCAAAGCCCCGCATTTCCCTTTTTGGGCCTTCCTTTTGCAAATGGGCCGGAAGGGACGTTTGCCTTTTTGCGGCGGCGAGCAAGCGCAGAACGGATTAACTTTTAGTATTATCAACCGAGTTTTCAACAATGTGATGAATTTGTCAAATACAAATTGTTTTATAGATTATTTATATTACGTTTTGTATTTTAAATAAGGAGGCCGGACCATGAAATTGATCGAAAAGCAGTTGGGCCGCACGGATATCTACAAGGGCCGGATCATCGAGGTCGCCGTGGATGACGTGGAGCTCGAAAACGGCGCCAAATCCAAGCGCGAGCTGGTGATGCATCCCGGCGGGGTGTGCGTGGCGGCGCTCACGGGACAGGACGAGATGCTCTTTGTCCGGCAATTCCGCTATCCGTACCAGGAGGTGGTCTTGGAGGCCCCGGCCGGGAAGCTGGAGCGCGGCGAGGACCCCTTTGAAGCCTGCAAGCGCGAGCAGCGCGAGGAGACCGGCACCACCGCGGAGCAGTATTTGAACCTGGGGCTGCTCTACCCCACGCCCGGCTATTGCGACGAGATCCTGCACCTCTATGCCTGCCGGATCACGGGGTACGGGGAATCGCAGCTGGACGAGGACGAATTCCTGGAGGTCGAGCGCATCCCGCTGCAAAAGGCGGTGGAGATGGTGATGGACAACACCATCAAAGACGCGAAGACCCAGGTGCTGGTTTTAAAGGCCGCCCGCCTGGTGGAGCAGAAAAAGCTATAACAATCCGTAAAATAGTTTTAAAAATTACGAGTTGTAAATAAAATGCGTCCGAAACTTGCATTTTTGAAACGGCCCTTCCTCCACATATCCCATGGGATGGGCGGCTGCGCTTTCGCACGCAGGGCTGGAAACCGGGCGCCTTATAGACGCTTCGCGGTATCGGAATGCCCATCAAACCGGCGAGGTTTGTTTACAGGGAGGAAAAAGCGATGAAAAGATTGCTACTGGTATCCATGTTTCAAAATGTCTCCCACCTCTTGCAGCGGGTGATGCCCGATTACAAAGGGAAATCGGTCGCCTATATCCCCACGGCAAGCCTTGCGGAGGAACCGGGCGGTTGGGCCGCCCTGGAAAAGCAGAATTTGGAACAGATGGGGCTGGTTGTGGACGAAGTGGAGGTCTCCACCGCCCCCTATGCGGCCATCCAAAGGGCGCTGCAAAAAAATGACCTGATCTACATCGCGGGCGGGAATACCTTTTTCCTGCTGCAAGCGCTGAAACAGAGCGGCGCGGACCGGCTGATCCGCGAGGAGGTCCACAAGGGAAAGCCCTATATCGGGGAATCGGCGGGCGCCATCGCCGCGGCCCCGGACATCGCCTATTCGTCTGCGATGGACGACCCCGGGAAAGCGCCGGGATTACAGGACTATACGGGGCTGCATCTGACGGAATGGTATCCGGTGCCGCACCGGGGCAACCCGGAGTACGGGGCGGCGGTCGAACAGATTGTGGCCGCGTATGCTTCCACGCTGGACCTGAAGGTCATCGACGACCACCAGGCGCTTTTCGTGGAGGACGGCCAGGTGGAGGTTTTGAAGTAAGGAAACCCCAAAAGGAAACCAACGGCCCTTGGCCGTTGGAGCTCCAAGAACCCGAATAGAAATCGGGAAAGCTTTCATAAAATTGCATATGCAAAAAGCAACAAAAAAGGCGGTGCCCTTTGTGAGCGTTTCAGGCTCAAAAGGACGCCGCTTTTCTGCGTATGTATGGCGATTGCACCAGCGCCGTATGGGCTGGCTGCAAGGCGTTTTTGGTGCCGCACGGTTTTGGCCTCGGGGCGCGGAGCGGCCCGGCTTTGCCGGCCCTCCCCCTCCGCCCGCTCAGGGACGGAGGTTCTTGTCCAGCAGGTCGTTCGTCCCGGCCTTTTTATAGGGGGTGATGTCAAAGCAGCACATCAGGACGGCGGGCCGGTTGTGCCAGGTCACCATGGAGGTGTCGGTCATCAGCCAGAGGTCCAGGGCCGCATGGTAAACCTCCTGCAAAAGGCTCTGGTTTTTCTCCGTCAGTTTCCGGAACAGGCATTCCGTGCAGGGATGGTCCCGCCTGAAAAAGGCTTCGTAGCAGTGCATGCCGATTTGCGCGCTCGGGAAGATCTGGCCCAGGCAGCGGTTCACATAGAGCAATTCATACGACTTCGGGTCGATCAGGTAGATCCAGGTGCTTTGGTTTTCGAGGATCGAGCGGATGGACTCCTCGGCCTGTACAGTGCGCTGCTGGGCGCGGTGCTTCAAGAGGAATACGCTCAGGATCTCCGAGATAAACGCCAGCGCGTCCACCTGGTCCTGCGTCCAAAACCGGTTGATCGAGCAATCGTCAAACCCGACAAACCCGCGGAACACGCCGTTGTCGTATATGGCGCTCTGCAACAGGGCCTTGATCCCCTGCGGGGCGAGGATGGCATAGGGCTCTTCCTCCAAAAGGCGGATGTCGCGGCAGTAGAAGATGCCCTCCTCATTGAAGTTATCCCGGTAACGGTTGTTTAAATCCTTTTCATAGGAGATACAGCGCAGGTTGTCAATTTGCGGGGAGATGCCCTCGTTGCACCATTCGAACGTATTGCGGCAATAGCTCCCGTCCTCGCTGTCCTCAAAGATATACGACCGGCTGACGTTGAACTTCTTCCCCACCATCTCCAAGATGGATTGGACCGCTGTCTCTACGTCGCGGGAGTGGTACAGGATGTGGAAGCAATGCTCGGAAAGGTGGTCGAGAAGGTTGCCCGGCCCGTCCGCATCCACTTTTTCCTCGGGGATGGACGCCGGCTGGGTGTAAGGGCGCAAAATGCGCTCCTGCTGGTAGGAACCGTCGTAGACGTTGTACTGGTTTTTCCCGTTCTTTTTGGATTGATAGAGCGCCAGGTCCGCGTGGCGGTACAGTTCTTTGAAGCTTTTCCCATGTTTGGGATAGATCGCGGCCCCGATGCTGCAGGAGAGGGCGATGCTGGGGGAATTCTCCATGCCGTTGTTCACCGTCCCGATGTCCCCCAGCTCGAGGATCAACTGTTCCGCCTTTTTCTGAACGATGGAAACATCCTGGATGTTTTGGATATGGATGATGAACTCGTCCCCGCCGAGCCGCCCCACCGTGTCGGTGCTGCGGAAATGCGTTTTCAGGCGCTGTGCGGCGTCCACCAGGATGGCGTCCCCCACCAGGTGTCCCATGCTGTCGTTGATCTGCTTAAAATTGTCCAGGTCGACGATTAAGAGCGCCGAGCAATCGCCGTCCGCCGCAGTGTTGAGATACTCCTCGATGCGTTTTTGCGAGGCCACCTTGTTCAGCAGGTTGGTCAGGGGATCGCGCTGGGCGATCTCCAGCAGTTTTTCGGCCTGCCGCTTTTCGCTGTCGATATCGACCAGCAGGCCGATGGCATGGACGGGATGGTTGGCCTGGCTGGTCTGCACCGTCATGCGCGCGCGGCACCAGAGGTACCGCCCGTCCGCCGTGCAGATGCGGAACTCCAGGTCGCTGTGCAACGCGCCCCGCCGGATGGAGCGCAGGGCCTCGGCCACGCGCTGCCGGTCCTCCGGGTGGATATGGGAATCGCCGTGCAGGATATGCCTTGTGATATGCTCCCTCTGCGGCATGTAGCCGAATTTCGTCTCCCACTTCGGGGAGCAGAGAAAGGAATCCGTCTCCATATTCCATTCGATGATGATGTCGTCCGTCTGGTCCATGAGGATCTGATGGCGTTCCAGGCTGAGGCGCAGCTGTTCTTGGAGCTTTTTGCCCTCGGTGATGTCCGTCAAGGTGCAGCAGAGCGTATCCGGCTCGCCATCCCGCTGCATCAGATGGCTCTGCTCCAAAATCCAGAGCGTATGCCCATCCCGGTGCTTGACCCGGTATTCCAGGCAGTGGTCCGTTCCGGTTTCCATATGCTTCTGAAACGCGCGGGTGACGGCCCGGCGGTCGTGCGGGTGGATCATGTCCAGGTAATGGTTGTGAAATTTTTCCCGCATCTCCTCCGCCGTATAACCGAACAGGTTCAAAAACCCGCGGCTTACCTCCAAAATGGTCCAAACGGGGTCGGGCAAACAGCGGAAAATCCCGCCGGGAATGCCGTCGCACATCAGACGGACCAACCCCGGCTGTGCGGGCAGCTCCGTCGGCCTGATCGATCGATTGTCCACCATTTTGGTTCCCCCTGACATCTTAAAGGATTCCCAGACCATGAGAAGCTTCTTCCGAGCGTGAAAACGGACGGCTGCCGGATCGGAAAAGAGGTGGCCCGCCGGATGTAAAAAATACCCGGCTATCCCGTCTCGCGCCACTGTTCTTCCAATTTATCTATTTTTTGAGGAACCCTATGCGAATTTCTGTTTGTTTTATTATAGCGTTTTGCCTTATATAAGTCAAAAGAAAATAAAAAAAGTTCTGGGGCGGCCGGAACCTACCGCAAAAGGCCCGTATATGGTATACTGGACGGGAACAACGGCGTTGGAGGGAAACGATGGACATAGAAGGGAAAAACAGGATCACCGGGCGGTTTGCACCCTCCCCCAGCGGGCGCATGCATGTGGGAAACCTGCTGAGCGCCCTGCTGGCGTGGCTTTCGGCGCGCGCGGCGGGGGGACGCATGGTCCTGCGCATGGAGGACCTCGACCCGGACCGCACCTCGCGGGCGCTGGCGGACCAATTGGAGGACGACCTGCGCTTTTTGGGATTTGATTGGGACGAGGGCGGCTCGGCGGGGGGACCGAACGGGCCGTATTACCAGAGCGGGCGGACGGGGCTTTATGCGGAAGCGCTCGCGCAATTGGAAAAACAGGGGTTGCTCTACCCCTGCTTTTGCACGCGCGCCCAGCTCCATGCCGCGGAAGCGCCGCACAATTCGGACGGGGAAACAATCTACTCCGGCCGGTGCCGGGGGCTGGCCGCGGAACAGATCGAAGCGCAGGCCCGCCTGCGCGCCCCGGCGGTGCGGCTGCGGCTGCCGGACGAGGCCGTGCGGTTTGTGGATGGGCATTATGGCCCTGTGGAACAAAACCTGGCGCGCGAATGCGGGGACATCATCCTCCGCCGGTCGGACGGCGTGTTCGCCTACCAGCTGGCCGTGGTGTTGGACGACATCGCCATGGGGGTCACCCAGGTGGTGCGCGGCCGGGACCTGCTGTCCTCCACGCCGCGCCAGATGTATCTCTACCGCCTGTTCGGTGCGCGCCCCCCGCAATACATCCATGTCCCGCTGTTGCTGGCGCGGGATGGGCGGCGGCTTTCCAAGCGGGAGCACGACCTGGACCTGGGCGCTCTGCGGGCGCGCGGGTTTTCCGGCGAGGAGATCGTGGGCCGGGTGGCCTATCTTGCGGGGCTTCTCCCCCATCCGCGTCCCGCCCGCCCGCGCGACCTGCTCCCCCTGTTTTCCTGGGAAAAGGTGCCGAAGGAAAACCTGGTGCTCCCGGAGGACCTGTTCCGGGACGCCCAATAGGGCTTGGCCCGGTTTGCCGCCCCGGGCGGGCCGCGGAGCGCGGTTGAACCCCGGGGATGGCCCCGGTCATGCAAAAAGATCCCCTTGGGAGAAAGGATGGGTTTGGATGGAGATCCGGCAGCTCCGGGAGACGGAGATGGAGGAAGCGCTGCAACTGGTGTGGGAGGTATTCTGCGCGTTTGAAGCGCCGGTCTACTCCGCGCAGGGCGTGGAGGAATTCCGGTCGTTCCTTCAAAACCGGGAGGAGATGGCCCGGCAACAGTTCTTTGGCGCTTGGGAGGGCGGCCGGCTTATCGGCGTGCTGGCCACGAGCGGGCCGCACATCAGCCTGTTCTTTGTGCGCCGGGAGTGGCACCGGCGCGGCGTGGGAAGGGCGCTGCTGCACGCGATGGCATCCGCCGCAGACTATCCGGAGATGACGGTGCATTCCTCCCCCTATGCGGTGGAGGTTTACCGGCGGTTTGGGTTTGTGCCGCTTGGGGGCGAGCGGGAGGAAAACGGGATTCGCTATACGCCGATGGTTTGCAGGCATTGGACGTTTTGACGCGCTGCCCGCAGGGCCGCCCCTGCGGGCAACAGCCCTCCCCTTTCCCTTCTGCATGGGGACGGAGGGCGCTGCACAATCGGATGGAAGCCGCCGCTTCCACAGGCCAACCCTTCCAGAAAAACCGAAACGGCGTCCAAGCGGGTGCATACTCCCTTGGACGCCGTCTTTTTTGTGCCATGCTTTCCCAGCGGTTCTTTCCCAGCCGCCCTTTGGCGTTTGCCGCTTCCCCGTTTTTCCAGCGGGCATTCTTGCGGCTGCCCTGCAAAAAGGCTTACCTGCCCAGGATATTCTCCGAAGCATTTTCCCCATACAGCCGCTTGGAAAATTTGTAATGGAAATTGTGCATGTCCTCCCGCAGGTAGAAGCGGTGCGCGCCTTCGCGCAGCTGGTTGGTGGCCGCTTCGATTTGGGAGCAGCCCCGCTTCCTGGCCATTTGGCAGGCGCGGTCGAACATCTCCCTGCCGACCCCTTTGCCCCGGCAGGATTCCGCAACGGAGAATTCCAAAATCTCCGCAATGCGTTCCGTGTGATGCAGCTGCTCCTCCATGCGCAGGTTCAGTGCCGCGACCACGGAGCCGTTGTACTCATAGACCAGGCAGTAATAGCGGCTGTCCTGTATCTGCTGATAGTAAATTTCCGAAAACCGTTGGTAGGGCAGTTCTTTCTGCTCCAGTTCACAGATCAGTTGATAGATTGCCCTGCAATCCTCCAATGTGCTTTTCCGGTACATAGGTCCCCCGATCCTTTCCCCGGCCGCCGCAAGAGCTTGCAAAGGGGCGTTCCCACCCCTACAAAGAAGCCCGCCCTTTTGCAAAAGGGGGCGGGTTTCCAGTTCCCTACGGAAAGCCTTATTTTTCCTCCGGCATATCCATCAGCTTGCCCGGGTCGGAGAGCACCTGCTGGGCCGCGATGGCTGCCGCACCCATCAATACGGGGTTTTCCGGCATGGAATCGAGCTCGATCACAATTTCGTTGTAGATCAGCGGATTGACGCAGTCGTGTACGCGCTTTTGGACAATCGAGAGGAGCAGCTCGCCGTCCACCTGGGTCAGCTCGTCGCCGATGACAATCAGGCCCGGGTTGAACTGGTTGATGAGGTTGATGATCCCGATGGCCAGGAACCCGCAGACCTTCTCATACTCCTCGCGCGCAACCGTGTCGCCCGCGCGCACCGCCTCGGAAATCTTTGCAGTGCTCAGGTCGTCGGGCGTGAGCATGGAGGACTCGCCGTTCCGGATGCGCTTCTCGATGTTTTCGCACAGGACGATGAAGGAGCAATACTTTTCCAAGCAGCCATAGTTGCCGCATTCGCAGCGCGGGCCGTTGAAATTGATGGTGTTGTGGCCAAATTCCCCCGCGAGGCCGCGGTGGCCCAAAACCAGCTTGCCATCCGTGATCATGCCGCAGCCGACCCCCTGCCCGGCCAGGACATAGATCATGTTCCGGATGCCGTATTCCTTGCTGCGATACCACAATTGTGCAAAAGCGCCCGCGTTGGCGTCGTTGACAATCTGGATCGGCACGGTGAAGTCCTTTGTCAGCGCATCCTTAATTGGGAAATTGTGCCAGCCGGCCAGCTCCGTGACAAAGAAGATGCTGTCCCGTTCCTCATAATACGGGCCGGGCATCGCCATGCAGACCACGGGGATCTCCGTATCGGTGTTTTCCTGCAGCATGGTGTAGATGGCGGTGCGGATGCGCGTGATGGTGATCTGTACGTTTTCCTTGGGGCCTATTTTGTACTGCTTGACGCCGTACAATTTTCCGGACAGGCCCGCCAGGCACAGATAGAACGCGCTGCGCGTCATGCGGATGCCGATCACCTTGTACTTTTGGTCGTTCAGGGAAATGCCGATGGAACGGCGGCCCTTGCTGCCGCTCATCAGGCCGGTTTCGATCACAAGGCCACAGGCGATGAATTCATTGATGATGTTGGTGATCGTGGCCTGTTTCAGGCCGGACAGCTGGGAGAGCGTGGCGCGCGAACAGATCCCCTCCTGCCGCAAAAGGTCGAGCACCAGCGCGCGGTTGATCAGTTGGCTTTTTTCTTGATTGATGCTTTTCCGGGTATTGTATTCGTTCATGTTTTTCCCACCCATCTAAAATGAAATGATTGGTAAAGGATCTGGTAATTTCTTTTATTATACACGCAACGATTCGACAAATAATTCTAATATTAAATTAAATATGTACAAATAGCACCATTTTCTCGAAAAAAATTTATTTTTTATAGAAATCATTTAGAAAGAACACATAAAATCCATTTTCAACTTGAAAAGTTTTAATATAGAACCCATAGATAAATTTATGGCAGGGCGTTTTATCCGGCAGGAAAGGGCCGCGCGCCCCGCGGGAGGGTTATTGCAAAAATGGGATTTTTACAAATAAATTTCTATATGAGAAGGCTTTCGAAAGGGGGCCGGAAGAGACGCCTGGGAGGCCTCCGGCCGTTTTTCCAGCGGGCCCGCCCCTGTATGGGCGTAGCGGGAGACCGGGGCCGGTTTTGATGGCGTTGGGTTGGCCGAAAGGGATATGTACGGTGGGCGCAAGACGGCCCAACCGGCAAAAGCCCGGCCGGTTTGCGCGGCCAGGCCGGCGAGGGCAACGCAGGGCCGCCCCGCACCTGCATGGCCCTGTGGCGGAGCGTATCCAAAAGGGAGGAAGGCTGCCCACAGGCGCCGCGTGGTTGCCTTTCCCCGCACGTTAAAATGTGCGGGTAAAGAGGGTGTCGTTCTCCAGCAGGCTTTCCACGGTTGGGAATCCCAACCGGTGCAGCAGCTCGATCACATAGGGGTTGTCCACCGGCGTCGGCGTGGGGGCCTCTTCCCCATACCGGTTGACGTTGTCCCGGGCAAGCTCCTTGCCGATCAGTGCGCGGGGGCCGCCCACGCACCCCCCGGCGCAGCCCATCCCCTCCAGGAAGTTGGCGTCCAGCTTCCCCTCCTTGAGGTCGTTCAGAAGCTGTTTGCATGCGGGGACGCCGCTGGCCTGCACCGCATGCACCTTGATTTTGCGGCCCGGGTTCAGGCGCTGCACGCAGTCCTGCACCGCCTGGCTCACGCCCCCGGCGCGCGCGTAGATGCGGCCGCCCGTCGAGGAATGCTCCCGGTTGTCCTCCGCCATCATCTCCGGGTGGATGTCCGCAAAGTCGAAGAGGTCGCGCACCTCCTGGAAGGTGAGCACATAATCCACCGCGTCCGCAATGTCGGGCTCGCGCGCTTCGGATTTTTTCGCCAGGCACGGGCCGATAAAGACCACCTTTGCCCCGGGCTCCAAGCGCTTGATGGCGCGGCCGCAGGCCACCATGGGCGAGACCGCCGCGGGCACATGCGGCATCAGTTCTTGATAGACCCGCCGCAGCATGGCGATCCACATCGGGCAGCAGCAGCTTGTCAATTGGTAGTCCTGGTCGGTGAGGATGTTCGCATCGAATTCCAGCGCCTCTTTCAGGGTCAGGATGTCGGCAAAGAGCGCGACCTCCACCATGCCCGCAAAGCCCAGCGCTTTGAACGCCGTGCGCAATTTGCCGGGCGTGACCTCATCGGAAAACTGGCTGATGACCGCCGGCGCGACAATGGCGTAGACCGGCGCGCCCCCGCGGTGGATCAGGTCGAGCGTGGGCAGGATGTCCTTGCTTTCGACCAGGTTTTTCGCTTTGCAGCGCTCCACGCAGGCGGCGCATCCCACGCACATCTTGCTGTTCACCTGTACATTGCCGTTTTCGTCGGTGTAGAGCGCGTCGAACAGGCACTTCCCGGCGCAGTTGGCCGCCTCCTCTTTGGAGCAGTTGCAGTCGCCCACGCGCCAGACCGTGGGGTATTTTTCCGGGTTCAGCAGGCAGTCGAGGTGATGGGGGTCAAAATCCTCCTGGCGGAGCTTTTCCAGCTCCTCTTCGCTCTTGCCTTTTACGGAGGCGCGCACTAGGCGGCCGTAGAGCGCGTTAAAGGTCGGCATATGATCAAATCCTTTCCACAGGGGCCCTGCACGGGCCCGCAAGATCGTTGCCCCCGCAGAGGGTCCGCTTAAAGGGCGCCCAGGCGGGACGCCTCGCCGTTTGCAGGGGGAAAATAGCGTTGCGGCGGGCTCCCCCATATTTCGCGGGACAGGCCGCCGCCGCATCTGTTACACTAGGGTTACCAAATTTTTTCCCTGCATTCCAAAAAGCCGCCTTTGCAGGGCGGCGCCTTCCCCCAGCCCATGGGCGCGCAGCCGCCGGAGAAGGCGCGCGGGCGTCCCGGCGGACGGTCAGGGCGAAACGTCCCCCGCCCCCTTTTGGGCCGCCGCGTGGGAGGACGCCGATTGCCGGTACCAGCCGGGGGTCACGCCCTCATATCGTTTGAACGCGCGGTTCATGGTGATCGAGTTGGCATACCCCACCATGGCGGAGATGTCGCCGATGGTGTGGTCGGTGTGGACGATCAGCTCTTTGGCGCGCTCAATGCGGAATTTGTGCAGGTAATCCAGGAACCCCACGTTGAGTTCGGATTTGAACAGGTTGGAGAGCACCGGCAGGCTGATGTGGAAATGTTCGGCCACCGCGCCCGCCGAAAGGTTGATGTCCTGGTAATTTTCCCGTATGTATTGGGTGATCTGCTCAATGCGCTTCCCCTGGGGGCGGGATTGTTCTTTTTTCGCGTCCAGATAGGCGAAGATACGGTATGTACACTGGCACAGGGAATCAATGCTGCGCGGCTTGCGGAAGGTTTCCGCGTTTTGCAGATGGTTCAGGAGTTCCGGGTCGAGGTCGCTGTCCGAAAGGGAGAGCAGGATGGCGTCCGTCAAATAGAAGATCTGCAATTTTGCCTGGGGCATTGCGGCCGGATGTTTGGAGCAGGACTCTTCGATTTCCTTCACAAGCGCTGCGGCCTGCTGGTAATTGGCGGACTGGATGGAATTGGAGAGCTTATTCACTTGCGCCAGGAATTCCCGGCAGCCGTTTGGCCCGGACATCAGGCTGGACAGGCGGCTATAGGTAGCGGTTTTTCCATATTCGCCGGCCAGAAGCTGGTAATCCGCCACCTGCGTGGCTTCATGGTACGCTTCGTGCAGCTCGTCCAGCGAATGGTGTTCGCCGCTTAGGGCGATGGAGACCTGCATATGCAGCTCCGAGACGGTAAACGCCTGGATGGCTTCCGCGCACGCCTTGACCTCCTCCAGGCCGCCGCTGTCCAGGCCGACCACGCCGAGAAAGGACGTATGGTCGGCGACGACATAGGCGGCGAACCCACCGTTGAGCAGGAACGAACGGCATGTCTCCTTTAAAAGGCTCCCCGCCTCTTCCTGTTGGATGGGCGGGGACTCGGCGTCCGCGTCCTCGTCAATGGATAGGATCAGCACAACAAACTTCTGGCAGGCAATGGGGAACCCGCCCTGCCGCAGCGCTTCCGCGATGTCGGGCGAAAGGAAGATTTCGCCTTTCAGAACGCGGGTGGTGAGGCTTGCCGCTAAAAGGTCGCTTTGCGAATGGAGCTGGGTCTCGTAATCCTTGGCCCTTTCCGAGAGTTGCTGGACCGTGCTCGCCACCATTTGGAATTCGCTCTCATCCCGGCTGCCCTTTTTGACAGGCAGCGTATCCACCAGTTTTTCGACCGGCCGGTATAACGTTTTCGAGAAGAAATAGGAGAGGCTCCCGCCTGCCAATAGGGTTACGACCAGCGTGTTGAAGATGGCGCCGGCCATGACCACGATCCATTCCTGGACGCCTGCGTCCGGGATGGCGATCACCTGCTGGAGCGTATTGTTGGAAAACCCCTGATGGTAGACGAAATAGGTCTGCCCGTCCCACGTCCTTGCGCTGAAGGGCGGCAGGGCGGAAACCTGTTTAAAGTCCAGCGGCAGGTTGCCCGGCTGCCCATAAGCGTTGGCGGAAGAAATGCTCCGGTTGTTTGCCGTCAGGAAAAGCGTCTGGGCGTCCTCCGGCAAATAGTAATAGCTGAGATCTTCGGCAATCCGGCTGCTATTTACGCCGATCATCCAGACCACGCCCGGGTAAATCTGCCGCACGTAGACGAAGCGGGCGAAATCCATGTTTGGATCTTGGATAATGGTGCAGGTGCCCTCTTCCCCGGCCTGGATCAGCTGGTCCCATGTGGCGGCGTCCATCCCGAACAGCCCCGTCACGATCCCGCTTTCCAGGGGATCGACATCGGCCGATTTGTCGAACACCCGCCCGCTTTTCTGGAAATAGAGGAACATGGGCTGGTCCGTGGCAGGGATGGTCTTGCGGACCGTATGCAGGTAAGAACGGACAAAATGTTGGGCCTCTGGCGATCCCAAAGGGATGTTTTCAGATGTTGCCAGTTCCGCCATCCCATCCAGCTGGGCGATGCGTGTGCCGGCCTCTTCTATGTAAGACAGCATGCTCTCGGTATTCTTCATGCTTTTTTCCACCATGGAATGGTAAGATTCGATGGTTTCTTCGCGCTGTGTTTTCTCGTTGGCCAGGTACTGGGTCAACATCAACATGCTGCAAAGCAGCGTCACGGCAAAAAACGCGGCCAGCAGCTTATAAAAGCTTTTCCCGCGGTATGGTTTTGTCTTTTTCAAAACGCAATCTCCCTTCTCCCTAAAAACAGCCACGGTTCCACGCAGCATCATCCCCAATACAAACCCGGCCTGCCCTCTTCCCCCAAAGCGCCAGCGCCACAGCGGCCATACATCTGGAGATTGTGGCTACAGAAGCGGGGCGCTTCCGAGTTATATTTTACCGGGTTTTAGATATATTACATAAAAACTATATATTATAAAAATAATATCCCATTTTATACATAAATATAGTAAGAATCAAACCTTTTGATCTACATTTTCTAATAAAATTTAGCGGAAGACGTAATTATTGCTGTGAGGAAGCCTATAAAATACTGAGAAATAGACGAATTCCCCACACAATTTGCGGACAAAAAATTTTATTTACGCTATTATACATGATTTTATCGCAGGGTAGATTCATTGAGGGAGTAAAAAGCAATTTATTTTAAAGGAACTTTGCAAAAAGCTGCTTTTTTTGCCGGGCATCGCTCCCCAAAAGCCTCTAAAGTATTTGCTTACATACAATTTTTTGGGAGTAACAAATTTTTTGTTCGTTAAATTGCATAGTTTATTTTAGAATTATTCGTGCAAAATAGTGATTCTTGATTTCCCTTTGTATCCATCATTATACTATATCCAGTCAGATATTCAAGCCGATAAATGAATAGGCTGTGAAAGAGTCCCATTTTATCCTGCTTTTGTGCATCTTCGTAAAAGGGGGGCTGGACCAGCACATATCGCTACCGGCTTGAATCGGATATTTTAAAGAAATTTCCTTTGAGAAAGGGGGCCAGAAGAGAAAAACGTTGAGGAATCCTGCAAAGAAAGAGGGCCTTTTGGCAGGAAAGAGGCCGGTCCGTGCGGAACCCGCTGCACATTTGCAATGGAAAGAGGAAGTATCTGCATATAGAAACGTACGGATTGGCTGCAAAGCCCTCCCGTTTGGTTTTTGAAATGGGTAAGGTTGGAGACACGATTTCAAAACAAAGGAGAATTGGATTTATGAAAAGACTACGGAAAGTCATTTCGCTGGTCCTGACGCTCTCCATGATCGCCGGATCAGCTGTGACAGCGGCCTTTGCGGCTTCTCCCACGGACGAAATGTCCGAACGCGAGATCCGCAATGCAGAACTTTCCAGGGACGTTGCCGCACAGGGCATGGTTTTGCTGGAAAATAACGAAAATGCACTCCCAATCCCGCAACAGAGCAAGATCGCCCTGTATGGCGGCGGCGCATATGCGACCGTCAAGGGCGGCACCGGCTCCGGCGACGTCAACCAGCGCTATGTGGTCAACGTTTGGGACGGCCTGAAGAACGCAGGCTATGAGATCACCAGCGAGGACTGGCTGAACGACTTTAAGGTTGCCTACGACGAAGGCGAAGAGGATTTCCAAGGCGGCATGTGGGCGACGTTCTCGATGCCGGACCCGGAGATCACGGACGCAAACATCGAAGCGGCTTCGGATGCAGGCACAGCAGTTTACGTGATCTCCCGCAATTCCGGCGAGGGTTCGGACCGGAAAAACGAAAAAGGGGACTACCAGCTGACGGACATCGAATATGCCAACCTGCAAAAGCTGGGCGCAAACTTCGACAAAGTGGTGGTCGTCCTGAACGTGGGCGGCATCATCGACACGAAGTTCTTCGGCGAGATCGAGGGCCTCGATTCCATGCTGCTGATGAGCCAGGCCGGCATGGAGGGCGGCAACGCGGTCGCGGACGTCATCTCCGGCAAGGTGACCCCGTCCGGCAAATTGACCGACACGTGGGCCGTCAATTATGAGGATTACCCGTCCTCCGCCGATTTTGCGAACAACGACGGCAATTCCCAGACGGAATTCTATAAGGACGGCATCTATGTCGGCTACCGCTATTTCGACACCTTCCGCATCGACCCGGCGTATGAATTTGGCTATGGCCTGTCGTACACCACGTTTGATACGGAGATCAACTATGTGCAGGCGGACGCAGAGACCGTCACGGTGAACGCGACGATTACCAACACCGGCGACACCTATTCCGGCAAGGAAGTCCTGCAGGTGTACTTCTCCGCCCCGGGCGGCAAGCTCGAAAAGCCGTATCAGGAGCTGGCGGGCTAAGTCCTCCCTGCAGGCCGCCGTCGATAAGGCGGACAGCCTCGACCTCAACGACTACACCGACAACGATGCGAAGGCGGCATTGCCGGATGCACTTGAGGCGGCAAAGGAAGTCCTTGCGGACGAAACGGCATCGCAGGAAGCGGTGGACGAACAGACCATCGCACTGAATGACATCCTCATGGGCCTGCGCAGAAAGGCCGACAAGAGCGAGCTCAACAGCATCCTGAGCAAGGCACAGGCGGTCGATACAAGCGAGTACACGGCGGCGTCTGTTGCAACCCTCAAGAGCGCGATGAACCGTGCGTTGGCAATCATTGACGACAAGGACATGACCGAAGAGGATCAGCCCAAGGTCGACCGTGCCACCAGAGCACTGGCGAGCGCCTACAACGCACTTGTCCCGAAGAGCACTAGCTCCTCCGGCAGCAGCTCCAGCGGCAAGGGCAGCACGTCTGCGAACATTGGCAACGCATACGGCGCAGCGGGTGTGGTATCTGCAAGCCAGAGCGTGGCAGCGAATGCGTATGTGGTTTCCGATACGACGGTCAACTTTATGCTGAAGCGCGGCCAGGCGTATTGCTTCAAGATGACGGTCGTCAACGGCAACGCCATGACGCCGGGCTTCACGGCCGGCAACGGCGATGTGCTGAAGACGCAGTTCGTGGCGAAGATCGGCAACGACTACTATTACAGAGTCTATGCCACCGGCACGCCGGGCCAGAGCACGGGCGTTTATACGACCCTGCCGGGCAATACCCCAGTCAAACACTGTGCAGTAACGATTGGCTGATTGCTTCCGTAGGATTTCCCCTGTGGAGCGGAAAGCAAACTCCTCGCCGTTTGCTTTCGTAGGGAACGCCGTAGGCGAGAGAGGCACTTTGTGCCCGCCGTAGGCGCGTCCCGACCGGAGGTCAGCCGTAGGCGCGGAAGGCACTGTGTGCCCGTTGTGCGTCTACTAAAGGGGGAAAAGTGCAATTTTTTATAAAAATACACATTTTTAGAGGCAAAATATAATTAGTTTGCAATATTATGGATAAAAATTGAAAGAATTGTTACTGCAAAAATAGTGATTCTTGTGTTTCTATTTTTACAAGATTATACTGTTTTCGAAAGCATTACTTCGAAAGCATTACTAAAATCGATGACTATATGAAATGGACGGTATTTTTATTTTCCCAGAAGTATTGTGAAAATAAAAATGAGGACCCTTTGGGGGAGGGCTGGAAGAATGCCCTCCCCCAAAGGGCGGTATGCGCGTCAAGCGCCTTACCGGATCAAAACCGGCCATAGGCATCGGTTCTGCCGGATGCAGCAAGGGGGTATGCCGCCAAGAGGATCGCGGCTTTGCACGCACACAAAGCTGATTGTTTGCATCCATCAGGGAAATGATCGGGCAGAAAACTACAGACAGCCGGAGCCGGGCAGTGAGGGGCGCCTGGCACGGCGGCAATGCATCCATCCGATATGCTTGTATAACCACCGGCGGCATAGCTACGAACGATATTGTGCGTTGGAGGGAAGAAGTTATGAATCAAAGCAACAAACCAGCTAGTATCAACCAAGAACGCAGCCAACTCATCAACCGGGCCTTAATCCTCAACCTCCTGCGGCAAGAGGGGATTTGCTCGCGCGCGACGCTGTCGCGCCTTTCGGGACTCAAACAGGCCACCATCACCAACATTGCAGCGGAACTGATCCAATGCGGCCTTGTGGTGGAAACCGGCCTGATCCCAGGGGAAAAAGGCAGGCGCTCCATCGGCGTAACCTTGAACGACGCGCGGTACAAGGTGATTGGGATCAGTATGACGCGCGACCAGTTTTACGTTGACTTGGTGGGGATCTCCGGGAAGGTATATGAAACCCGTTCGTTCGAAATTTCCCAAACGGAGGACCCGCAGTCCGTCCTATCGCGCATCCGCACGGCTATCCTACAGCTCCAACAAGACTATGCGGATTCGGAGCTCCTTGCCGCATGCTTGGCTATGCCGGGGCCGTACCTGGAAGACCTGGACCGCCTTTTGTTTGTGACAGAGCTGTCCGGCTGGCAGAACTTCCCCATCCGTGCGGTGCTGTCCGAAGGGGTGGGGATGCCGATCTATGTCCTCAACGATGCGAAGGCCAGCGCGTTTGCGCAGCTTTGGTCCCGCTGGCAGGAGCCGGCGGTGCAGAATATGGCCTATATTTTGGCGGGCCAGGGCGTTGGGTGCGGCATGATATCCGATGGAAAACTCGTCTCGGGGCAACACGGGATTGCCGGGGAATTTGGCCACAGCAGCATCAAGTTTGACGGCCCTCTCTGCGAATGCGGAAACCACGGCTGCCTGGAAAAGTATTGTTCCCTTTCGGCGCTCCGGTCCGAGATCCGGGACCTCTTGCGTGCGCACCGGCCTTCGTGCCTAGACGCGGGCAACCTGCACGATGAAGCGATTGCCCTTGCGGTGCGCGCGGGGGACCCTGTGGCGGTGCAGGCTTATGAACATGTGTGTGAACGGTTGGGCGTCGGCGTTATCAGCCTGATCAACCAAATGAACCCGGGCCTGATTGTCCTGGGCGACGCTTTGGTGGATATTTGCCCGGAACGCCTGCTGGAGGTTGTCCGCAGGTGCGTCGAAGCCGGGGTCAATGAACGGATCTACAGCGACCTGGCCATCGAGATCAACCAGCTGGAGGGGAGCCCCGCCCTCTTGGGCGCGGGCGCTTATGCAGCACAGCAGGTGCTCGCCAATCCGGGCATGCTGATTTATGAAGCGGACTTCCGGTCTGGACGCGCCTCCAGCGAGGCCACCTAAGCAAACCGGTGGGTCCCGCGGCCCGCTCCCCAGAGGCCAGCAATAGGCGCCCTTGTGAAATCCCCTTTTTGAAAGCATGCGCTTTTTTAGAGGGGGAGCCCAGCCTTCCCAACAGGCCGGCTTGCGAATCCTATCATTCCTATAATTAGAAGGCCAGAATCTTAAAAAGGACCTCGCCCTGTTTTCCAGGGCGAGGTCCTTTTGCTATCGGGAAGGGCTTTCCATACTTTTACTATAATAAAGTCTTATAAGCTTGCATTTTATAGATAAATATGATAGGATTAAAACAACCAACGGTATCTTAATAAGATAATAACGTTTTTTCAAGATTCTAAAGGGGATGCCCCAGTGGCACAATCCATCGCACAAGCGGGCAGATGGATCTTTTAGCGGCCGGCGGATGCCGCTAAATCACGCGAAGGAGGCGGTAGGGCGGCTATCGTGGCATGGAAAAGCCGCCTTAGTTGCAGAAAGATGAAAAACCCAGAAAGCCCGGATAGGGCTTATTTTTTCATCGAAAATTTTCAGGAGGGGTAACAAAAAATCATGAAAAAGAGTATGAAAGTGCGTTTGTTTAGTGGATTGGTAGCGCTGTGTATGCTGTTGGCGTTCCTGCCGACAGCCGCATTTGCAGCAGGGAACGATGTGGCGCAGATCGGGGACCAGACGTATGCAACGCTGGACGACGCCATTGCAGCGGCCTCGGACGGCGACACCATCTTGCTGCTGGATGACGCGACGGTCAGCAAAACCTTGGACAAGTCCATCACCATCGACGGGCAGGGCCACACATTGACCTCGACCGATGTGCGCTATGGCTTCAGCAAGGGCCGCAGCCTGACGTTTCAAAACATGACCGCCCATTTCGGCTATACCATCGAAATTGAGAACCCGGAATACACCTCGGACCTGAGCCTTTTCTATGTCAATGGGGATACGGACTTCACCTTTAAAAATGCCAAGGTCTATATGGACGGCGCGGGTGCGTCCAACCGCCTGCACGCCATTTATTATGATGGCGGCAGCGTGGGAACCATTACGCTGGACCATTCGCGGCTGGAGATTACAAATTTCCCGGAAGATGCAATCGAATGGAGTGGAAACGAAAGCAACCTGAATGTCCTGCATTCCACGTATATTTCCGACCAGAACCGGAGCGGCATTACCGGGACCTGGAATGTCAAAATCGACAGCAGCAATGTCCAGGTCATCAACAGCATTGGCAACGGTTCCAATGGCTCGAATTACGACATCAAGAATTCGGTCGTCAATTTCAGCGATAACGGCTCGCATGGCCTGTCCGCAAAAAATCTGATGGTGGATTCCTCGACGGTCACGGCAAACGGCAATGGATTTATCGGCGTGGCCGTGGACGGGGATATGGCGATTCAAAACAACTCCACCGTTTCGCTGACGGGGAATGCGGGTGGCTCGCTCGCCGGCTATGCGGCCATGCGCCTGTACAACAACAACACGTTTACGGTCGATGGGACCAGCAAACTTTCCATCAAGGACAATCAAAATACCGGCCTGTATGTCCGCCAGGGATCGTTGACGGTGGAGGACGGCGCGGTCCTGGAAATTATGGGGAACCACGTGACAAATGATCTGCTGGACGGCTTTGGCGGCGGCGTTTATGTTGGCTATGGCGCCAACTACGATCCAACCGTAACGCTTCCTGCGGACGCCAAGATCTATAACAACCATGCCACGGTTGGCGGCGACGACATCTATGTTTCGCAGGGCGTAAACGGCCCCAGCCTCACCTTTGGCGAAACCAGCGCGAGCTGGGTTATGGACGGCGAGGATTGCGGCGGCAAAGAGCATCTCATCGACGGCTGGTATGACGATTCGGAAGGAACACGCTGGGAAGCCCATGCGGGAACCGAAGAGGGCAACCACATCGAAGAATTCACGGATTTCTCGGAAGAAACCGGCTTGGCCACGGTAAGCGGCGTGACCTCTCTCAAAGCAGCCCACGGAAAGGACCCCATCGAAAAGACCAGTTTCCCGGGGCTGGAAAAGTGGATCGTACGGACCAATTCCGATGAATCCACAACCGATGTGAAGGACGACACGGTTGCTGCGGGCAATACCGTCGATTTCAAATTGACCACCAATGTGCCGGACGACCTGCTCAACTACATAAAGCCCGAGGATGCAAACGATCCGGAAGTAACCGGACCGGCAATCAACACTTTGGCGAACGTACCCCTGGAAGAGCGCGGCGAATATCTCCTGACCCTCCATGACGCGATGGACGACTATCTCGTGGAACCGGATTCCTTTGTGATTACGATTGACCGCGAGGGCACGGACAACGATGTGACGTTGGACGCCAGCCAATATATCTTGAACCAGCCCGGTGTGATCGACGCAGATTGTGACTTTGAGATCACGATGGACCTGGTGGCCCTGTACAATGCAGGGGTCATCACCGACGCGGACATCGAACATGCAACCGACATTGTCGTGACGTATACCGCCAAGCTGGACGGCACAGCCACGGCCGGCAGCTATCAGAACACCGCATGGGTGTCTTACCCGGGCGGCGAGACCATGAGAGATAAGGTCACCGTTGAGACGTATAAAATCGACGTATTCAAGTACGATCAGACCAACGAGGAAAAGGGCCTGGAAGGCGCAACGTTCGAGTTCTACCAGAAGGATGAAGGAGGGAACCCCATCAACGTGGTGGAACTGACGTCCGGCGCGGATGGCCACATCCTGATCGACGGCCTCGATGCCGGCGTCTACTACCTCAAAGAGACCAAAGCGCCGGAAGGCTACGTTTGCAGCGAGGAAGAACTGACCATTACCATTCCCGACCAGGCGGATGGCAGCAATTTGGTCAGCGTCAAGTTTGCAAACAGCCCGGTCCCGCACACCGGCGGCATGGGCACCATGCTGTTTACTGTTGGCGGCATGAGTATCCTTGCAGCAGCGGGCGCCGTGATGATCGTCCCGCGCACATTCCGCAAAAAACAGGAAAATTCCTAACCATTCCCTAGAAACCGGCTCCGAAACAACAGGAACAGAAAAGGAAAACGTTCCTGTTGTTCCGGCGGCGGGTGCGGCGCAGGGCTTGGAATGCGCGCATCCAACGGAACAGGAAAGAACCCGAAAGGGGCTTTTATAAATGAAGTTGAAAGGAGAACAAAATTTATGAAGAAGAACATGAAGACACGCTTGTTCAGCGGCCTGATGGCCCTGTGCATGCTGCTGGCCTTATTCCCGGTCACGGCATCTGCTGCGGAGGTCCCGGAGTATAACACGCCGGAATACCCGGAAACCTCGGAGGGGGTTACGGTGGAGTCAAGCTTTGACAGCGAAGCACAAAAGGTCCTTACGACCATCGTGATCGGGGAAAACGTTGAAGGCGATACGCTGGATATAAATTTGACGGATGCCCTTGGCGAGGCTCTAAATAATAGCCTAGCGGTTCCCGGCGACGTCTGCGATTTCATCATTGAAATCGAAAACCATTCCAATCAGCCGTATGTGTACGAAGACGGCAGCCTGGTGCTCGGCACGGACGATTATGACGGCACGCAGGATGCAGGATATACCGGCGAGTATGTGACAGCATTCGACGGCTTTAACGTTTATATCGGTTCCAAAAACAATGTATGGCGTTCCTATAACCATGCGTTGGCCGCATTGGATATTGGCATTGATCCCGATTGGCCAAGCCTAAGTGAGTTTGACCGGAATCTGACCGATGCAAATATTGCGGACGCCCTTGCGAAAAAGGGATACGAAAACGGCATCGACGATCTGGACGATTATTACATTGATTATTACAATGAGACCCATGGGGCGTCCATTACCGACTTGAAAGAGGCCGACGAAGCTTATATTGCCGACCTGTTCAGTTGTTATAACCCCCGTGGCGGGCAGCACCCGAAAGTTGGCATTCCGGAGAGCAACCTTGGGGTAGCGGCGCTTGGCCATTATTATTTTTACAATTCGCTGATTTCTGTGAGCGGAAATTCCCTGGCAAGTTATATGGCGGAGGGTTCCTCTTCTTATTCGGCCTTGAATGCGGAGCTGGCAGAAGCCATCAAGGATTCCCGCGAGGAGAAGGCCACGATTACGCTGAATGCCGGAATTGATGGCCCGAATATGTGCAACTGCTATCAAGGCCGTGTAATCGTATTTGGCATGGCGTTTTCCCTGACCAAGGGCGGCGACAAGACCAGCTATCCTGGCTTGGAGAAGTGGATCGTCTTGGAGAACGGTACGGAAGTGGAAGCCGATACC
>NZ_JADMOD010000041.1:0-1041 GCF_015558525.1 Anaeromassilibacillus sp. D41t1_190614_C2 | reverse complement strand
AAGACGTATCCGGACTGGATGGACGAGGGCTATTTCTCGGACATCATGGAGTCGAAGGCAAGCGGAACGAACATCGAATACGCGGTGGCGTTTAAGGTGTTGGAGCAGGCTTCCGAGATCCTGGGCAAAGACCCGGCAGAGACCGAAAAGTGGGCCAAGCATTTTGAAGACCTGAAGCAGGCCATCAACGAGAACTTCTGGGTGGAAGACGGCGGCTACTATGCGTCGTGGCAGTATCCGGAGTACATGGGCAATGTGCTGGCGGAGAAGACCGACGTCATCGCAACCGGTTATGCGATCTATTACGGCATTGCAACGCCGGAAATGGCGGAACGGCTGATGGAAAACTATCCGCTCGTGAAGTATGGCGCGAATACCGTTTACCCGCAGAAGCGCGGCAAGCAGTTCAGCGCGATCTACCACAACCGCGGCGTATGGCCGGGCTGGGAAGCAACCCTGATGGAAGGCGCGATGAAGGCAGGCAACCATGAGCTCGCAGATGAGATCATGAAGTCGATTATGTCGGCGGCGGCCCGCAACCTTTCCAACGAAGAGGTCATCAACTACGAGACCGGCGCGGGCAACAACGCCTACCGCCAGCTGTGGTCGGTGGCAGGGCATATGGCGTCGTTCTACCGTGTGCTGTTCGGCATGACGTACGAATTGGACGGCATCCATTTTGCACCGTATGTGCCGGATTGGATGGTCGGCCCGTTTGAGCTGAGCAACTACACGTACCGCGATGCGAACCTGACCATCAAGGTTTCCGGCCAGGGCGACCAGGTTGCCTCCCTGAAGGTGAACGGCGAAGAGATGGGCGCGGACTATGTGCTCCCCGCAGACGCTTCCGGCGATTACACGATTGAAATCGTGGTGGAAGACAGCGGCGACCACGACAGCGTAAACCTCAAGCCCGAAAACCTGGCAATTTGCCCGGAACCGCCGGAGATGCAGCTGGAAGACGGCGTGCTGACCTGGACGCCGGACGAGAGCTACACCTATAAGCTGTGGACCGGCACCGAGTACATCGACGTGACGGGA
>NZ_JADMOD010000040.1:0-1089 GCF_015558525.1 Anaeromassilibacillus sp. D41t1_190614_C2 | reverse complement strand
TGTAGGTTTGTCAAACATCTTGTACAGCGAGAGATTCAAAGAAAGCAGCAAGTTTTTCTTTCGGGGAGAGCCAGGCAAGGGGGCGCATAGGTAAGTCGTTGGAGCGATTTTGGTGTGCAGCGAGCTGCACACCAAAATCGGCAAGAGAGAAGAAACGATGTGTGTCGTAGAATCGCTTCTGGTCTTCGCGGTGACTGCGTTCTACTTTGCCGTTGTGGCGAGGTGTGTAGGGGCGAATCAGCTTGTGCAGGATCCCAAGGCGTGCAGCGGTCAGCTCAAAGCGTGTGAGCCGGTTCTTCTTGTTGGTCGAAAAACGGTTGGTAAACTCAATGCCATTGTCTGTCTGCACGCACTCTACCCGCACACCACGGCGTTTGAACCATGCCACCATTTTCTCCAGGAAATCAGCGGAGGAGTAAGTGCTTTGTTCTGGATATGCGCCCAGATAGCGAAGGCGTGTATATTCGTCGATCGCCGTATACTGGTATAGCCGTTCTTCCGGGTTTGTTAGGCATTTCATCGGCACCACCTTCACATCTACCTGAACGCGCTGGCCGGGATACTGCATCTGTTCGTATGGCTTTGCCTTGTAGGCTGCTTTGACCTTTGGCTGCGGGAACATCCCCAGCTTGCGCATGACCCGGAACAGACTTTCCGGACAGCGGGTATACCCACGTTTGCGGAGCCGGTGCCAGAGTTCTACCATTCCCAGCGTGGGATTCCTCCTCCGCATGTCTCGGATGAGCTTCAGTTCCGCTTCTGTGTGTTGGTTTGGATGGTGATGGGGGCGCCTGGACTGACAAGCCAGGGACGCCATACTTCCATCCCAGCGTGCCTTCCAGAAGTAGATATATGACCGGCTCTTGTTGTATTTCCGGCTTGCACGGCTCACGCCATATTTGGCTGCATACTGCATTAGGGATTGCCGATACCGCATGTCTTGTGTTATACTTTTACTCATGAGGGACAGAGCTCCTTTTTTGGGTTTGTTGGTGTCGCAACTTAACTATACCCTATGAAGGCTCTGTCCTTCTACTTTTTTATTTGCTTTTACTTGCTCTTCTGTCCAACATGTATTGTAGCTCTACA
>NZ_JADMOD010000003.1:114354-189621 GCF_015558525.1 Anaeromassilibacillus sp. D41t1_190614_C2 | reverse complement strand
CGTCTTCGCCGAAGCCCTGGCCGCCCTGGTCTAAAAAGTTTTTTCAGGTTTTTTACAATTTAATCTTGACTTTTGCGGCTTTTTCGCATCTTTCTCGTCCCATCCCCAAAATTCTTTTTTCGGGATGCAGAAATGCGAAAATTAACCGGCGGCCAAAGCGTCCCTATCAGCAGTTCCAGTGCAGTTTCGCCGGATGGGGTTCGTCCGGTATGCAGGCCTTTTGCAAAGAGGCGTAGGCCCTTTGGAACTCCACAGCGGCCAGCTCTTCGTACTCCTCCGCGGTCCTATCCAAACCGGCTTGGCTATATGCGATAGCCGCAGCCCCATAAAACAGATAGCCCAACGCATTGGTCGGCGTCTGGACGGTAGAACAGGCCACAGAAACCGCGCGGGCCGCCGCCTGCGCAACCGGACGGTCCGCTAAAGCGCGGGCGACCTGCGCCGCCTCCCGGAGCAGCGACTTGAGTTCATTCAGTGACGTTTGTCCCTTCCCATATGCTTCACAAGCAGCCACCGTTTCCGCCAAGCGCCGTTCCCCCGGGCACGCCGCTTCAAAAACCGGCAGATAATGGGCTTTCGCATAGGCGACCGCCCAATCCGCCAGCGTCTTCTTACTCTGCGTCTCCATCAGCCGCATCAGGGAGCGGCACTCTTCCGATTGAATGTTTCCAAGCATCTTTCGCAAGTTCGGCATCGCGGTGGCCTCCTATCTTCTTTAAAAATCCTCCCGTCTCACAGCGCGGCCATTGGGCCGCTGAAAAGCAGAATGGCTGCCTCATTGAAACGCATGGAACTGTTCGTCGTAGAGGTTCGTCCGCCGGATCTGCGTATACAGATCCAGCCCCAATTCTTTTTGAACCGCCTCCAACAGCAGGCTGGGGTTGACATTCATCTCGCTTCCTGCGGGGAGCATGGCCCGAATCTCCACCTTTCCCTCCACAGGGCACACCTCCACACGGTCCAGATACGGGCGGATGTCGAAGTCGATAAACCCACTTTTGGTGTGCTTGGGGACAACAAGCGAATCCCGGTGAAACAGCTCTGTCAGCTGCTGGGCCAATGTGCCAGCGTCCCGGCCCTCGGGGTCCACGGTCATCACAAACGAGGCATACGCGATCTTTCCCGGTTTCATCACCGGGTCCGTCACAGCAAACACCGGCAAATCGTCCGGCATCGCCGCGTTTAGGCGCTCCAGCAGCTCTTCGTTGGACAAGTTGTCGTCCTCCAACTTGATGTCCACGCTTTCGCGCTCGCCCGCCACGCCCAGGGACAGCGGCAGCGCAAAGGTCAAAAGCGCGCGCGGGTTAAAGCCCTGCGTATACCACAGCGGGATTTTCGCGCGATGAATCGCCCGCGACATACAGCGGGTCAGGTCCAAATGGGAGATAAACCGCGTGGTCCCAATCTTCCGGAACCAGATTCTAACGGTCCTCATAGCAGATCCCTCCCTTAAAGCAAGCTGCGCCGCAGGCGGAACACGCCTCGCGGCAATTCGGAGTTGTGGTGTCCGCATAGGCCCGCTGGCATTCCCGGATTAGGAACTCCTTTCGGATGCCGTAATCCAAATGGTCCCAGGGAAGCACCTCATCAAAACTCCGGCGGCGGTTGGCATAAAACGCCGGGTCCACCCCGCAGGCTTCAAACGCCTCCATCCAGCGTGGAAGCGAAAAATAATCGTTCCACCCGTCAAACTTGCATCCCATCCGATGCGCTTCTTCCAACACAGCGCAAAGGCGGCGGTCGCCGCGTGCAAACACAGCCTCCAAAAAGCTGGTGTCCGCATCGTGGTAGTTGCAGGTGATTTTCCGCGTCTTGACCGACTGCACCAGATGGCGCTGCTTTTCGTGCAGCAGCGGGATGGGGTCCTGCGGCTCCCACTGAAACGGGGTAAAGGGCTTCGGCACAAAGGAGGACGCGCTCAGCGTGACCGACACACCGCGTCCCTTCGGCTTATTGGGATTGGAATAAAAGGCATTGACCACCTTCTGGCCCAATTCCGCAATCCCCGCCACGTCGTCCATGGTTTCGGTCGGCAGTCCGATCATAAAGTAGAGCTTGATGGTGTTCCAACCGCCGGAAAACGCCATATTCACCGTCTTCATCAGCTCGTCCTCTTGGACATTTTTGTTGATCACGTCGCGCAGGCGCTGGGTGCCGGCCTCCGGCGCAAACGTCAGGCCGCTCTTTCGCACGGATTTAATCTTCGTCATCAATTCATTGGAAAACCCATCCACCCGCAGGGAGGGCAGGGACACGCTGGTCTTTTCGTCGCGTGCCCAGCTCAGGAGCTGATCGAGGAGCTCGTCGATCTTGGTATAGTCGCTGGTGCTCAAAGACGAGAGCGAAATCTCGTTGTATCCCGTGCTGTCGCAGAGGGCGTGGCACTGACGGTCCACCACCTCCACCGACTTCTCCCGCACTGGGCGGTAAATAAACCCGGCCTGGCAGAAGCGGCAGCCACGGATGCAGCCGCGGAACACCTCTCCGACCGTCCGGTCGTGTACGATTTCAATGTACGGCACAACAAATTTCTCCGGGAAATACGAGCGGTCCATATCGAGCATCAGGCGCTTCTTGACTGTCGCGGGCACTCCTGGCTCCGGCGTTACCGCAGCAATGGTATGGTCTTCGTTGTACGTAACCGTGTAGAGGGACGGTACATAGACTCCCTCGATCTGCGCTGCGGCCCGCAGGAATTCCTCCTTGGAGCGCCCTTCCTTTTTATAAGCGCGGTATAGGTCGATCACTTCCAGATCGACCTCCTCCCCCTCTCCAAGGAAAAAGAGATCGACAAAATCGGCCAGCGGCTCCGGATTGCAGGTGCAGGGACCGCCCGCCACGACCAGCGGCGAAAGCCCTTTCCGGTCTGCACTGCGCAGCGGGATATGCGCCAGATCCAGCATATTCAGGACATTGCTGTAGCTCAGTTCATATTGCAGCGTAAATCCCAGTATATCGAAATCGTGGATGCTGTCCTCGCTCTCCAACCCAAAGAGTTCCATTCCATTCCTGCGCATCTGCTCTTCCATATCCACCCAGGGGGCGAATACACGCTCACACCAGATATAGTCCTTTTCATTGAAAAGGCTATATAAAATCTTCATGCCCAGATGGGACATCCCGACCTCATACGTATCTGGAAAGCAGAAGGCAAACCGCACATCGACTGCATGTTTATCCTTTACCACGCTGTTCCATTCCCCGCCGGTATACCGCCCCGGCTTCTGCACCTTCATCAATATCTTTTCAAGCTCAGGCTTCATTCTTTTTTCTCCCGTTCTATCGCATTTGAAGCTTTTTGGCAATCTTGAACTTTTATTATACTGTAGTCGTGTCTGCAATGCAACGCCTATCTACCCGTTTTCCTTCCTCTTGTCTGGGTTGGCAGCTGTTTATCGCCTTAAACATAATAATTAAACAACACCGTATATTTCAGAAGTTTTTCTGCATTCCTTGAAACAACGGAACCCCGGAGGCTGTCCTTCGGGGTTCCGTTGCTTGATTGTTTCTTATTCCTCTGTACAGCTGACCGGGGTGTATCCCGCGTCTTTTACCGCATCCATCAGAACCTGATCGGATACCTCTTTCGCAAGGGAAACCGTGGCTGTTTTCTTCTCCAGGTCCACCACCGCTTCCTGCACACCGTCCACGCCCTCCAGCGCCTTTTGTACATGCATCTGGCAGTGCGCACACATCATGCCTTCTACAACCAATACTTTTTTCATTTCAATCGTTCCTTTCTGTTGGTTCAATTCCTGCACAACAGGAACTGAAGGATGGTTTATCTCCGGCAGAGAGGCTGCCGGGGGTTCTGCGACCTGTGGCTCCATCCCCTTCCGTTTGAAGAAGCGGAGGCGCAGGGCGTTGGTTACAACACAGACCGAGCTCAAGCTCATGGCCGCTGAACCGATCATCGGGCTCAAGCGCAGGCCAAATGCAGGGAACAGGACGCCCGCTGCAACCGGGATACCCAGGATGTTATAGAAAAAGGCCCAAAACAGGTTCATGTGGATGTTTCGCACTACAGCGCGGCTCAAGTCGATCGCTGTCGCCACATCCTCCAGGGAATCCTTCATCAAAACTACGTCCGCCGACTCGATGGCAATATCCGTACCAGCGCCGATCGCGATGCCGATATCCGCGCGGGTCAACGCGGGTGCATCGTTGATTCCGTCGCCCACCATGGCGACCTTATGCCCCTGTTCCTGCAAGGCCCGGATGTTGGCCTCCTTTTCGGTCGGCAGTACATCCGATATGGCCTTCTCGATGCCGAGCTCCTTGCGGATGGCCTCCGCGGTCACCCGGTTATCGCCTGTCAGCATCACGACGTGCAGGCCCATCTTGGAAAACTGCTGGATCGCCGCCCGGCTGGATGCACGCACCGTATCGGCCACGGCAATCATTCCGACAATCTTGCCGTCCCGCGCGAACAGAAGCGGAGTCTTTCCTTCCTCTGCCAACTTGGTAACGGCATCGCGGGCTTTTTGCGCCGCGGCATCCTTTACCAGAAGGTTATTTTCCTCCATGAACGCCACATTGCCAGCCAGGTATGCATGCCCGCGGACCGTTGCACGGACGCCGCGGCCTGCTTGCGCCTCAAACGCCTCCGCTTTGGGAATCGAGATACCGGATTGCTGGGCGCGTTCTACCACGGCCTGCGCCAGGGGATGCTCGCTGCCAGTCTCAACCGCCGCAGCCTCTTCCAGGAAGGTCTGCTCCGTCATGGCAGCATCCAGCACAACAATGTCGGTCACGGACGGATGGCCGGAGGTAATGGTTCCGGTTTTATCCAACACGATGGTATCTACCGCATGAAGATTCTCCAGGCTTTCAGCGGATTTGATCAAAATGCCCATCTCGGCGGCCTTCCCCGTTCCGACCATGATGGCCACCGGCGTGGCCAGTCCCAGTGCGCACGGGCAGGAGATCACCAGCACGGAGATGGCGTTCG
Source organism: Anaeromassilibacillus sp. D41t1_190614_C2 (assembly GCF_015558525.1). Lineage (NCBI taxonomy): Bacteria > Bacillati > Bacillota > Clostridia > Eubacteriales > Acutalibacteraceae > Anaeromassilibacillus > Anaeromassilibacillus sp. D41t1_190614_C2. The sequence goes on along the minus strand of NZ_JADMOD010000003.1, from coordinate 184,670 downwards.
ACAGGGCAAATTCAAAGCTTTGCCCCACCAATAGCCAGACAATGGCGGTGACAATGGCGATCCCGATCACCGTTGGTACGAATACGCCGCTGACCTTATCCGCCAGCCGCGCGATCGGCGCTTTGGAATTGCCCGCTTCGTCCACCAGCCGGATGATCTGGGAAAGCGTTGTATCCTCGCCAACCTTGGATGCTTGGAACCGAAATGTTCCATTTTTATTGATGGTGGCGGAGATCACCGGATCGCCGGGATTTTTCTCTACCGGGATGCTCTCCCCGGTAATGGCCGCTTGATCCACATAGCCGTGACCCTCTATGACCACACCGTCCACCGGGATGCCTTCGCCTGGGCGGATGACGACTATATCCCCGGCGATGACCTGCTCCGCCGGGATGGTCTGTTCCACGCCGCCGCGGATAACCACCGCATTTTTCGGCGCCAGATCCACCAGTTTCCCCAGCGCATCCGAGGTCTTGGATTTGGACTTTGCCTCCAAATACTTGCCGACGGTCACCAGGGTCAAGATCATTGCGGCGGATTCAAAATAGAGGGCATGTGCGTATTCATGCACCAACGCCATATCCCCATGGCCGAACCCGTAGGCCATTCGGAACATGGCAAAAATCCCGTAGACGAGCGAAGCGCCCGATCCAATCGCAACCAGAGAATCCATATTGGGTGCCCGATGAAATAGAGACTTGAACCCATTCTGGAAAAAGTGCCGGTTGATAAACAGAATGGGAATCGTAATCAAGAGCTGCGTCAGAGCAGAAATCAAGGCATTTTCTGTCCCGACCAAAAAACTTGGAGCTGGCAGCCCCATCATCGGCCCCATGGCGACATACATCAGTGGGATCAATAAAACGACCGACGTTACCAGCCGGTGCTTCATACTTTTCCGGCTTTCTTCCGCCCGGTCTTTTCGCGCCTGCCATTCGCTGCGGAATCCACTCTCCTTGGTCTCCGTTTGCTGCGGCAAGGCCGCGCCATAGCCGATCTTCTGGACCGCTGCGATGATCTCCTCCGGGTGGACCTGCGCCTCATCGTAGGAAACTGTCATCTGGTTCGCCAAAAGGCTGACATTGACGTCCTCGACCCCCTCCAGCTTTTGCACGCACCGCGTGACATTCGCTTGACAGGCCGCACAGGTCATGCCGGTGACATTGTATTTTTCTGTTTTCATAATCTCTTCCCTCCTCTATCACTTCAATTTCTTAATCAGTTCCAATGCTTCATCGACCACCTGTGTGTTGCCCTGCCGAATCTGCTCCACGACGCAGGTTTCCAGATGGTCCTGAAGGACCAGGTAACCAAATGCCTGCAGCGCGCTTTCCACAGCAGCAACCTGCACCAGGATATCCCCGCAATAGCGGTTGTCTTCCAACATCTTCCCAATGCCGTTGAGCTGCCCAATCATCCGCTTTAAGCGGTTTTGCAATTGGCGCAGTTCCTGATCCCCGCGGGGTGTCGCTTTATAATGGCAACCGCATGCAGTGGTTTCATTGGACGGTTGTAAAGATTCTTGCTGCTGGTTCATCCGAATATCTCCTTTCAAATACCCCCTTAGGGTATTTTGGATTTATCTCCATTATAATACCCCTATAGGGTATTTTCAAGTCCTTTTTGAGGAGAACTGCAAATTTTCTTTCTGCATCCCGTTCCATTCAGCCAAACACTCCGTCAAATGGTTCATTGATTAGCGGTTATTTCTCCTCTGTTGATTTCTGTATATGCCTATACTATAATAAGCGAATAAGCGCTGAGAGCCAATGGAATGGCCGTATGAGATTTACGGTTATCTACACGATACAAATCTTCTCCATATAATAATGATAGGCTCGTCCATGAAACAAAGAGAGAGAAAGGTTCTTTTCGTTTCCAGTCAAATGACAACCGACAGGTGGACCACTTTGGTTCAGATGAAACGAAAAAGCGTTTTATCCCCTTCTGCCAGCGCAATGATGGATCGGCAGCACTTTGCAGAAAAGGCAATAAGAAGCTTCATGGATGAAGTTTATAAGTATATGGGCTTGTAATAGGACTTTCGTCACAATACGTGAAATACTAGACTTTTATAAGGATTAAATTTGGAGCATATCTACTTTGTTTATACTTTCGTTAAAAATCCCTGTTATGATAGCTCGAGTAAACCGTGCAAAATAAATGGAAATGAGGCCGCTCTATGACACATTTTTCTCCTGACAGCAACTTAGGACTAACTTCCGAACAGGTCGAAGAAAAACGACGCGACGGACGACAGAACACCGAACCGGAAAAAGTGACCAAAACAACCGGGCAAATTTTGAAGGACAATATCTGCACGTTGTTTAATCTGTTTAACGTGCTGATCGCCGTTGCCCTGGCGCTTGTCGGCGCGTGGTCCAATATGCTCTTTATTCTGATCATTGCCCTCAATACGCTGATTGGCATTGTGCAGGAAATCCACGCAAAAAAGCTCGTGGACAAGCTCTCTCTCTTATCCATGCCGATGGCAAAGGTGGTCCGGGATGGGAAGCTTTCGGAAATCCCGGTGTATGAGCTGGTCGAGGAAGACGTCATGGAATTGAGCGGAGGGAACCAGGTTTGCTCCGATTCTGTAATCCTGTCCGGGGCGGTCGAAGTGAATGAATCCCTCTTAACCGGCGAATCCGATCCCATACGGAAAGCTGCCGGAGACCATCTTTTATCCGGAAGTTTCATTATCAGCGGAAAATGCCGTGCCTGCGTGGAACATGTGGGGATGGAAAATTACGCTTCCAAGATTGCACATGAGGCCAAAAAGCTGCGTGGCGTACATTCCGAACTGCTTTCTTCCATGCGTAAGGTCACCCGGTTCACAGGCTACTTGATTCCGCCTTTGGGGATTCTCCTGTTCCTCGAGGCATTCTATTTGCGCGGTGACCCGATCAACCATGCGGTTGTGTCGACTGCCGCTGGGCTTCTCGGTATGCTGCCAAAGGGCCTGGTGCTGCTCATCAGCATCAGCCTCGCTGTGGGGATCATTGCGCTTTCCAAAAAGAAAGTGTTGGTGCAGGAGCTGTTTGCCCTGGAGACGTTGGCGCATGTGGACACTTTATGCCTGGACAAAACCGGTACGCTGACCGAGGGCAAAATGCAGGTAGAAGAGGTGGAGTTGACCGATATTGGGCGTTCGATGCCATTTGATGAAATCATCGGCTCCTTTCTCCACTATACAGATGACAACAACGCGACGTTCCAGGCCCTGCAAGCGCATTTCGCACAAAAGGAAAGCTTTGCGCCCGTACAAAAGATTCCATTTTCTTCCGATCGGAAATGGAGCGCGATTGCATTCGAGGAGTTCACCTTTATCATCGGCGCTCCGGAGCGCCTAGCTGGTCCTGAGCTGGGGGACCATTTCGAAAAGGAGCTCAACGCGGGGAAACGTATCCTCTTAGCCGGGATTACGCCGGAACCCGTTTCGCCGGACAAGCCGCTGCCGGAAATACACGTGCTTGCGTCCATCGTGATCTCCGACCCCATCCGCCCCAATGCCGCAGAAACCCTGGCCTACTTCCAACAGGAGGGTGTGGACTTAAAGCTCATCTCGGGAGATAACCCGGTAACTGTATCCGCTTTAGCGGCGAAGGCAGGGTTTCCCGACGCCGGCCGTTTTATCGACATGAGCAGTGTAACAGAAGAGGCCGATCTGGAAAAAGCGGTCCAGGAGTATTCGATTTTTGGGCGTGTTTCCCCCCTGCAAAAGAAGCAAATCGTACAGTCCCTACAAAAGCACGGGCATTCGGTAGCCATGACCGGCGATGGGGTAAACGACCTTCTCGCCCTGCGGGAGGCCGATTGCAGCATTGCCATTGCGGAGGGCAGCGACGCCGCCCGGCAGGTATCGCAAGTGGTTTTGTTGAATTCCGATTTTTCCTCCCTCCCCTCTGTTTTGAGCGAAGGCAGGCGGGTGGTCAACAACATCACGCGGGTGGCGGGGATATTCTTTGTCAAAACGATCTATTCCGTTTTGCTCTCCATCGTGTGCCTCCTGCTAAACATCCCGTTCCCCTTTGTCCCGATCCAAATCACGCTGATCGACTTGGTTATTGAAGGCTATCCGTCCTTCTTTATGTCCTTTGAACCGGACAGCAGGAAAGTATCCGGACGGTTCCTGCCCTCCGTCATGGCGCGCGCCTTGCCAAATGCGATCTCAATTTTGGTTTGTTTCCTTGTTTTTCTCGGAGTATCGCCGCTGTTGCAAATTTCTGTGGAACAGTCCAGTATACTCCTTTATTTGCTAGTCGGAACCGTTGGAATCCAGGCGGTATTCAAGGCGAGTTGGCCTTTGAACAAGCTGCGGGTGTTCCTTTGCTCCACTATGACGGTTGGATTTTATGCAGCGGTTCTCCTGTTCCACAAGCTTCTCCAGGTCTCCCTTCCCACCACAGAGACCTTACTCCTGTTTGCCGGTTTTGCCCTGCTCAGCTTCTTGATTGAACGCGGCGCGACCGTGTTGATTCAGTGGTTCTGCCGCCATAGAGCTGCCCATAAACATACAACCAATCCCACCAGATAACCTCATAATAACGCCAAAAAAGCAGGGAGTAACCCCTATCGAAGAAAGGGGGCCACTCCCTTCTTTATTTGTATCCGCCTATTTAAATGCAAGATCTATGGAATGCTATTTTGGGGTTCCCGCTTCACAGAGTTTCTTCTGCGCAGGAGCTGTTCAGTCGATCAACATGGCATCTCCAAAGCTGAAAAACCGGTATTTCTCCTGTACCGCTGTGCGATAGGCGCGCATAATATTGTCGTATCCGGCCAAAGCGGAAACCAGCATGATCAGCGTGCTCTCCGGCAAATGGAAATTGGTAATCAGCCCGTCCAGCACCCGGAATTGGAAGCCGGGGTAGATAAAGATATCGGTCCATCCAGCGCTCTCGCGGATGCAGCCCTCCTTCAAGGCAATGGATTCCAGCGTGCGGCAGCTGGTTGTCCCCACTGCAATGACGCGTCCGCCGTTGCGTTTGGTCTCATTGATGAGGTCTGCCGTCTCTTTGTTCATCGCATAGTGTTCGGAATGCATCTTGTGGTCGGAAACATTCTCGACCGTCACCGGGCGGAACGTCCCTAAGCCCACATGGAGGGTTACAAAAGCGGTTTTGATCCCCTTTTGCCGGATGCGCTCCAAAAGCTCGGGCGTAAAGTGAAGCCCTGCCGTTGGCGCGGCGGCCGAACCCACTTCCTTTGAATAAACATTCTGGTAGCGTTCCTTATCCTTGAGGTCTTCTGTGATGTAATGCGGCAGCGGCATCTGTCCAATTTGATCCAGAATCGCATAGAAATTCCCCTCATAGTGGAATTCTACAATCCGGTTGCCGCCCTCCACGACGTCCAGTACGTCCGCGCGTAGGAGGCCGTCGCCGAATGTAAAATGCGTGCCCGGCTTTGCGCGCTTTCCGGGCCCGGTGAGTACCTCCCAGGTATCCCCTTCCCGATGGGTCAGCAGAAGGAATTCCACCTTGGCGCCTGTCCCATCTTTGATCCCATAAAGCCGTGCCGGAAGGACGCGGGAGTCGTTCAAAACCAGGCAATCCCCAGGGTTCAAATAATCGATTACATCGTAAAAATGCCGGTGCTCCATCTCTCCCGTCTCTTTATGTAAGACAAGCAGCCGCGAAGAATCCCTCGGCTCCAGCGGGGTCTGGGCGATCAGCTCCTTGGGCAGGTCATAGTAAAAATCGTGGGTACTCCAATTGCGTTTTGTCTCTTCCATTTTGAATGCTCCTAAAATTTATAAATTCTCTTTCCTGTAAATCGTACAAAGAAGAGGGAAAAACTTTAACAAAGAATAAATTGACAACCCTGAACGTGCATGGTATGATGGTGATAACTTGAATAGTAAGGAAGATAGAGGTGCGGTTTTAAAGAGTAGCACGCGGGAGGGGGCCAAAACCCGGGAACGCCTGCGAAAGGGAAAACCGCCGAAGGAGAACGGCGTTTGGCCGGCGTTCTTCTGGGGGCAGCAGTGAAAAACGCTGCAACTGTCATCATAAGATTTATGGTGGAGCGCTATCGGCAGTATGTCCCATTGGGAATACCGAGCAAGTTCTATTATATTGATTTGATGACCGGTTTTCAACCGGTTTTTTTATTGTATTTTGCAGGAGCCGCCTCTCTTTGGAGCATCTTCTGAAAAATGTAGAACTTTCCACAGGTTTGGATGCATATCCAAGCCGGTTTTGGAAAGAAAGATTCTTGTTTCAGGCTTATGAAGACAGAAATCTGTTTCATTCCGATTCTCTCCATTCTGTCTTTTCTCCCTGTCAGGTTCTTTCTCTTTCGTTATTCCCATATCATCATATAGGAGGAAATGTGTCATGAAAACATATCAGGTTGGAATCATCGGAGCAACCGGCATGGTAGGCCAACGGTTTGCAACGCTCTTGGAAAATCATCCCTGGTTTCACGTCAAAGCGCTCGCTGCGAGCGGCCGGTCCGCCGGCAAAACCTATGAGGAGGCTGTGGGAGACCGCTGGGCCATGAGCACGCCCATGCCGGAATCCATGAAAAACATGGTTATCTTCGACGCCACTGCCGACGTGGAGAAGATCGCTTCGATGGTGGACTTTGTCTTCTGCGCAGTCAACATGAAGAAAGACGAAATCAAAGCGCTGGAAGAGGCGTATGCAAAGGCGGAATGCCCGGTCATGTCCAACAACAGCGCGAACCGCGGGACGCCGGACGTCCCGATGATCATCCCGGAGATCAATGCGGACCACGCCGCTGTGATCGACGCGCAGCGCAAGCGCCTTGGAACGAAGCGCGGCTTTATTTCCGTCAAATCCAACTGCTCATTACAGAGCTATGTCCCGGCAATCCATCCGCTGATGGACCTCAACGTTACAAATGTGCTCGCCTGCACCTACCAGGCCATCTCCGGCGCTGGAAAAACCTTCAAGACCTGGCCGGAAAGCCTCGACAATGTCATCCCCTACATCGGCGGCGAAGAGGAAAAGTCCGAGCAGGAACCCCTCAAGATCTGGGGCCATGTGGAGGACGGCAAGATCGTAAACGCCACCTCCCCGTGCATCACCTCGCAGTGCCTGCGCGTACCGGTCTCCGACGGCCACACCGCAGCGGTGTTTGTCTCCTATGAGAAGAAGATCGAACTCGAGGAAATCATCCATCGTTGGGAAACGTACAAGGGCGTTCCCCAGGAGCTCCAGCTGCCGAGCGCACCCAAGCAGTTCCTGCACTACTTCCGCGAGGACGACCGCCCGCAGTCCCGCCTGGACCGCAACCTGGAGAACGGCATGGCGGTCTCCATCGGCCGTCTGCGTCCGGATACGCAGTATGACATCAAGTTTGTCTGTCTCTCCCACAATACCCTGCGCGGCGCGGCGGGCGGCGCGGTCCTGATGGCGGAGCTGCTCTGCGCAAAGGGATATTTGGACTGATCCAAAGGAACACCGATACATGTAATTCCCATTTCTGAATCATGAATTGGAGGCCCTATTATGAAGAAACTCGTCTATACCGGTTCCGGCGTGGCGCTGGTCACGCCCATGCACAAGGACGGCTCCATCAATTATGAAAAATTTGGGGAGCTGATCGAATTCCAGATTAGCCACGGCACCGACGCCATCATCGCCTGCGCAACGACCGGCGAATCCCCTGTCCTGAACCACGAGGAACACTGCAAAGCGCTGGAATACGTGATCCAAAAGGTAAATAAGCGCGTCCCAGTCATCGCCAGCACGGGCAGCAACGATACCGCCTATGCCGTACAGCTCTCCCAGGAGGCGGAGCGTATGGGCGCGGACGCTCTTCTCTCGGTAACCCCCTATTACAACAAGACTTCCCAGGCGGGTCTCGTTCGCCATTATACATACATCGCAGACCGTGTGAACCTGCCGATCATCGTGTACAACGTGCCCTCCCGCACCGGATGCAATATCAAACCGGAGACGTATTTGGAACTCTCCAAACATCCAAATCTGAATGCGGTCAAAGAGGCCAACGGGGACATTTCTTCGGTGGCCAAGACGATCGCGCTCTGCGGGGACGATTTCTATGTCTATTCCGGCAACGATGATCAGACCCTCCCGATGCTCGCATTGGGCGGTAAAGGTGTGATCTCCGTGTTTGCCAATGTTTTGCCGCAGGAGATGCACGACCTCTGTGCATCGTTCCTTTCCGGAGATGCGGCGAAGAGCCGCGAGCTGACGCTCAAATATGTGGAATTGATGAACGCGCTCTTCATGGACGTTAACCCGATCCCGGTCAAAGCCGCTATGAACGAGATGGGCTTTGATGTGGGCGACTGCCGTTTGCCTCTGACCACCATGAGCGAGGCGGCGCTCAATCAGCTCCGTGAAGTTCTCAAAAAGTATCAGTTGATCTAAGAAACCATTACCATTCGGAGGACGTAAAATGACAAGGATTCTTCTCTGCGGATGCAACGGCAAAATGGGCCGTGTCATCGCCGCATGTGTGAAAGAACGGGAAGACTGCAAAATTGTCGCTGGAATTGACATTCACACCGATCCCTTTGGGGATTTTCCCGTCTATGCCTCCCCTTCCGAGGTGCAAGAGGAAGCGGACGTTGTGATTGATTTCTCCCATCCGGCGCTGCTCTCTCCCCTATTGCAGTTTGGTTTAGAACATAAGCTTCCCCTGGTGCTCTGTACCACGGGATATAACCACGATCAGGTCAATGCGCTAAAGCAGGCCTCGCACAAGATTCCGGTGTTTTATTCCGGCAATATGAGCTTGGGGATCAACCTGCTGATTGGACTCTCCAAGAAAGCGGCACAGGTTTTGGGCGAAGATTTTGACATTGAGATTATCGAAAAGCATCACAACCAGAAAATTGACGCCCCCAGCGGGACCGCGCTCATGATCGCAGACGCGATTTCTTCCGTCGAAGACCGCCAGATGACGTATATGTACGACCGCCATTCCCAGCGCAAAAAGCGCGATAAGAATGAAATCGGGATGCATTCCGTGCGCGGCGGTACCATCGTCGGCGAGCACGAAGTGATTTTCGCCGGGCCGCATGAGGTCATCACCCTTTCCCATTCCGCACAGTCAAAAGAGATTTTTGCCAACGGCTCGATCAACGCAGCGGTATTTCTGGCAAAGCAACCTGCCGGACTGTATGATATGTCCGACCTATTAAAGTAAAGGGGGATACGATCATGGAACAAACGGTTATTACAACCCTCAGTGACATCACACTGGTCAACCTGCAAAATTGCCCTGTGGCGCTCAATTCCATCGCCAAGATCTTTCAGAAGATTTCCGACCTGGGTGTGAATGTGGATATGATCTCCCTCGCCCCCTCCCATGGAGCGTATACGACCATTTCCTTCACCATCGACGACGAGGATCTCGGCAAAATCTTAAAGTTCACCTCCGCCCTGTATGACAACCACGATATCAAAACCATCGTCAGCAGCGGCAATTATAAAATCGCAGTACACGATGAACGCATGAAGAACACGCCCGGCGTAGCTGCAAAGGTGTTACAAGCGGCCGCAGAGGTAAATACCGACATTCGCCTCATCAGCACTTCCGATGTGGAAATCTCCATGTTGGTGACAGCCGCCGACTTTGAACAGGCGCTGGAGTCGATCGAAAAGCAGATGGGCTGAAAAGTGCTCGATTTTTCCATTCTATTTCTATAATGTTTCATCTTTGGGGTTCCGCAGGACGATCCTTTTGGTTCGGACTGCGGAACCTCTTTTGTTTTCCGGTCAAATATCCCGTTTGATTTTTCCGAGCGCTCCTTTTTCCAGACGCGATACCTGCGCCTGGCTGATGCCGATCTCCGAAGCGACCTCCATCTGGGTCTTCCCCTGGAAAAACCGCATGGATAAAATGCGTTTTTCCCGGTCGCTCAGGTCGCTGATCGCCTCTTTCAGGGCAATTTCATCCAGCCAGTTATTGTCGTCGTTGTTGTCCCCCACCTGATCCATCACATAGATGGTGTCCCCTCCATCGGAAAAAACCGGCTCGTACAGGGAAACCGGCTCCACGATGGACTCCAGCGCAAGGACCACATCCTCCCTTGGGAGATCCAGCTCCTCGGCGATTTCCTCGATGGTCGGCTCCTTGTTGTTTTTCGCGGTCATTTTTTCTTTGACCTGCATCGCCTTATACGCCGTGTCGCGTAGGGACCGGCTGACACGGATGCTGTTGTTGTCCCGCAGGTATCTGCGGATCTCCCCGATGATCATCGGAACGCCGTAAGTAGAAAACCGTACGCCCTGGTTCATATCAAAGTGATCGATCGCCTTGATGAGTCCGATACAGCCCACCTGGAAGAGGTCGTCCAAATTCTCCCCGCGGTTTGTAAAACGCTGGATGACACTGAGCACCAAGCGCAAATTCCCATTGATTAGCTCTTCGCGCGCCTGCTTGTCCCCTTCCCTGACACGGCGCAGCAATTCCGTCTTTTCTTTTTCGGTCAAAACTTTGAGCTTTGCGGTATTCACCCCGCAGATATCCACCTTATTGTACACAGCGCATTCCTCCCATCCGGCTTTCGCATTCATTATTGCCATGATCGGATAGGAACATGCACCAGTAAAAAAGGAAAAAGGCGGTGGAACAGCATGTTTCCACCGCCTAATAGCAAGGGAAAGCCGCGCCCCGCGCGGCTTTCCCTTGCTTAAATCCAAATGAAAAAATTTTTCAACGAGCGCTCGCCCACCGTTTGATGCTCAACGGCAATAGTTCTCCAGATAACTTTCAATGCTTTCTTGTATGATCTCCTTCGCACGCTCTACGCCGAAAACATTGTCAATCGCGGTCGTCTTTCCCTCCAACGCCTTATAGACTGAGAAAAAGTGGGACATCTCGTCGAAAATATGCGCAGGCAATTCGCTGATGTCCTTATAACCGTTGTAGGTTGGGTCATTGAATGGGATGGCAATAATTTTTTCATCTTTACTACCGTTGTCCTCCATGCTGATGACACCAATTGGGTAACACCGCACCAGGGAAAGCGGATGGATATTCTCGGAACAAAGCACGAGGACGTCGAGCGGATCGTGATCTTCCGCATAGGTGCGCGGGATAAAACCGTAATTGGCCGGATAGTGCGTGGATGTATACAAAATGCGGTCCAAAAACAGCAAACCGGTCTCCTTATCCAGCTCATATTTTGCTTTGCTTCCCTTAGTTATTTCAATAACTGCACAAAAATCGTCCGTCTTGATTCGTTTTGGGGAAATGTCATGCCAGATATTCATCCAAATTCCTCCTTTTTTTGGCTGTCTATAAATTCTGCCGCCGTTTATTTATATTGTATCATTGCGCATAAAAAGAATCAATGTATTTCCAGGGAATTTTATACAAATCCATAAAAAGCAACCTTCCCAGAAGTTTGCATACACCTCTCGCATGTTCGGCATTCTCTCCGCATAGATATACTACGATCAGTAGAGCAGGAGGAGTGTTCCATGAATTGCAGAATCGCGGACATGCGGCACAAAGAGGTTATCAACACCAAAGACGGCACACGTATTGGGTATGTGTGCGATGTGGAGATCGACACCGTTACCGCGCGGGTCCTCTCTTTGGTCATCTATGGCCGGCTGCGCTTTTTTGGCCTGCTCGGCCGTGAGGATGATATTATTATCAAATGGCAGGATATTGAAGTAATTGGTGACGAAACGATTCTGGTATGTTATAATGATTTTTACCGCGTAAAAAAGAAGCCGCATCTCTTCGGAAGCTGAGCGAATCTGTGATCTTCCGAAAAAATATTGCAATCCCTGTTGGATTGTGGTATAATAATGCGCGCAAAACACACGCCAGCGCTGGACGAACCGGTGCTTCGAAAGGGATTCCTTGAAGTTCTGCGTCCAAAACAGAGCGCGGCGGCGGAAAAACCAAGGAGGATTTTATTATGGCAGTCGTATCTATGAAACAGCTTTTGGAGGCCGGTGTACATTTCGGCCACCAGACCAGAAGATGGAACCCGAAAATGGCTCCCTACATCTTCACCGAGCGCAACGGCATCTACATCATCGACCTGCAGAAGACCGTTAAGAAGCTTGAAGAAGCGTACAATTTCGTCCGTGATCTTTCGATGGAAGGCAAGTCCGTCCTGTTCGTCGGCACCAAGAAGCAGGCGCAGGAATCGGTCCGTGATGAAGCCGAACGCGCTGGCGCTTACTTTGTAAATGCAAGATGGCTGGGCGGTATGCTCACCAACTTCCGCACTATTCGCCGCAGAATTGACCGTTTGAACCAGCTCAAGGCGATGGAAGCGGACGGCACGTTTGATCTGCTCCCGAAGAAGGAAGTCACGAAGCTCCAGCTCGAAATTCAAAAGCTGGAAAAATTCATGGGCGGCATTAAAGATATGAAGCAGCTCCCCGGCGCATTGTTCATTGTGGACCCGCGCAAGGAGAGAATTGCGGTTGCAGAGGCAAAGAAGCTCGGCATTCCGATTGTTGCAATTGTTGATACCAACTGCGATCCGGACGAAATCGACTATGTCATTCCGGGCAACGACGACGCAATCCGTGCGGTTAAGCTGATCTCCGCAACAATGGCCAACGCGATCATCGAAGGCAGAGAAGGCCAGATGGGTTCTGCTGAAGCGCAGGAAAAGGAAAATGAGACGGACGAGGTCGCAGGCTAATTGGATGGGGGGTTCCCTATCTATTTGAAAAGAATTTTGATCAAATAGCGCCGGGGAGACCACTTTCCGGCGCACTTAAAAAACGGAGGGATCAATCAATGGCTGCTTTTACAGCAAAAGACGTTGCAGCACTTCGTGAGAAGACCGGCTGCGGAATGATGGACTGCAAGAAGGCACTGACTGAAGCAAACGGCGATATGGACGCCGCTATCGATTTCCTGAGAGAAAAGGGCCTTGCCGCTGCTACAAAGAAGGCTGGCCGTATTGCCGCAGAGGGCGTTGCGTTTGCATGCACCAATGAGGCGAAGAATGTTGGCGTTGCCATCGAAGTAAACGCGGAAACCGACTTTGTTGCGAAGAATGCGGATTTCCAGAACTTTGTAAAGACCTGTGCGGATACGGTTATCTCCGAGAATCCGGCAGATGTGGAAGCACTTCTGGCTTGCAAGGCGGCAGGCACCGACATGACCGTCGATGCATTGCTGAAGGAAAAGATCCTGACCATCGGCGAGAATATCAAGATCCGCCGTTTCCAGCGCTATGAGGGTACGGTTGTTTCCTATATCCATGGCGGCGGCAGAATCGGTGTTTTGGTGAAGTTTGAGACTTCTCCGGAAGTTGCTGCAAAAGAGGGCTTCGAGGAGTATGCAAAGAACATCGCTATGCAGGTTGCTGCAATCAACCCGTCCTATTTGGACGAGGCTTCCGTCCCGGCTGACGTTGTGGAGCATGAAAAGAAAATTCTCACCGAGCAGGTGATTGAGTCCGGCAAGCCGGCCAATATCGCTGAGAAGATCGTTGTTGGCAGACTCGGCAAATTCTTCAAGGAAGTTTGCTTGGTCGACCAGGCATATGTGAAGGACGGCGATCTGTCCGTTCAGCAGTATACTGCAAACACGGCAAAAGAGCTTGGCGGCGACATCAAGATCGTTGCATTTGTCCGCTTTGAGAAGGGCGAAGGCCTTGAGAAGCGCGAGGACAATTTTGCAGACGAAGTTGCCAACATGATTAAATAAGCTTTTCCCAACAGCAGATAAACAGCGCGGAAGCTTCTCCGCGCTGTTTTTTGTTTCTCTTGTGTTTCCATTTGCTGATTTTCGTTCATTGCAGCTTGGCCGATTTCCCTCTTCATCTATTGCGCTAGGAATGTAACGGCAGGAGGCATCACATAACCGCGTCCAAAGGGATCTTTCTCCCTAAGAGACCGACAAAATTTTGTCCTTGTGCCGCGAAGGGCTATCCCTTTGGTAAATTTTCAGTTATAATAAAATACGAAAAGAGGTGAACCATATGCCATCGTCCAGGCGCTGCGCATCCCGAAAAAAGAACGATTCCCCTCCCATCCATCCACCGAAGCAGGTGCTGCGCCTGATGGAATTGCTGCAAAGGCAAGGATATGAGGCCTATGCCGTTGGCGGATGTATACGGGATAGCCTTCTGGGGCTTTCCCCAAACGACTGGGATCTCACTTGCTCTGCCCTTCCGGAGGAAACCATACGAGCTCTGCCCGGCTACCAGGTCCTTGCCACCGGCCTACAGCACGGGACCGTCACCGTAGTCGCGGACGGTATGCCCGTAGAGATCACCACCTACCGTGTGGACGGCACCTACTCCGATGGACGGCATCCGGACTCCGTCACCTTCTCCCGCAATTTGGTGGACGATTTGGCACGCCGCGACTTTACGGTAAATGCAATCGCCTACCATCCCAGCAAAGGGCTTGTGGACCCCTACAACGGATTACACGACTTGCACAGCCGCACTCTGCGCTGTGTCGGAATCCCGGAACAGCGTTTTCAGGAGGACGCCCTGCGGATTCTCCGCGGGCTTCGTTTTGCTTCTACCTTGGGATTCACCATCGAAAAGAAGACGGCCTATGCAATGTTCCAGCAAAAAAACTTGCTGCATCAGATCTCCGAAGAACGGATTCAAGTTGAATTTGGCAAGCTGCTGTGCGGCAAGGACGCAGAGCGCATTTTGCGGAAGTACCAAAGTGTCATTGCCGTCTTTCTTCCGGAAATTACCCCCATGGTCGGATTGGAACAACACAGCCCATATCACATATATGATGTATGGGAGCATACGCTTCATGCAATCTCCGCCATTGCGCCAAGGCTGGAGTTGCGCCTCGCCATCCTGTTTCATGATATCGGAAAGCCGCGATGTTTTTCCATGGATGCCAAAGGGATCGGCCATTTTTATGGGCACCAGAACCTCGGGGCAGAAATCGCAAAAACCGTATTGACACGTCTGCGATTCAGCAAAGAAACCATCCGCACCGTAGCAACCCTGGTCAAGTACCACGATGTATCGATCACCGACGAGGAGGTCCGCGTCAAACGCTGGCTAAACCGGCTTGGTGAACCGCTGTTTCGTATGCTGCTCGCGGTCAACCGCGCGGATACAGCTGCACACTCCCCCGCCGCAGCCCTCCGCATGGATATGATCGACCGGGAAGCTGCCGTTCTCGATCACATTCTCGCAGAGCAATCCTGTTTTCAATTGAAGGACCTTGCAATCCACGGAAAGGACTTGCTCCAAATAGGCGTTCCAGAGGGACCGGAGGTGGGCCGCTTGTTGCAGGAATTACTGGATTCGGTCTTGGAAAACCGCTGCGAAAACCGGTTGGAATCCCTTCTTCCTTTGGCAAAACAGCTGGCATTCTCTCGGAAGGGAACGGAGGGATAAACGCCGTGGCCGAATACGTTACACATACATTGGAGCCCTTGTATGACGGGGAGTCGCGTGTGCTAATCCTTGGCACCATGCCCTCCCCAAAAAGCCGTGCCATTGGCTTCTACTATTCCCATCCGCAAAATCGCTTTTGGCGCGTGCTCGCCGATGTATTTCAGCAAGCTCTCCCCGTCTCTAAGGAAGAGAAAGCAGCATTCTGCTTGCGCAACCACATTGCTCTGTGGGATGTTCTGCGGAGCTGTGCCATAGAAGGAGCGGACGACGGAAGCATCCGGCAGCCGGTTGCGAACGACTTATCCTCACTCCTACAGGAGACCCATATCCACACCATCTGTACAACGGGGACAAAGGCCGCCGCTCTCTATAAACGTCTGTGCCTGCCTTCTACCAGGCTTCCCGCGGTTTCACTTCCATCCACCAGCCCGGCGAATTGCCGCCACTATACATACGCGCGGCTTGTTGAGGCATACTCCATTTTGCCGGGTCTATGTTCCGAAACAAAGGATTGAATAAACCCCCTTCCAGGTTTGAAACGGAAGGGGGTTCATTCGTTTTGCTACAAAAATTTTCGAAATTTTGCGTGACATTTGTTTCATTTTATTGTATAATAATGACAGTTCAATTCAAAATATTTTCTACTTTATTGTGCAATATGAGCTTTGTTTGCCGCTGAAAACGGGCTCTCTTCTTCCTTTTCTTATTTATTTTATTCTTACTCAGCGGAGATTGGAGTTTTTTCAGATGTGGGCTTACGAAAGTGTTTTCTATCAAATCTATCCCCTTGGTTTCTGCGGGGCGCCAAAACAAAACGACGGGATCCTCACACCGCGCATTCAAAAAGTGCAGGACTGGATTCCTCATATTTTGGACTGCGGTGCAAATGCCATATATTTCTCTCCGATTTTTGAATCCGATGCGCACGGCTATGATACGCGCGATTACCGCAAAATCGACTGCCGCCTCGGTACCAACGAGGATTTTGCGTCCGTGAGCAAGGCGCTCCACCAAAACGGAATCAAGGTGGTCATCGACGGCGTATTCAACCATGTGGGGCGTGGTTTCTGGGCTTTCCAAGATGTATTAAAGAATCGGGAAAACTCCCCCTATAAGGATTGGTTCCATATCAACTTTGGTGGGAACGACGGTTATAACGATGGCCTCTGGTATGAGGGCTGGGAAGGCCACTATGAGCTAGTGAAATTGAATCTGCGCAATGAAGCGGTGATTGAGCATCTCTTCTCCTGTATTCGCAGCTGGGTCGAAGAATTCGACATCGACGGCCTGCGGTTGGACGTGGCCTACTGCGTGGACCGCGACTTTCTCCGCCGCCTGCGCAGCTTCTGCGACACCTTAAAGCCAGATTTCTTCCTGGTTGGCGAAATTCTCGGCGGGGATTACAACCAGATTATGAACGACCAGATGTTGCATAGCGCAACAAACTATGAATGCTATAAAGGGCTCTATTCGAGCTTAAATTCCATGAACCTGTTCGAGATCGGCCATTCCCTTCTGCGCCAATTCGGCCCGGAAAACTGGACGCTCTACAAGGGAAAGCATTTGCTCAACTTTGTGGATAACCACGACGTCGTCCGCATCGCAAGCAACCTGAACAACGAAAAGCATCTTCCCCTCATTTACGCGCTGCTCTTCGGCATGCCCGGTATCCCCTGCATCTACTACGGCAGCGAATGGGGCGCTGAAGGAAAAAAAGAGCATGGCAGCGACGACTCCCTCCGCCCCTGCTTTGAAGCGCCGCAGTGCAATGCACTAACCGAATGGATCGCCACATGCGCAAAAGCGCATAAGGAAAGCAAAGCGCTTTGCTATGGCGATTTCAAATCTCTGATGCTGACCAATAAGCAGTTCATCTTTGAGCGTTCCTTTGAGGGACAGCGTGTGCTGGTGGCGGTCAATGCGGACGGAGAGGCCTATGATGCACACTTCAATGCCAACGCAGGCCGGGCCCGCGATCTGCTGACCGGCCAAACACACGACTTCGGCGGCGGCAGCAAGCTTCCTCCCTACAGCGCTGCATACTGGGAAATCTATTGATGGTATGAAATAAAAACCACTCGCACCCATTTTTCATGTGGTGCGAGTGGTTTTTATGTACCTATTTTTTGTCAGCTGACCCGTTCCAGGTCTTTGCGCAGCCGTTCGATGATGCGTTTTTCCAACCGCGAGATGTAGGACTGTGAGATTCCCAAGCTATCGGCTACCTCTTTCTGGGTGTGCTCCTTGGTGTGGTTTAGCCCGAACCGGAGCTGCATGATCTTTTTTTCGCGCGGCGCCAGATGATCCACCGCATTCAGCAGCAGATCGCGCTCCACCTCCTGCTCCAGCCCATGGTTCACGGTATCCTGTTCGCTGCCCAAAATATCGGAGAGAAGCAGCTCATTGCCATCCCAGTCCACATTCAGCGGATCGTCGATCGAAATCTCATTTTTCTGCTGGGAACTTTTGCGTAGATACATCAAAATCTCATTTTCAATGCAACGGGATGCATACGTCGCCAGCTTGATCTTGCGCTCCGGGCAAAAGGTATTCACCGCTTTGATGAGGCCGATGGTCCCGATGGAAATCAGATCCTCCACATTTGCCGTGCTGGATTCGAACTTCTTTGCAATATATACCACCAGGCGCAGGTTGTGGGTAATCAGCGGTTCACGGGCATTTTTCTTCCCTGCAAGGATGTTTTCCATCACGGCCGCTTCCTGCTCCGCCGTGAGGGGCGGCGGTAAAGTCTCCGGCCCGTTGATATAGTGGATTTCCCCCCGCACGCGGAATCGGAGCAACCAGAACGACCCTTTTTCGCGCAACCATTGGATCAGGTTGCCTGCTTTTTTTAGAAACACATACTCCCCTTTTGCCGCTGCCGTTCGGCATAGAACACTGCATCCTTTTGTCCACGGCCAAATTTAGACAAAAGGAGGATTCAGGACAATAGGTCCGGATGAAGCAACGCCTGGAACTCCCCATTGGAAAGCGGCTCTTGGCTCACCGCGATATATACGTCTCTCGTCTCTATAACCCGTTTGCCTGCGGAGATCACCAGCTTTTCCGGCCGGAATGCGGAAAGGACGCCCCCACCCCCGACCGCTCCATAGGGCACCAGGCGGAAAGCTGTCTGTTCCTGCTGCTGAGGAACCACCGCCTGGACCGCCTCTTCCTGCACCACGACCACCGGAAAGCCGGAAAACGGTTCGGTCAGGGTATTTCCCGTGTCCACTTTTGCGGTGCAGCGGCTTTCCTGCCCGCCTCGTTGGATCGTGATCGGGCAAAACAGCGCCTCTGGGCGCTGCCTTCCAGTGATCCGCTGGACTAGCCGGATGGCGAAATAGCAGGCCACGGTTGCACAGAGCAAAAACAGTGGAGAAACATCAAAGTAAACAACGGAATTTTTGATCAGAAGGCCTTGCGGCGCCACAAAATACCAGAGGCAGAGCATAAAACCAGCGAATGCAAAGCTCGTCAGATAAAATCCCGCCAATGCCCGCAGGAACATTTTCCAGCTCTGTATGGGGAAAGCCAGCCAAACGATGGTCGCGGACATCAGCAGTTTGACGAGGAGGGATAGAACCGGATGCAACTCCGGCAGAAAGATGCTCAAAGCGTAAAAGGCACCCAAGACAGCCCCTGCAACCATCCGTCCACGCTTTGCCGGGATATGTAAGAAGCGTGCAACCGCAAGCAGCAAAAAATAATTGATGAATAGGTTTACTCCAATCAATACATCCAGATAAACGGTTTGCGTGTGTCCCATCCCCCCTTTTTTCTTTCCAAGGCGGTCATTTCCAGCGCTCTTTCATTATAGCGGTTTGTTTTTGCTATTTCTGTCAAAAACAGAGGGAGCTTTTCCATTTCCTTTGGCGGAAACGTGGGCAGGGCCGGCTCGAAGTTCTCCCTTCGAACCGGCCCTGCCGCTGCAATCTTTTAGGACTGCGGATTTGCATTTTGAAATTTTTGCTTTGCCTGCTGAATTTTCTGCTGCTGTGCCTGCGGCGTCGGATACCAACCGCGCTTCTTCATCTCATCAAACACATCCGCCTGAATCTGGTGTTCTTCGTTCAGGATGTTCATGAATTCATCGCGGATATCCGGCGTTGCACATTCGTTGGCGTACGTGTTGTACGTTTCTGTAATAAACTTCTGCGATGTCAAAACATCGTCGAATACTTCTTTTTCCTGCATGGCCATCGTCGATCCCTCCCTAGTTCAAAAAGCTCAAGAGCTTTTCATAATGGGTCTGGTGCTTTCCTGCAATTGCATTGCACTTTTGCTTGAGTTCCGGGTCTGTGCACTGCTGTGCATAGGCCGTGCACTTCGCAATCAGCAACTTTTCGCAGCTCAGCTGATCTTCAATGGCAGAAAGTTCTTTTTCTGTCAATGCCATTTGGAACACATCCCTTCTCTTATGGCGTTGCCGAGTATTTGGCAGCGCGATCTCTGCGGCTCTTTTCCGAACCTTGCTTCTTTTGGCGCCACTCGCAATAGCGGTAGCATGTCCTTTATTTTCCCATATTTGTACCGGTATTATACGCGATCGAATGGATTCAAATTTTTCTAATCGGGCTACCTTGCGCCGTCCATGCGCAA
Source organism: Anaeromassilibacillus sp. D41t1_190614_C2 (assembly GCF_015558525.1). NCBI lineage: Bacteria > Bacillati > Bacillota > Clostridia > Eubacteriales > Acutalibacteraceae > Anaeromassilibacillus > Anaeromassilibacillus sp. D41t1_190614_C2. The sequence goes on along the minus strand of NZ_JADMOD010000003.1, from coordinate 164,758 downwards.
GATTCTATGTAGCCCGTCGAACTGTTTCGGTGCCGCCCAGCCCAAAACTGATGCTGAGTGCCTGATCGACCTGTTCCATGGAACGGCGGTCGATGCGTCCCATGCGCTCCTTCAAACGATGCTTATCAATGGTGCGCACTTGCTCCAATAGGACCACCGAATCCTTCGCCAGCCCGGTGTCCTCCGAATGCAGCATAATATGCGTGGGGAGGTTTGCTTTTGCCCGCTGGCTGGTGATGGCCGCCGCGATGACGGTCGGACTAAACCGGTTTCCAACATCGTTTTGAACAATTAGGACCGGGCGCACCCCACCCTGTTCCGAACCGACAACAGGGCTCAAATCGGCATAATAAATATCGCCTCTTCTAATGTTCACGCTTTTCACTCTCCAAATATAAGGATCATTACCACTCATGAGCTTATTCGTATTTTTGACAGTGGGTTCCACGTTTATTCGCATTCAAAAAATCTCTGCCAAAAAACTTGTCAAGCTCGTTATCATAATATTAGGAGAGGAAGGCCATGGACACAAAAACAAATTTGGGATTTACGCAGAAAATAGCTGCCGGCCGAAAGCAAAAACCGCTGCCCGGATTTCTCCGAACAGCGGGTCATATGTTTCTATGTTCATTTTACAAGCAACGTCCGTTCTGCTGGCGGGTCGTAAAGGAACTGCGCTGTAAACTCCTTCTGTGGGATGGAGAGCGACTCGATCTGCCCCGTCTCCGCGTTTGCCGTCAGAGAAAAGTCACATCCATCAAAGCTCCCGCTGAATACGCCGTCCTGCCCCGCGGTCAGCACATCCGGGCGGCAAGCGTAATCCAAGGTCTGCTGCAAAATTAAAGCAAAATTGTTCTGTGGAAGCGTACAAGCATCGCTCTGCGCCTCCAACCCAGCATAGGCGACGCTGAATCCCTCGCCGCTCCAATAGTAATCCATGCCGGATAGATCGTCCGGTTCCACAATGGACACGCGCAGGATTCCCGGCCCGGTGCGGTCCACCTCACAGGAAACCTGCGTTTCCCCCGAAGTGATCTCCGCCTTACACGAAAAATGGAACACCAAGTCCGCGGGTTCCAGCGGTTGGACCGCAGCCGTACAAGCGGACAGCAAACAAGCGAGCAATGGGAGTAGGAACAGCGCTGCCCTGCGCATGGGCATCCCTCCGGTCTATCGTTCGATTTCTAAAAACAGCTCCGGAAGCTTTCCAATCATGTCCGACGGGAGCATCGCGCACTTGGAAAGCCGCTGCGCACAGCGGTCTCCGGCCATGCCATGCAGGTATACGCAGCCAGCAGCTGCTGTCAACGGCTGCACCCCCTGGGCGACAAACGAAGCGATCATGCCAGCCAGCACATCGCCGCTGCCCGCCTTTGCCATGCCGGGGTTTCCTGTGATATTGAGGAACGCCTTTCCCTCCGGAGAAACCGCAATGGTCCCGGCGCCTTTGAGCACCATGGTTACATTGTGTTCCGCCGCAAAGCTCCGCGCATATTCCAAGCGGTGCGCCTGCACATCCGCGACATTGGTCTTGAGAAGGCGCGCCATCTCGCCGGGATGCGGCGTCATGATGACCGGCCCCTTTGCTGTTTTCAAAATATCTATATGCTCCGCGATGATATTTATGCCATCCGCGTCGATCACCAGGGGGCATTTTGCCGTCGCCAGCAGCTTGGTCACCAGCGCCACCGAAGCAGCGGATTTCCCCAGTCCACAGCCAATTAAGCAGGCCGTCGAACGCGAGAGGAAGGACAGCAAGTTGCGCTCACTCTCCCCAGAGAGCGAACCGTTCGGCAAGTGGTTCAGGAGCGTGTAGACCGGTTCGACCACCTGGGACGCCACAATGGGATAAATCGCCGACGGCAATGCGACGTTTACCAACCCAGCTCCACAGCGGATGGCTGCCTTCGCGCTCAAAACCGCTGCGCCGGCCATGCCCACGCTGCCGCATACACAAAGCAGGCGGCCATAACTGCCCTTGTTGCTCTCCGGCTTGCGCGGCTTCACCATGGCGCGCGCCACATTCTGCTCCGTCACCTCCAAGGTGGTCGGCTGGCGGTTGACCATCGCAGCCGTGATGCCCACCGGGACCACGGCTACTTGCCCGCAGTACGTCTTTCCGGGCTGTAAGAGGTGCGCGTTCTTTAAGGTGGTAAACGAAACCGTGTAATTTGCACGGATGCATTTTCCCTCAATCCCGCCAGTGTCGCAGATCACGCCGCTGGGAATATCCAGGGAGATCACGGTCGCCGTGCAGCTCTTTACCACGATAAACAGCGGATGCAAATATTCCGGAACCGAACCGTGGAAGCCAATCCCATAGATTGCATCCACAATATAGTCCGCAGAAGAAAGCATCGGCGCAATGATCTCCGGAGTTTCCAGATAATTCACTGTTTTGACCGTTGTGCCAGAGAGCTTTTCAAACATCTCCTGTGCGATCTCGGTGCCGGGCTGTCCCTCGGTGAGGACTACAATCACCTTTGCCCCCAGTTCCGCAAGATGGCGCGCAGCGACAAAGCCGTCCCCGCCGTTGTTCCCCTTTCCGCAAAGCACCACAATGTGCTTCTGGTCAACCGGGAAACGCTTCTTGATAAAGCGCGCGGCGGCCGCGCCTGCGTTTTCCATCAACTGCAAATAGCTGATTCCCGACCGGACGGCGTTCTTTTCCAGATTGCGGGTCTGTTCCGCATTCAATACCTTCATCTATGTACCTCTCCTTTTTATCCGGACTGCTCCGGGCACAATAGAAGCATTTTTGCTCTATGAACAGCAGGAATCCTCTTGGCGCTGGCCAATCACGACGGCCGCCGCATACTCCTTGGTGTGCGTCACGCTCACCGAAAACGTAAGGCCGCGTTCTTGTGCAATGCGCCGTGCTGCCCCGCTTAAATGCAGGCTCGGTTCCCCCAAGCTTCCGCGCAGCAACTCCACTTCCGCAAGGGAAAAGCCGCGCACTCCCGTTCCCAGCGCCTTTGCAAACGCCTCTTTTGCGCAGAAAGAGGCCGCCGCACTTTGCGCGGAAAATCCGCGCTCCTGCAAAAAGGCCCATTCGCTGGGTCCAAATACCCTTTTACAAAAACGCGGATTTTGCATCGATTTTTTGATTCGCTTGATCTCAATCAGATCGATCCCCACCATGAGCATGCGCGGTACCCTGCCTATCTTCGTACAACCGGTGCAACACAGGGGTTGCACCGGTAATACAGTCTAGTTGTATTATTGTACCATATTCCAGCGCTTTTTACAATTCCTGGTTTTTGATCTCGTCCGATTTTGCCGGAAAAACATCCTTGCTGTCCAAAGACATCACTCGCCCACCTGCCAAATCTCTTTGGCATATTCCAGGATGGTGCGGTCGCTGGAGAATTTCCCCGCATTTGCGGTGTTGATCAAACATTTGCGGGTAAAACCCATGCGGTCGTCCCGATAGTCGGCATTGGCCTGGAGTTTTGCGTCGCAATACGGCAGGAAATCGAGCAGGAGATAGTAATTGTCCGGCTTATGCCAGCTTGCGCCCTTGAGCAGGGAATCGTAAAGCTCCTGGAACATCCCAGTCCCACCGTCGCTGAAGGTCCCGTCCACGAGGGTGTCCACTACCCTGCGGATCCGCGGATAGGCCTCATAGACCATTTTCGGATCATAAACCGCTTCTATCTGCCCGAGCTCCTCCACCCTGGCGCCAAAGATATAGTTGTTCTCCTTGCCCGCCTGTTCAACGATCTCCACATTCGCGCCGTCATACGTTCCGAGCGTCACGGCGCCATTGAGCATAAATTTCATATTGCCCGTACCGGAAGCCTCGGTCCCGGCAGTGGAAATCTGTTCGGAGACATCCGCCGCGGGGACCAATTTCTCCGCATAGGAAACATTGTAATTGGCCACAAACAGCACCTGCAAGCGGTCTTTGGTCTCTTCATCCTGGTTGACCAGCTTGGCGATCTCATTGATGTATTTGATCACGCCCTTGGCGCGGAAATACCCCGGCGCTGCCTTTGCTCCAAAGAGGAAGACCGTCGGATAAAAATCTTTGATCCGTCCATCCTTCAGGCCAAAATAGATGTCCAAGATGGAAAACGCATTCAAAAGCTGGCGCTTATATTCGTGCAGGCGCTTTGCCTGAATATCGAAGAGGAAATTGGGGTCCAGGCGGACGCCGTCGTGCTTCTCCACATACGCCGCCAGCTCCTGTTTTTTCATCTGTTTGATCTCTGCAAATTGCCGCAAGAACTCCGCATCCTCCTGGAACGCTTCCAGTCCCTTCAGCTTTGTGAGATCCGTAATCCAGCCGCTGCCGATTTTGCCGGTGATAAACCCGGAAAGCTCCTGGTTGCACAGGGCCAGCCAACGGCGCTGGGTAATGCCGTTGGTCTTATTGTTGAAGCGCTCCGGATACAAGCGGTACCATTCGTTGAGCGCCGTGTTCTTGAGGATCTCCGTGTGGATTTTCGCCACACCGTTGGTGGAATGCGTGGCAAAGATCGCCATCCGCGCCATGTGGATCATCCCTCCGTCGATGATCCGATAGGGCGCCTGGGCTTCCCCTTGAATCCCCTTGCCGTCGAGCTCCTTTTGCAGGGCTTTATCGATCATCACCACATAGCGGTACACCTGCGGGATCACCGACTTAAACAGGCGCACATCCCACTTCTCCAGGGCCTCCGCCATGATGGTGTGGTTGGTATAGGCAAAGGTCTGCCGCGCAATCTTCAAAGCGCGGCCAAACGGGACGCCCTCCTCCGCCAAGAGCCGCACCAGCTCTGCGATAGAGACCACCGGATGGGTGTCGTTCAACTGGATGGCATATTCCTCCGGGAACGCTGCGAAATCATTCCCATGCTTCTGTTTGTATTGGCGCAGGATATCCTGGAGGGATGCGCTGGAGAAGAAATATTGCTGTTTCAAACGCAGGCGCTTCCCTTTGTCCGTGTCGTCGTTTGGATACAGCACGCTGGAAATCGCCTCTGCTTCGTCGCGCTCCCGCACCGCACGGTCGTATTTCTGCTCGTTAAACAGCTGGAAATCGAATCCATTGACGGGTTCCGCCTGCCAGAGGCGCAGCGTATTGATCCGCTTTCCGCCGTACCCAATGACCGGCATATCGTACGGCACCGCATATACCTGCTGGTTCTTAAACTCGACCAGCACCTTTTCGCTCTCTCGCCGGATGGACCACGGGTCGCCAAACCGCTGCCAATCGTCCGCCGTCTCCCGCTGGAATCCGTTCTCAAAATATTGCTTAAACAGGCCGTATTTGTAGCGAATCCCGTAGCCATTCAGCGGGATGTTGTGTGTGGCAGCTGAATCCAGGAAACAGGCGGCCAAGCGTCCCAAACCACCGTTGCCCAACGCCGGGTCCTCGATGTCCTCAAAGATTGAAAGCTCAATCCCATTCTCATTGAACAGCTCCGCGAGCTGGTCCAGCAAGCCCAAATTGAGCAGGTTGTTGTAAATGAGGCGGCCAATCAGAAATTCTGCGGAAAAATAGCACGCCTGTTTGCCTTCATAAGGCTTCCTCCAATCGGCGGCGACCGCCTTCATCATAGCTTTGGAAACCGCGTCGTACAGCTCCACTGTGCTGGCCTCTTGGATGGTCTTTCCATAGTCCAGCTCCAACGCCTCACAGATATCATACTTAAAGGTGTTCATCCCTCAAATCCTCCTGGTTATCTTCCATAAATCTCCGTCAGCCCGCGCAGCCAGTCCGCCAGCTCGACGGTCAACTGGCCGTCCACCAACCGCCAGCGCCAATTGCCCCCCAGCGTGGAGGGGAAATTCATCCGCGCGCTGTTCGGCAGGAACAAAAGATCCTGTATCTGATAGAGAACCGTATTGGCCACGCTCGCATAGCCCGCCACGACCATCGCCTTGGGGATATCCTTGCGGCGATGTACCTGCAAATAGCGCATGGCATAGCGGGAATCCTTCGATAGGTTCTCCACATAACGTCCCACCAGCGTCTCATTGTCATGCGTGCCGCCGTAAATGGCCAAGTTCTGCGAATAATTGTGCGGAAGGTGTTCGTTTTGCGCATCCGAATCGAACCCAAACTGCATCACTTTCATGCCGGGGTATCCCGCCTGTTTCAGCACTTTGCGCACCTCGGGGACCAATGCCCCCAGGTCTTCCGCAATGATCTTCGACTTGCCGACCGCGGAGTCCATCGCCTTCACAAGCTTCATGCCGGGCCCCTGCCGCCACTCGCCCACCGCAGCGGTTGTCGCCCCGTAGGGGATGGCATAGTACCGCACGGTGCCGATGAAATGATCGATGCGGATCACGTCGTACAAACGGGCGGAATGCGCCATGCGCGCTTTCCACCAGGCAAAATCCGTGCGCTCCATCTCTTCCCAGTCATAGAGTGGGTTGCCCCAAAGCTGGCCCGTCTCGGAAAACGCATCCGGCGGAACGCCGGCCACGCAGGTGGGCCTGCGCTGCTCATCCAACTGGAACAACTCCCCATGGACCCACACGTCCGCGCTGTCCAACGCGACGTAGATCGGGATATCGCCGATGATCTGCACGCCGTTTTGTTTGGCATATGTCCGGATGCGGTCCCACTGTTCAAAAAATTTATACTGGCAGAATTTCCAGAAATCCCGCTCCTCTTCCAGCAACCCAGACCAGAGCTCCACCTCTTCTGCATCGCGCAGACGGATCTTCTCCGGCCAACGGAGCCATTCATGGCCCTCAAAGGAATCCTTCAACGCCATATATAGGGCATAATCCTCCAGCCATAGGGCTTGCGCTTCACAAAACGCCCGATACTCCTGCGTATCCCTGTGGCGGCTTCTCTGAAAAGCCGACCGCAGCACCTGGAACCGGGATTGATAAATCTTTGCATAATTCACATCGTCCGGGGCGTCTCCCCAGTCAAAGGCGTCGATCTCCGCCTGTTCCAGCAAGCCTTCTTCCCGCAGAGTATCTAAGTCGATAAAATAGGGATTGCCCGCAAACGCAGAAAACGACTGATAGGGGCTGTCGCCAAAACTGGTCGGCCCCACTGGGAGCACCTGCCAGTATTTCTGCCCGGCCTCCTTTAAGAAGTCGATAAACGCAAAGGCTGCCTTTCCCAATGCGCCGATCCCATAAGGGGACGGCAAACTGCTGACCGGCAGCAAAATCCCCGCTCCGCGGGGCAATTCTTTCCTCTTATTTGGCATAAAATCACCTAAATCACGAAAATATTCGAAATCTCACCGCATGATATGATACCAAATCCTCTTGGTAATGTCAACTAACATAGAGGCATTTCGTTAGAATTTGTTGTGAATTATGGCTGTTTTTGTTTGATTCTCTCTTTCGGACTTGCTGCGGAATGTTTGTGATTTGAAAAGCCTTCCGTTGCTGTTCCAGAACAACCGTAGACAGAACCAAATCTTCTTGGAAACATCGGAAACGATTTTCCAATGCTCCCTCCCACCCGTCAAATAGTGCTTCTGAAAAAGCACTTGCAACCCAGCGTTTGGCAGGATATACTAAAAACTAAGCGTTTTTTGTGTCCGATTCCATCACACAATCTGCCTTGCTGCAGAATCTTTTATAATTGCGCCGCTCTCCTATTCGGAATTCCTGCTGCATAGGCCGGCGCAACCGATATTTGGCTTCATTCTTCAGGAGGTACCGTCGTGGCAACCATCAAAGACATTGCAAAGAAACTTGGTATTGCGACCAGCACCGTCTCCAAAGGGCTAAACGGCGCCAAGGATATCAGCGAAGAAACCCGCCAGCTTGTTCTGGATACTGCCGTTGAGATGGGATATGCCGTCAAACGTGTCCAGCGCAAAGGGACGCACAAGGTCTGCATTTTAATCGAAAATATGGAGTACAACAGCATCGACCAATTTGGCTACGAAATCATCGTTGGATTCAAGTTGGCCGCCGCGCGCCGTCACTTTGACGTCACAGTGCTCCCCACCAATCTCAATATGCAGGCGGAGGAAAAATATGACTCCTTCATGCTCAAGAATGGCTTTTGCGGGGCTTTTTTGCTCGGATTTTCCTTGCATGACGATTACATAGCGCAAGTCCATAAGACAAGCGTTCCAACCGTCCTCTTCGACAATGTCATCCAAAACCGGCATGTGGGAAGCGTGGGTACGGACGGCTTCGAGGGAATTGAACTGGCCGTGCGCCTGCTGGCGGACGGCGGCCACAAGCGCATTGCGCTCTTAAACGGCGCAAAGAACAGCATGGTCACGCAGGAACGGCACGACGCTTTCCTGGAATCGATGGAACGCCATAAACTCACAGTAGACCCCGCCCTTGTCCAAAACGGCTGGTTTGTCGCGGACTGCGCCAAACAACACGTTGCACACTTTCTCGAACACGGTGCGACCGCGATCGTCTGTGCCAGCGACTTGATCGCCTCCGGCGTGATCGCAGAGCTAAAGCGGCTGGGAAAGCGCGTCCCGGAGGACGTCAGCGTCATCGGGTTTGACGATCTCCCCATCGCCCAGCATCTGTGCCCCGCCCTCACCACCGTCCGGCAGGACCGCGTCTCACTCGGCAAAAGCGCTTTTATGCTCCTGGAAGAGCTGATCGGCGGCGTCAGCATTGGGAAATTGCTCTTGCGGCCCGAATTGATTATCCGGGAATCCACCGGGCCGTGCCCAGAGAAAGAAGCGCCGAAAATTCCGCAAAAAAGCTTGTATTTTTAAAAAAAAGATGCTATATTAAAAAATAACGCGAGGAAAAAGGAAAGTAGCTTTTCTTCCAGCAGACAGAGAGGGCGCGCCACCGGCTGTAAGCGGGCCTGTGCATGGGAAAAGGGAAGTTCCCTTTGGAGCGGCGCGGCTGAAGGTGTTCTGGTAGGCTGCGACGGGTGGCGCCGTTATCGGCCGGAAAGCTGCACATCGCGCAAAACGATGTGAATCAGGGTGGTACCGCGGAGCGTTTTACGCCTTCGTCCCTTATGTTTGAAAAGGGGCGAAGGCGTTTTTTGTTTATCGTCCCAATACTTTATCGTTTTGAAAGGAATGATTACGCAATGAAGCAGAAGCTGGAGGAAATCCGCGCGAATGCGGCGCGGGAGCTGGCGGAAGCAAGCGACTCCCAAGCGCTGGAAAGCCTGCGCGTCAAGTATCTTGGGAAAAAAGGTGAGGTAACCTCCATCCTCAAGCAGATGGGCAAGCTCTCTCCCGAAGAGCGCCCGGTCATCGGCGAGCTGGCCAACAAGGTTCGCGCTTTTATCGAAGACGACCTGACGAAGCGCGCCGCGGAGCTGAAGGCGCAGGCGACCCAGAAACGTTTGGAAGAGGAGCGCCTCGACGTAACCCTGCCGGGCAAACACCGCGAGCTGGGCGTGAAGCATCCGCTCTCTATTGTTTTGGACGAGATCAAGGAAATCTTTGTCGGCATGGGCTTTGACATTGTAGAAGGCCCGGAAGTCGAATATGATTATTATAATTTTGAGGCATTGAATATCCCGAAGGACCATCCGGCGCGCGATACGCAGGATACCTTCTATATCAACGAAAACATCCTCCTGCGCACACAGACCTCCCCGGTGCAGGTGCGCGTCATGGAAAAGCAGAAACCGCCGATCCGCATCATCTCCCCCGGCCGTGTCTACCGCTCCGATGCAGTGGACGCGACCCACTCCCCGCTCTTCCATCAGATCGAGGGCCTTGTGGTGGACAAAGGGATCACCTTTGCCGATCTGAAGGGCACGCTGGAAACCTTCGTGAAGCGTCTGTACGGCGAAGATTCCGTCGTCCGCTTCCGCCCGCACCACTTCCCCTTTACGGAACCGAGCGCCGAAGTCGACGTGCAGTGCTTCAACTGCCACGGCGAAGGCTGCCGTCTGTGCAAGGGCGAGGGCTGGATCGAGATCCTCGGCTGCGGTATGGTGCATCCGAAGGTGCTCTCCAACTGCGGCATCGATCCGGAAGTCTACAGCGGCTTCGCGCTCGGCATGGGCCTGGAGCGCGTGGTCATGCGGCGCTACAACATCGACGACCTGCGCCTGTTCTATGAGAACGACGTGCGGTTCCTCAAACAGTTCGGTTGATGACTTGAGATGATATAGAAAGCGTGGTAAAGAACGATGAATCTTTCAATGAGATGGCTGAAAGAATTTGTAACGCTCGATGAAATGCCGATGCGGGCATTCACCGAAGCGATCACCATGAGCGGCTCTAAAGTAGAGGGCTGGGAAAAAGAAGGCAGCGAGATTGAAAACGTCGTGGTTGGGCAGGTGCTCAAGCTGGAAAGGCATCCGGATTCCGACCACCTCTGGATCTGCCAGATCGACGTCGGCGCAGGTGAACCGCTGCAAATTGTCACCGGCGCACAGAATTTGCAGGAGAACGACTTTGTCCCGGTGGCGCTGCACAATTCCATGCTGCCGGGCGGTAAGAAGATCAAAAAAGGCAAGCTGCGCGGCGTGGAGAGCAACGGAATGCTCTGTTCCCTGGGCGAACTGGGGCTGACGCAGCACGACTTCCCCAACGCCATCGAGGACGGGATCTTTGTGCTGGGCGATGACTGCGACCATACGCTCGGCAAGCCGATCTGCGAGGCCATTGGCTTTGACGACACCAAGGTGGAATTCGAAATCACCTCCAATCGCCCGGACTGCTTCTCCGTGATTGGTCTGGCGCGCGAAGCTGCCGCCACCTTTGATAAAGAGCTGCACCTGCACACCCCCGTTGTCAAGGGCGGCCATGGCGATTGCACGCCGCTTTTGGACGTCAAAATTGAAGAGCCGGACCTGTGCTATATCTATTCGGCGAAAGTGGTCAAAAATGTGCGCGTGAAGCCCTCGCCGCGCTGGATGCGCGAGCGTCTGCGCGCCATGGGTGTCCGTCCCATCAACAACATCGTGGACATCACCAACTATGTGATGCTCGAATATGGCCAGCCGATGCACGCCTTTGACCTGCGCTATGTAGACGATGCGACCATCCGCGTACGCCGCGCTAAAGCAGGCGAAACGATCACCACCTTGGATGGCGTGGACCGCAAGCTCACAGAGAAGCAGCTTGTCATCGCAGACGCGCATAAGCCGATTGCCATTGCGGGCGTCATGGGCGGCGAATACAGCGGCATCATGGACGACACCACTACGATTGTGTTTGAATCCGCCTGCTTCAACGGCTCTTCCGTGCGCACGACGGCGCGCGACCAGGGCATGCGTACAGACGCATCCGCCCGTTACGAGAAGGGGCTGGACCCCAACAACTGCCTGCCTGCATTGGAGCGCGCCTGCGAATTGGTGGAGATGCTCGATGCCGGCGACGTCATGGACGGCGTGATCGTCGATGACCATTCCTCCAAAGAGCGCCACAGAATCCATCTGGATGTGGATTGGATCAACCGTTTCCTGGACACGAACCTTTCCGCCGACGAAATGAAGGCGACATTGACAAAGCTCGATTGCCAGTTTGATGGCGACGACATTTTGGTACCCACCTTCCGGCCCGACCTGGAACACAAGGCGGATATTGCGGAAGAGATTGTGCGCTTCTATGGCTATAATAAGGTCCCCGGCACCTCGCTGAACGGCGGTGCGCAGGGTAAATATACGCCGCGTCAGAAGTTCCTCTCCAAAATCAGCGACACCATGTTTGCTTTGGGTGCCAGCGAGATCATGACGTATTCGTTCATCAGCCCCAAATATTACGATAAGATCCGGATGCCTGCGGACAGCCCGCTGCGCAAATCCATTGTGATTTCCAACCCGCTCGGCGAAGACACCAGCATCATGCGCACCGTTGCGCTCCCGTCCATGTTGGAGGTCCTCTCCCGCAACTACAACAACCGCAACGAGGCCGCGTGCCTCTTCGAGCTGGCCAGCGAATACATCCCCACAACGGAGGACAAATTGCCGGTTGAAAAGGCGACCCTGGTGGTTGGCATGTACGGCAACAACGCAGATTTCTTCACCGTCAAGGGCATGGCGGAACAGCTTTTGGAAAAGCTCTCCGTTACGAATTATGACATCGCCGCTTCTTCCGAGGAATACAGTTACCATCCCGGCCGCTGCGCGGTGCTCACCATCGGCGGACAGCGCCTGGGCGTGATCGGTGAAATCCACCCCGAAGTGGCGGAAAACTATGGGATTGATGAGCGCGTATATTGCTTCACCCTGGATGTGGACATGCTGTTTGCCAATGCTAAGACGGACAAAACCTACACGCCCCTGCCGAAGTTCCCGGCAGTCACACGCGACTTGGCCCTCCTGTGCGACGACGCCATCCCGGTATTGGATCTGGAAAAGGCCATCGTGCGCGGTGCAGGAAACCTGCTGGAGAAGATCAAGCTGTTCGATGTCTACAAGGGCGCGCAGATTGAAGCTGGCAAAAAGAGCGTGGCGTTTAACATCGTCCTGCGTTCGAGCGACAGCACCCTGACCGACGAGCAGACCAACCGTGTGATGAAAAAAGTCATGGAAGAGTTGGAAAAGGTCGGCGCGGTTTTGCGTTCCTAATGTTGCAAATACGTTGGAAGAGGGCCATGCAAATTTTGCATGGCTCTTTGCTTTTTATTTCCTCTTCTGAAAACGCATATGGATGTTTCCCCTCACACCGGTCCGTCCTGGATTCGGCAATTGTTCATAAATTTCTTCTTGAAATTATGGTCTATATGCGGTATTATATATTATAAATATCATTGTGTTTTCGGTGCACGTTGTATAAAATCCCCATTTTATGCAAGGATGAAGTATGAACCATTGGAGGTGTTTCCATGTTTGACGATAAGACGATGACCTTTTCTCTAGGCCAGAATCGGGAGGACGACATCAAACAGATCCTCACCATCGTGTACGACGCCCTTAAAGAGAAGGGATATAATCCGATCAGCCAGCTTGTCGGCTATATCTTATCGGAGGATCCCACGTATATTACAACCCATAACAACGCACGCAGCTTGATCCGCCGGATCGACCGCGACGAATTGCTTCAGGTGTTGCTGAAATCCTATCTGGGCGAATAAATCACCGTACGAATGATATTAATACGAATCGAAGAGGATGGTTGCAGCTATGAGTGAAAAGAAGGATCAGCCGAAATTTCCAACCTATAAGGGAAAACCGCTTGTGCGGTGCGGCGATGTGATTTATTACGGCAGCATGAAGGATAAATACGTAGTCAAGCTTGAGATCAAGAGCAAGAAAAAAGTCAAAGATATGGACGTAGCCGACCGCGTGACCGTACAGCTGATGTATACCGACCCCAATATCCGCACGCGCAAGCAAATTGTAAAAACCAGCGAAAAAGAAGGGCTCTACCTCGCAATGGACATTGCGGATGCATGGCTTACCAGGGCGCTGGCGGAATAATGACGGCGATAAAAGCCGGATGGAGAACAGAATGTCTGTTGTTCCATCCGGCTTTTTGTCTTTGTTTCGTTGCCCTATATGGGCTGTTAAGCCTCCTGTAACGATTGCAGATCCTCTTTTTCCTTCTTCAAGCGTTCCGCCCCTGCCCCGTAACCATACCGATTGCGGTATTTCCAGGTAAAAAACAAGGAGAAAATGATCGCGCCAAGCTCCGCGGCGGGAATTGTCAGCCACACACCGTCCAACCCCAGGAAAGAGGGCAGGAGTACAATGCCCAACACAACGAACACAAGTGTGCGCAGCAGGGATAAAAGTCCGGAGATCAGTCCGTTGGAAAACGCCGTGAACATGCCGGAGGCAAAGATGTTGATCCCAACCGGCAAAAAGCTTCCCACGAAAAGATAGAAGCCATGCAGCGCCAAATCGTATACCTCCGTGCCCTCCGGTGAAAAGATGCCCATCAGGAATGGCGCAAAGAGAATGGACAGCGCCAGTGTAATGATGGAACAAGCGATGAGAAAGGTGTAACAATAGCGGATGATCCGGCGCTCCTGCTCCCAGTTTTGCGCCCCATAGTGGAAGCTGATGACCGGCGCCACGCCCGAGGTAAATCCCAAGAATATGGAAACCATCAGGAACTGCGCATAGAGGACGATCGTGATCGCAGCCACGCCGTTTTCGCCGAGGTAGTGCAGCATTGCCATGTTAAACAGAAAGGTGGTAATTCCCATCGAAAGGTTTGTCACCATCTCCGAGGCGCCGTTTACGCAGCAATGCGCCAACATCTTCCCCTCAAAGGTTGGCTTTTGGAAATGTAAGATATTTGTGCCAAATACAAAATAAAGGATTCCCACAATGGCAGGAAGGAGCTGGCCCAAGCCGGTCGCGATGGCCGCGCCTGCCACACCCATACCCATCGGCACAATAAAGACATAGTCCAAAACGATGTTGATGACTCCCCCTAGCACACTGTTCGCCAGGCCGATCTGCGGCTTTCCAGCAGTCACCATGAAGTAGTCAAACAGGCACTTGACGATATTGGCCGGTGCAAATAACAGGCAGATATAGGAATAGATGTAGCAATCCTCATATAAAAGTTCCGTAGCACCCAGTGCGCGCACGATTGGCCCTGTAAACAAAAAGCCCACCAAGGCAAAGAGAATTCCAACCACGATGGACGAAATGACAATCAAAGTAAAATGTCCCCTCGCGCGGTCCTCTTGATTCTCCCCCATCTCCTTTGCCACAATCGCACTGCCGCCGGTTGCAAACATGACACCAATTCCAGAAACAATATTCACCAATGGCATCGCAATATTGACCGCAGACAGTGCATTTGAACCCACAAAGCGCGATACAAAGATACCGTCCACAACTGTATAAAAGGATAAAACCAGCATCATCACAATCGTAGGCACTGCAAACCGCAGCAAGGAGAAAAAGCGAAATTCCCTTGCCAACGCATTCATCGAAAAAATTCTCCTCTCTTTTTAGATTGCAACCCGATAAAATCCATGATAAAGTATATAGTAACTATATAGTCAAGAGGATTTTTCAATGCTTGAGAAAAATATGAAATGGACCTTTACAACGGGAGAATTTGCAAAACTTTGTGGGGTCAGCAAACAAACGCTTTTGTACTACGACCGGGTGGGGATTTTTCAGCCGGAGCGTGTCCTGGAAAACGGCTACCGTGTCTATACCTACCTACAGTTTGAAACATTCAATGTGATTGCCACTCTGCGCGAGATGGGAACTCCTATCCAGGAAATCAAATCCTATCTCGACCGCCGCAGCCCGGAGGAGTTTATCCGCCTCTTTGCACAGCAAAAGCGAGAGCTGGAAGAAACGCTTCAAAACATGGAACGGATCCACCGCATGATGGAATCCAAAATTGCCACCACACAAGACGCTTTACAAGTGGATGAAACCAAAATTCTCTTGGAAAAGCAGCCGGAAAGACGGTTGGCCCTGAGCCGACCGATGCAAAACTGGGAGGAACAGGAATACCTTCCTATCCTGACGGAATATCTCAGCATATGCAATCGAAACAATCGGATGCAGAGTTATTCCATAGGCACGGTGGTTCGTTGGAAAGCCCTTCTGGATGGCAACGTTACAGATTGTACCTACTATTTCTGTTCACAGGCTTCAGAGGACACGCCACCTTCGTTCCTCCATTGCCGGCCGGCTGGGACGTACGTGGTTGCATACCACAAGGGGGATTATGATTCTATGGCGGAAGCTTACGAGCGCTTGGCTGCGTATATCCGGCATCACCAGTTATCGATAGTCCCGTACTCCTATGAGGACGACCTCTTGGACGAAATAACAAACCAGGATTCTCAAGAGTATCTCACCAAAATTTCCATTCCGATTATTGAATAAGCAAAAAAGCGGTATGTGCCCACTGGATCGGCACATATCGCTTTTCATCTGTATCGCTCTATTACGTTCGAAAGAGAGTCGATTTGATCTGCTCGGCGGATTCCTTGCAGGCGGCTTTATCCAATCGGGAAAGATGGGTCTGCTGCGCCCGGTCATACGACTCCTTTGCCAGACGGAGCTTTTCCGTCGCCTTTCCCACCTGCTCTTTGTAATCGTGCTGGAACTGCGTCAATTTTTTGGCGTTCTTTTCATCCGTCCCTGGCTCGACCGCCGCCTCGTATACATCGATGATCTCGTCGGTTGGCAAAGAGGGGAAATATTCGTGTGGGGATGTGCTGTCAAAGATGCAGAAATCCAACTCCCGCACAACCAGCATATCCAAACTCTGTGGGTCAAACGCGCAGTGGTACACTTCCGCTTCGAATCCGGCGTCCACTGCTTTTTTTACCAGCTTCTTGAGCAAGGTGGATTTTCCTGTTCCGGGCCGCCCCTTGATAAAATACCGTTTCCCTAAACACTGCGTGATATTCGCGATATAATCAAAGGATCCGTTGACTGTAGCCGCTCCAAAGTAGCGGTCAATGGCACGCCCCTTTTTCTCTGTATGGCGGTCGCCGATCAACCTGGCTTCCGTTTCCTTTGCCAGTTCGTCGGCCGCACGAAAATCCATTTTCCCGATGTAAACCTTTTCCCATTCATCATGAATATGCAGCGCTGCTGCAAACAATGCATGGGCCTCATCCAACGCCTTTCGTGTCTGGCGGATATTGTAATCCTCCAGCAAATTCAAAGCGTTGTGCTCTGCATAGAATGGGATATTGATGACGCCCGCAGAGAGGTCTGGCAAAATGATGCCCTCCGGCGTATTGTCCAGACAATTGTGAATCCATTCCACTCGCCGTTTCTGTTCCGCCGCACAATCGCAGATGTCTTCCAAGAGATTTCCCAAGGGTTTTAATGGATAGCCATGCAACGGGACCACGCGTTCCAGCGCGCCAAAATTGGATTCATAAAAACTGACATATCCGCGCGAACTATTGCTATTCGCAAAATAGTGGATCGCTTGCCTCTGCATAAAGATTCCCCTTTCCTTCCATCAACGGTAACTTTCCCACTTCCTATTGTATGGTCCGGAAAAAGGAAATATCCATCTTTTACGCTTTGGCTTTTTCAGCGATGTCGCGCGCCACAACTATTCCCGTCACAGAAGCCTGCATCAGGCCGCGGGTGATTCCAGCCCCGTCGCCAATCGCATACAAGTTCTTGACTTCTGTTTCAAAATTGCTCTGCACTGCAATTTTGGAGGAATAAAACTTGACTTCCACCCCATAAAGCAGCGTGTTTTTCGAATACAATCCCGGCGCCAGTTTATCAAACGCACGCAGCGCCTCCACGATGCTGGTCAGGTGGCGGTGCGGCAGGACAAAGGAGAGGTCGCCAGGCACCGCATTTTTCAGGGTGGGTATGGTCGTGGATTTTTTCAAACGCGAGACGTCCGTCCGCCTGCCCTTCAGCAGGTCTCCCAAACGCTGCACCATAATTCCCCCGCCCGTCAGCATGTTTCCAAGCTGGGCAATATAGCGGCCGTATTCGATCGGCTGGTGAAACGGCTCGGTAAACTCGGTGGAAACCAACATGGCAAAATTGGTGTTCTCCGTCCGCTTATCCTCATCCGCATAGGAATGGCCATTGACGACCGCGATCCCGCCGTCCTCTCCGTCGTAGTGCTCCTCGCTGACAATCCCGCCGGGATTCATGCAGAAAGTGCGCACCTTGTTTTCAAACGTATCTGAGTAATAAACGAGCTTCGCCTCGTATAAATGGGTGGTCAGGCGATCCATCACCGCATTCGGCACTTCCACGCGCACGCCGATGTCTACTGCATTGTTTTTGGTGGAAAGTCCATTCTGCTGAGCGATGCCGTGCAACCAGTCCGCACCGCCGCGTCCCGGGGCCGCAATCACATAGGGCGCCCGCACAAGCTTTCGTTCCCCTTTGGAATTTGTCAGCCACGCTCCCTGCACGGTTCCCTCTTCGACCAGCAGCGTCTCCGCCGTCGTATGCTCCCAAAAGGTAAAATTCGGGCAAGCGGCGAGATATTGATACATCGCGCGCAGGACTTCAAACGAGTATTCCGTGCCCATATGACGGACTGGGCAAGGGATCAACTGGATGTTCTCCTTGTGCGCTTCGTAGGCGAGTTCTTCCGCAAACTTATCGCTCTTTCCGTAAATCTTTTTTGGAGCACCGAATTGCAGGTAAATCTCATCCGCATAATGAATGAGCTGGCGGACGGTATCCACCGGAAGATAGTCGGTCAGGTTGCCGCCCACTTCCTCCGAGAGGGAAAGCTTTCCATCGGAAAACGCGCCGGCGCCTGCCCATCCATTCATGATGCTGCATGTCTTGCAGTGTGCGCATTGCCCACTGGTGCGGGCCGGGCAAGCCCGGTGGTCGATGCTGCTTCCAGAATCCACCACCAGCACCTTCTTTTCGGGTGCAAGGCGGTTCATCTCCAATGCTGTAAAAATTCCCGCAGGGCCAGCCCCAATAATCAATAAATCATAATCATACATCAAATCATCAACCTCATTCCGATTGGTCTATGCATAGGCAAAACATTGGCATTATAAGCACGTCTTTCTCATTCTGTCAAGCATTTTGAAGATTATCCATAACAGTATGTATCATTTTAAGTTAACGCTATTTCTAATCCATCAAAACAAGCCTATATCCATAGGTCTCTGGTCCTGCTTCAGATGTTTTTCTCCAAAATGTCTATAAAAGCTCTTTCAAAGGATTCATCATCTGAGCGCGTACGCTTTTTCGCCCCAGCGGTCCTTCCACCAGCCCGCCGGATCTTCTGTCCAAGATGGCGTTCAAACAACAGTTGATCCATATTGTGGTCGTCATAGACCATCCCATTTTGGTTGATCGCTTTTGCGCGCTTCCCCAGGGCCAGCGCTGCTACGCCAAAATCCTGGGTCACGACGATGTCCCCTGCCTCCAGGAGGTTCGCCAGCCGGATGTCCACACTGTCGCGTCCTTTGTCCACCGTAATCACCGTGCTATACCCGTCGTTCAAAATGTGGCTGGTATCTAACAGCATCACAACCGGAATCCTCCGCTTTTTCGCCTGCCGCACAATGATCTCCTTTACCGGACAAGCGTCCGCGTCTACTAAAATCTTCATTTGCGCCTCCTCCACCGCACTATTCACTCCTCGCTATTATATACCTAGCTGGAGTACTTGAAAAGCGGCTCGCCTATTCTCTTGCAGTGCAAAATATGTTATACTAAAAGTCCTGCGGGAATATCCGCACATAATTTGTATAGAAAAGGCGGGAATCCGATTGAAGTACAGTTTTCAAAACGATTATAGCGAAGGCGCCCATCCAAAACTGTTGGAGGCTCTCAGACAAGCAGGAAGCAAACAAAACGCAGCCTACGGAAACGATATGCACTGCAAGCATGCGGCTGATCTTCTCCGGAAGGAAATTGGCCGGGAGGATGTGGATGTCCATTTTCTGGAAGGCGGCACACAGGTAAACCTGACAGCGTTGACCGCTTTTTTGCGTCCGCATGAAGCAGCGATCGCGGCAGAAACCGGCCATATCGCCGGACACGAGAGCGGTTCCATCGAAGCTACCGGCCATAAGGTCTGCACCACCCCGGGAGTAAACGGCAAGCTTACGCCGGAGGGAATCCTGCGCGTATTGGCGGAACATCCGGATGAACATATGGTGAAGCCCAAGCTGGCTTATCTCTCTAATTCTTCAGAGTGTGGAACTGTCTATTCGAAAGCAGAACTGGCCGCCTTAAACCGCTGCTGCCGGGAAAACGGCCTCTATCTCTATATGGATGGCGCACGTCTGGGGAGCGCCCTGTGCGCAAGCGATCTCACTATGCAGGACATCGGCGCCCTGACCGACGCATTCTATGTGGGCGGCACAAAAAACGGCGCACTTCTGGGTGAGGCGCTGGTCATCTGCAATGACGCATTAAAGCCGGACTTCCGCTATATTTTAAAGCAGCGCGGTGGGATGCTGGCGAAAGGCCTGGTGCTTGGCGCGCAGTTTGAAGCGCTTTTTGAAGACGGCCTCTATTACAAACTTGCTGAACATGCCAATCGGATGGCAGACCTGTTACGGGAAGGCCTGCGCGCTGTAGACTGCGCTTTCTTCTCCGATTCCCCCACCAATCAGATTTTCCCCATTCTCTCCGACTCCCTGATCGAAACGCTCGCACAAGATTATGCGTTTGAAACCTGGGGCCGTGTAGACGCAGAACATCAAGCGATCCGTCTGGTGACCTCTTGGGCCACTCCGGAGGAGGCGGTTCGGGAATTCGTCCAAGATCTGCATCGCCTTTGTGCCAAATAACTTTGTGCCAAATAAGTTCCAACAGAATTGTCATGAAAGTTAACAAACTGTTTCTTTCTTTTTCCAACGTTTCGCGGTAAAATGGGTGCGTCATAAGGCCAAGCGATACACTTGGGAAGTGTACAGATTTGCTGCTTCCCCTCTTTTAAGGAGGTATTTCTATGAAAAAAACACTTGTACTATTCCTTGCCGCATTTTTGGCGATCTCCATCTGCGCCTGCACCAATGGTGGCAATGAATCTTCTATGCTGCCCTCTAGCGAACCGCCCGTCTCTTCCGAATCCAGCGTCCCTCAAACACTTAGCTTTGATGGAATGGATTTTACATTTACTGTACCATCTCGCTGGAGTAAGGATGACTACACCGTCAAGGTAGTCAAAGACGATGTGATGAGTTCCCAGGATATCGAATACAGCCACGTAGATTTTCTGTTTAAAGGGAATGCCGACACGCCTTTGCTCTCTATTTGGGCTGCACCCAAAGCATGGTGGGACGATCAGAGTGCCATCGGCGCGGAGCTTCCTTCTCTGCTCCAAGAGACTTCTAACACCGTCTATCTTGCGGATATCCCAACAGAAAATCCTGTCACCGACGAGGAAACAGCAGCGCTTTATGACAAAATGGCCATTACTTTGGAGGAAGTAAAGGAAGGTTTTACCGTTGTTAATCCCTCCTCTTCCAGTGTAGAACCCACTTATGTCGATGGAGTCCTCCAGGATGGAACGATGAACACCATCACTATCCAAACGGCAGATGGCAAAGAACTTCTCTTTAATAAAGAAGGTGCAGAAGTCAACGAGCCAGACGGGCTAATTATTGGGGACATGCTGCGTGTCTATTACGATGGCACCATTCATGGCACCGATACGGAAGGGGTTACGGTAACTAAAATCGAAAAAATTTCTTAAAATCCAGACGTTAAAAAATGCCCATCGTTTTATAGCGATGGGCATTTTTTACTCTAGAGGCAAAATCTTATTTCTTTTCGAGAGAGGACGCCACCGAAGCTTCGACTACTTCCTCTTCTTCCCGGTCATTGGTCCAATGGAGCTTATCAAAAATATAGAACAACAGGCCCATAATCATGCCGACGACACAGGCAAGAACCATTCCCGTAAGCTGGACGCCGCCAAAATTCAGCGAAATACCGGAAAGCCCGGTAACGAATACAACCGCAGTCAGGGCCTGATTTCTCGCCTTACCATAATCGACCTTAGCGTCTACGAGGATACGTAGGCCAGAAGCACCAATCATCCCATACAGCAGGAAAGAAATGCCGCCGATAACCGGCCCTGGGATGCTGCTGATAAGCGCAGAAAGTTTGCCAATAAATGCGCAGACCATAGAGAATACAGCCGCCCCACCGATAACCCAAACGCTATACACTTTGGTCATCGCCATTACGCCGATGTTCTCGCCATAAGTCGTTGTCGGGACAGAGCCAATCAAGCCGGAAAGCGCCGTAGAAAAGTTATCTGCAAACAGGGAGCGATGCAAGCCCGGATCTTTCAGCAAATCACGACCGACCACCTTGCTGGTGACAATCTGGTGGCCAATATGCTCCGAGGCAATCACCAACAATACTGGCAGCATCGTGACAATGGCCTCCATATTGAACTTTGCCAGTTGGAAATGCGGCAACGAAAAGAACGACGCATCGGCAACCGTCTGAAAATCAACAATCCCTGCGATGCATGCTGCAACATATCCTGCAATGATCGCAATAAGAATCGGGATCACGGCGAGGAATTTACGGAACAGGATTGAACCGAATACCGCTACACAGAGGGTAATCAGGAACACGACAACGTTTTTCATGTCGATGGTTTCGTCCAGCAGGCCGGCATTGCTGGCAGCATTGGATGCCAACTCCAGGCCAATCAACGCCACCACCGGCCCCATAGCCGCTGGGGGCAATACGTAATCGATCCAATTGGTTCCGAACTTATAGACAATCAGCGCCAAAATACAGCCACAAATGCCCACGGCCACAAAGCCGCCCTGGGCATATTCAAAGCCATACTTCTGAATGACAACCCCTCCCGCCGCAAGGAAGGCGAAGCTGGAACCGAGGTATGCCGGCGCACGGCCTTTGGTAATCAGGATGAACAACAGGGTTCCAACGCCGTTCATCAATAGAACGATCGCCGGGTCAATGCCAAAGACCGAGGGCACCAACACTGAAGCGCCGAACATGGCAAACATGTGCTGGATACTTAAGGGGATGGCCTGGCTGAGAGGCGGCCGTTCGTTGACCTGGATAATTTTGCTTGACATGGTACTCTCCTCATTTCCTTTCGGCTTCTCCGCACAAACCATTTTTCGACGGAAAAACCATATGATTTATGAATCGGTCAGAGAAACCCTTTCCAAGAAATGCACTCAAAAACATGGGAAGTCCTTCTAGTATAAAATTCCTCCGAAGATAGATCTTTCTTTTATAATCTTCTTCCCCCATTTTGCGGCGCACTTCTGTCCCTAAAAGGCCATTTCTCCACCGCATTCACCGAAAAAAAAGGCCCGCCCGAAGCAGCGAATCTGCTTCGGAGTGAGCCTCTTAGAAACCGCAACCAGCTTAGGAAATCCAACTTTTTATCCGTTTTCCCTACGCCGCTGGTGGTCTCTAAAGATTACAACTATTGACGCTTAAATGCGCTCTTTGGCGCACCACAAATCGGACAGACCCAATCATCCGGAAGCTCTTCAAAGGAAAGGTCGGGATCGTCATACACATAGCCGCAGATGGTACAAATAAACTCCTCGCCATCGTTGTGGTCGTCCACTGCCTCGGTCGCGCGGTAAGTAGGTGCATTTTTGGGTGCCGTCCCTTTGATGACCTTGTGGTAATAATCGTAGGTCATCGGTTTCCCCTTGGACGTGTCGCTGCCCGCCACCACTTCTGCAATGAAAATCGTATGTGTTGGCGTATCTACACTGTTTACGACCTTACAAAGGAACCAGCAACAAATATTCTCTTTCACAACGGGCAGCCCTTCCACCAAGATCTTATGGCGGACATTCTTGAGCTTGTCCGTGTCCCGTCCGGAATTAAAGCCCAACGCTCCAATCACCGCACCAGAGGTATCCTCGGAGAGCACAGAAACCGTGAAGATTCCTTCCTTTTTGATACATTCATAGCTATAATTGTCGCGGTTCATGCTGAGGGCAATTTGATTCGGCGTATTCGTCACTTGAAAAACTGTATTGACGATACAAGCAGAAACCTTTTTGTCATTTTTTACACCAATCGCATACATCCCGTAAGACAGGTTGAAAAGTGTCTCGTCCTTCATGAAAAACAAACACCTCCGATGGGCATTCATTGCCCCTATTCTTATCTATGTTACCACGAAGAGCGGATAGATACAAGGTAAATTTGCCGTTTTCTACAAATTATTTTCAGAAAATCCGATTTGCTCCGCTTTTTGGACAGGATTCTACTAAAGAT
Source organism: Anaeromassilibacillus sp. D41t1_190614_C2 (assembly GCF_015558525.1). Taxonomy (NCBI): domain Bacteria; kingdom Bacillati; phylum Bacillota; class Clostridia; order Eubacteriales; family Acutalibacteraceae; genus Anaeromassilibacillus; species Anaeromassilibacillus sp. D41t1_190614_C2. The sequence continues at coordinate 141,255 of NZ_JADMOD010000003.1, read as the reverse complement.
TCCCAGATTTTTTAATACGTTCCCAATAGGCGCGATAAGCCTGTTCCGTTTTATTTTCCCCATATTCATAATAGTGGGTCCCTTGCAGATTCTCTGGCAGATACTGTTGCACCACCCAGTGGTTTGGATAATCATGAGGATATTTGTAAAATTGTCCTTTTACAGGATTATCTGCGCCGTCAAAATGCTTGTTTTGTAATTGCCGTGGGATTGGCCCCGCTTTTCCCGCGCGCACATCCTCCCTCGCTGCAAGAATCGCATTGTGGCCGCTGTTGGACTTTGGCGCATTGCATACGAGAAGCACCGCGTCCGCCAGCGGAAACTGCGCTTCCGGCAGGCCCACCATGAGCGCTGTATCCACCGCAGCTTTGACAATGGGGATGATCTGCGGATAAGCAAGCCCTACATCCTCGCTGGCGCACACCAACAGCCTGCGGCAGGCGGATGGCAGATCTCCCGCCTCCAACAGGCGCGCCAGATAATGGATCGCCGCATCGGGATCCGAACCGCGCATCGACTTTTGATAGGCGGACAGGATGTCATAATGCTCGTCCCCCTCACGGTCATACTTCATGGCGCTGCGCTGGGTCAGCTCCCTTGCCCCCTCCAGCGTTACAAGCCGCACATCGCCCTGTTCCTGGGAGGACAGGGCACAGAGCTCCACCGCATTCATCGCCTTGCGCACATCCCCGCCGCAGGCAGCGGCAATGTGTTTCACCACGCCGTCCTCCAAGCGCAGCGGGCTGTGCAGGTCCTCTTCCATCACATGGAATGCCCGCTCCACCGCAGGACAGATTTCTTCCGGCTGTACCGCCTTAAATTCAAACACGGTGGACCGGCTCAAAATCGCATTATAGACATAAAAATATGGATTCTCCGTTGTAGAAGCGATCAGAGTAATCTGCCCGTTTTCGATGAATTCCAAAAGCGTCTGTTGCTGTTTTTTATTAAAGTACTGGATCTCGTCCAAATAGAGCAGCACGCCGTTCACTGCGTCCAGACGGTCCAGGCCCGCAACCACTTCGCGGATGTCCGCGGTCGAAGCAGTGGTCCCGTTCAATTTGCAGAGTTTGCGGTTGGTCTGCTTTGCGATGATGGAAGCCAATGTCGTCTTTCCCACGCCGGATGGGCCGTAGAAGATCAGATTGGGGATCACCCCAGAGGCAAGAATCCTGCGCAGGGGTTTCCCTTCCCCCAGCAGATGGCGCTGGCCTACCATCTCATCCAGCGTTTGGGGACGGATGCGGTCCGCCAATGGGCGCATCAAAAGTTCCTCCTTTACCGGAAAGCCGCACTGTACTTGATTCGTACAGTGCGGCTTTTTCAATGTATAAATTCAGGTTTGGACTTCCTTATGCATAGAGCGGATAACGCGTGCAAATCTCCGTGACCATGCCGCGAATCTTTTCCTTGCTGTTGTCGAAGTCGTTGATCGCCAATGCGATGCACTCCGCAATGGTGTCCATATCGGCCACGGTCAAACTGCGGGTCGTGATGGCCGCCGTGCCAAGGCGCAGGCCGCTTGTGGTGAATGGGCTGCGCTGCTCGTTCGGAACCGTATTCTTGTTTGCGGTGATGTACACCTCATCCAGGCGGTGCTCCAGTTCCTTGCCGGTCAATTCCTGGCCGGTAAGATCCACCAGCATCAGATGGTTATCCGTGCCGCCGGAGACGAGCTTCACGCCGCGCTTGAGAAGGCCATCCGCCAATGCGGAAGCGTTGGCAACGATGTTGTGCGAATACTGCTTGAATTCCGGCTTCAATGCCTCACCGAAGCAAACCGCCTTGCCTGCGATGATGTGCATCAGCGGGCCGCCCTGCGTGCCGGGGAAGATCGCCTTGTCGATCGCCTTGGCGTACTCCTCTTTGCACAGGATCATGCCGCCGCGCGGACCGCGCAGGGTCTTATGCGTGGTGGTAGTCACTACGTCTGCGTAAGGCACCGGGTTGGGGTGGTCGCCGCCCGCCACCAGGCCGGCAATGTGCGCCATATCCACCATAAAGAGAGCGCCGCAGGCGTCGCAGATCTCACGGAACTTTGCAAAGTCGATCACGCGCGGATAAGCGCTGGCGCCCGCGACAATCAGCTTCGGCTTGACCTGCATGGCCTGCTCATAAAGCTGGTTGTAATCGATGCGGCCCGTCTCCGGGCTGACACCATAGGCGACAAAGTTAAAATAGCTGCCGGACATATTCACCGGGGAACCATGGGTCAGATGGCCGCCCTCTGCCAGATTCATACCCATGACCGTATCGCCGGGCTTGAGCAGGGCAAAATAAACGCCCAGGTTTGCCTGTGCACCCGCATGCGGCTGCACATTGGCGTGCTCGGCGCCGAACAGCTTGCAAGCACGGTCGCGCGCGATGTTTTCCACAACGTCAACATACTCGCAGCCGCCGTAGTAGCGCTTGCCTGGGTAGCCCTCTGCATACTTATTGGTGAGCACGCTACCCATCGCGGCAAGCACCGCCGGGGAAACCATGTTCTCGGAAGCGATCATTTCCAGGTTGCGCTGCTGGCGCTTGAGTTCATCCTGCATGGCCGCGCCGACTTCGGGGTCCGCCTGAGACACAAATCCAATTGTGTCCATCATATCTTTGTACATTTCGTTCCTCTCTCCTTGGTTGGTATTGGCCGCCAGCCGTCCCGGTCCTGGGCACGACTCCCGCCTGTATCTTGTTATCCATTATATCCTTTCTGCCGATAAAACGCAACACCTTCCGCCGCAGCTTTCCATTTTATCCAGAAAACGGACAAACTTCCCAGCCGCCCTTTCCAAGCCCACTACATCAGGAACCGGCGCAGGAAAAACAAAAGCAACAAATGGATGGGATACACCCAATAGAACACGTATTTGTTGAGCGCTCTTCCCCGCTGCCCATTGTAAAGCAGGATCGGAAGCACAGCAACCGGCGCCGCCAATTGGAGCGTCATATGATTGAGCAGCGAAAAGCCGGTATTGAGGATGGTAAAGAGGATGGTTCCCCTCGCGGGAGACGTCCGGCAAATATAAAAGACAATCACCAATCCCACGCCAAAGGCCCCGTAATCGGTCTGCAAGATCTCTGCGAGTCCCGCCAGCCCTGCCACCCCCACAAGGCTCCAAAAGGGCCTCTCTGGAGCGAAACGCTTCAAAAGTTCGCAGGCCGCCAATCCCAAAAATAATGTAAAAAAGACGTTTTGGGATTGCATCCAGAGGGCGGTATTGTGACACGCCAGATCAAACGGAATCTCCGACAGCAAGGCAAAGCCCAGCAGCCGCCCCAGATAGCGTTTGCTATTGGAGGTGTGGACGGCCCCTTCCGCCAAAAGGAAGCAATACAAAGGAAACGCCAGCCGTCCTAGCACCCGCAGGCCCTGCATCTGCGGGAACAGAACCATCCCCGCGTGATCGATCAACATCGAAACCATCGCCAAAAGCTTCAGCCAAAACCCGGACATAACCGCCCTCCTCGATTTCCAAAATTTTCTTCATCATAGGGATTTTTCCTTGGTTTGTCAACTTGTGCTTTCTTCGGTTTTCGTATACAATAAACTCATAGTCGAATTCCGTCGACCGGTAGAAATGGATCTGGAACAAGGAGATGCAGCAGAATGACAGAAAAGCAACGCGCGGTCCTGGCGGTGGAAGCTTTAAAGAAGGAATATCCCGATGCAATTTGTTCGTTGACCTATACAGAACCGCTTCAATTGCTGATCGCCACGCGCTTATCCGCGCAGTGCACGGACGCACGTGTCAACATGGTGACCCCTGCGCTTTTCGAGCGCTTCCCCACGCTAAATGCCTTTTGCGACGGGCCTGTGGAGGACATTGAAGAGATCATCCGCTCCTGCGGATTGTATAAGACCAAGGCGCGCGATATTTATGCGATGTGCAACAAACTGCGCAGCGATTACAACGGCGTCGTGCCGGACACGGTGGAAGAATTGACCAAACTCCCCGGCGTGGGCCGCAAAACCGCCAACCTCGTGGTGGGCGACATTTATCACAAACCCGCGGTTGTAACGGATACCCACTGTATCCGTATCTGTGGGCGTTTGGGGCTGAGCGAAGGGAAAGAGCCCTTGAAGGTAGAGAAACAGCTCCGCGCAGTCCTGCCGATGGACGAGGCAAACGATTTCTGCCACCGATTGGTCCTTCATGGGCGCGCTGTCTGCGACGCACGCAAGCCGAAATGTGAAATTTGCTGTATGCGTGAATTCTGTAAATACGCACAAGAAACACCTGTTGCGGAAAAAAAGGAGGGCAAGAAATGAAAAAGCTTTTGATCGTGGTGGATTATCAGAACGATTTTGTGTCCGGTTCCCTCGGGTTTCCAGAGGCGGAGGCACTGGAACCGAAGCTGCACAAAAAAGTGCAGGACTATCTCGACGCAAAGGACGATGTTGTCTACACCATGGATACCCACGGGGAAAATTATCTCGACACGCAGGAGGGGAAAAAACTTCCCATCCCGCATTGCCTGTGTGGTTCCGAGGGCTGGCAGCTGCACGGTCGCCTACGCTATCAGCTGGCTTACTGCACCTTCTTCGAAAAGAACACCTTCGGTAGCCTCGACCTTCTGCACTATTTGGAGGAAAAACGCTACGATGTGATCGAACTGGTCGGCGTTGTCAGCAATATCTGCGTCATCTCCAATGCGATTTTGGCAAAGGCCGCACAGCCGGAGGCACAAATTATCGTCGACGCACAGTGCGTGGCCAGCAACGACCCTGCCATGCAGGAAAAGGCATTCGACATCTTGGAAAACCTGCACATCGATGTGGTCAATCGCTGATGTAACGATTTACCACGCAAAAATTAATTTTTAAAAACTACTTGACAGATTTCTGTTGACCGGCGTATAATGACACCAAAATAAAACATTTTGAAATCCAACGAGCAAAAGTGAGTACCCTGTAAAACGGTGGCACAGAGAACCGGCGGTTGGTGGGAAGCCGGAGCATACGATGCAGGCGAATGGGTTTGTGAGGAGCATGGAGAAAGGGTTTCCGAGTAACCATCGCCGTGGTTCCCGCGTTATGGGAAAGGGTATTGAGGCAAAAGCTGCGTACCTTCGTTGATTTTGCCATGTACCTGTTAAAAGCGGAACGGTTTCGTTCCGGAATTTGGGTGGCACCACGAGTCTATCGTCCCATACGGACGGTAGGCTCTTTTTGTTTGCCAAAATACATTCTTGCTAAAGGAGATGCGCATATGTTGTACCCCACTTTGACGGAAGTACAGGAACTTTTGGAAGAATACGACGTTGTCCCTGTGTTTTATGAGGTCCTGTCCGATTCCATGACCCCGATCCACATTTTCAATGCCCTCAAGGAGCAAAGCGACACCTGCTTCATTTTGGAAAGTGTCGACAACACACAGTGGGGCCGCTACTCCTTCATTGGCATCCATCCGAAGATGGAAATCCGCATCAAAAATGGTTTGGCGACCGTTGCGGAAGGAAATTCGGAATCCCACACCCCGATCGACAACCCGATTTCCTTCCTGACAGAGATCCTGAACCGGTATAAGTCCCCCAGCTTTCCCAACCGCCCCAAATTGACCGGCGGGCTGGTCGGCTACTTTGGTTATGACACTGTCCGCTACATGGAGAAAAAATTGAGCCATCCCCCCAAGGATGACCTCGACCTACCGGACTGCCACCTCTTTCTTTACGACCAGTTGGTGGCCTTCGATCACCTCTCTAACAAGACAGTCATTATACAAAACATTCATCGAAATGAGGACCTCACAAACCGGTATGCCGCCTGCGAATCAGAAGCAGAGCGCCTGGGAGCCTATCTCACAGAATTCACGCCCCTCCCCCATGTGCCGAACAACCACCCAGCTCCCATCGTAGAGACGAACATCACCAAGGAGCAGCATCTGGAAAACATCCGCAGGGCGCAGGAATACATCAAGGACGGCGACATTTTCCAAGTGGTCCTCTCCCGCCGGCTAGAGGTTCCGAATCCGCCGGATGCGTTCGACGTGTACCGCTGCCTGCGTTCCGCCAACCCCTCCCCCTACCTCTATTATTTTAAGCTCAAGGATTATGAAATCGTCGGCGCCTCCCCGGAGATGCTCGTCAACGTGACAAAGGGCATCGTCTCCACCAAGCCGATTGCCGGAACCTCCAAACGCGGCCTGACCGAGGCACAGGACAAGGAGCTGGAACGCGACCTTCTCAAGGACCCGAAGGAAAAGGCCGAACACACCATGCTGGTGGACCTGGGCCGCAATGACGTAGGCAAGGTTTCCAAGTTCGGCACCGTGGAAGTGACTAGCTTCATGAAGGTGGAGCGTTATTCCCAGGTGATGCACATTGTCAGCGATGTAAAGGGCATGCTGCGGGACGACAAAACCGCATTGGACGCCCTGCTTTCCGTCCTCCCGGCGGGCACGCTCTCCGGCGCGCCAAAAGTGCGCGCAATGGAGATCATCGACGAACTGGAACCCACCAAACGCGGACTGTACGGCGGCACGGTCGGTTATCTCGGCTTTGACGGAAACATTGACACCTGCATCGCCATCCGCACCGTGCTGTTCAAAAACAACCGGGCTTATGTACAGGCGGGCGGCGGCATTGTCGCCGATTCCGTGCCGGAAAAGGAATTCGAAGAGAGCGAAAACAAGGCACGCGCAGTCATCAACGCCATCGAGCAGGCGTGCAACCTTTGAGAAAGGCAGGGAGACAGCCATGATCTTAATCATCGATAACTACGATTCGTTTACGTATAACCTATATCAATACATCGGCAAATTCTACCAGGACATCCTTGTCAAACGCAACGATGAAATCACATTGGAGGAAATCAAAATGCTTGCGCCGCAGGCGATCGTTATCTCCCCCGGCCCCGGTTATCCGGCAAGCGCCGGTATTTCCGTCGCTGCGATTCAGAAGTTCAGCGGGTCCATTCCGATCCTCGGCGTCTGCCTAGGGCACCAATCCATTGGAGAAGCGTTCGGCGGCAAGACGGTGCATGCCAAAACACTGATGCACGGCAAAGCCAGTGAGATCACCATCCAAAACAAAAATCCGCTCTTCTCCGGCCTGCCGGAAAGGGTAACCGTTGGCCGGTACCACTCCCTGATTTCCGACCGCGACACCCTTCCCGCCTGCTTAGAGATCCTTGCAGAGGACGAAGACGGCGAAATTATGGCGTTCGCCCATAAGGAACACCCCACCTACGGCGTGCAGTTCCACCCTGAATCGATTTTGACCGAATGTGGCCCGAAAATTCTGGAAAATTTCTGTGACCGCATCGCGCATCTGCCCATCACCGGCCGCACGGAATCCGCCGTCCCTCCGGCGCAGCGCAATCTCTTAAAGCCATATATCTTCAAAATCATCGAGGGCGAAGATTTGACCGAAGCGGAAGCGATCGAGGCGATGGACTGCATTATGTCCGGCGGCGCGACAAACGCGCAGATCGGTTCCTTTGTAACCGCACTGCGCATGAAAGGGGAAACCATCCCGGAGATCACCGGCTTTGCCCGCGTGATGCGCCAGAAGGCACAGCCCATGCCGGGATGCTCGGATTCCATCGACATCGTCGGCACAGGCGGCGACATGGTGGGCACGTTTAACATCTCCACCACATCGGCATTTGTCGCCGCGGGCGCTGGCGCGCGCGTCGCCAAGCACGGCAACCGCAGCGTTTCCAGCCGGAGCGGCGCCGCAGACGTTTTAGAAGCGCTCGGCATGAAGATTGCCATGACGCCCGACCAGGCTGCACAAAGTCTGAACACCTGCGGGCTTTCGTTTCTTTTTGCCCAATCGTTCCACGGTTCCATGCGTTTTGCCGCCGCACCCCGCAAGGAGATCGGCGTGCGCTCTGTGTTCAACATTCTCGGCCCGCTCGCAAATCCGGCACAGGCGGATTATATCCTGCTCGGCGTTTATGACGAGGACCTGATGGAGCCCATGGCGCGCGTGCTGATGAATTTGGGCATCAAAGGCGCCATGCTTGTCCACGGGGACGACGGGCTGGACGAGATCACCATTTCCAACACCACCCGCGTCTGTGAGATTCGCGATGGCAAGCTCATCAAATACGATTTGGACCCGCGTGACTATGGGATGGAATTGGCGGAGCTGTCCTCTGTGGTCGGCGGCACCGCACAGGAAAATGCGCAGATCACCATGGATATCCTCCAGGGAAAGCCCGGCCCTTGCCGGGACATTGTCCTCCTGAACGCGGGCTGTGCGCTGTATACCATCCAAAAAGCGGCGTCCATCGAAGAGGGGATCGCCCTGGCCAAGGATTCCATCGATTCCGGGAAAGCATTGGAGAAGCTGAACGAATTCAAAGCCTTCACACATTCCATCCAATAAGGAGAACGCCCTATGATTTTAGACGATATTGTTTGTAAGCGAAAAGAACAGCTTGCGCGGGAAATGGCCGCCGTGCCGCTCGAAGCCGTTCAGAAGGCGGCGCAGAACCGGCGGGAACCGACGCGGGATTTTGCCAAGGCTTTGCAAGGGGACCGGCTCGCCGTAATCGCTGAGGTAAAAAAGGCCTCCCCTTCTAAAGGGCTAATTTGCGCGGATTTTCATCCGGTGGAGATCGCCAGGGCTTATGAGCAGAACGGCGCAAACGCGCTCTCGGTTTTGACGGAAGAACACTATTTCCAGGGAAAAAGCGATTATCTGCGCGCCATCCGTGCGGCGGTCTCACTCCCCATTCTGCGCAAGGATTTTATCATCGACCCCTACCAAATCTATGAGGCGCGCGCCATGGGCGCGGACGCCATTCTATTGATCGCCGCCCTATTGGATACCAAAACCCTCCGGGCGTTTGCGGAAATTGCACACGGCCTGGGCCTCGCCTGCCTGACAGAGGTGCACAACGAGGAAGAACTCGCCTCCGCCCTGGCCGCTGGCAGCGACCTGCTTGGCATCAACAACCGTAATTTGAAAACCTTTGTGGTCAGCCTAACCGTCACCGGACGGCTGGCCCCTCTGGTACCGGAAGGGCATGTACTCGTCTCGGAAAGCGGCATCCGGGATAACGGCGACATGAAAGCCGTCCGAGAGCATGGCGCGGACGCCGTATTGATCGGGGAGACGCTGATGCGAAGCGGCGACATCGGGCGCTCCCTGCAAGAATTGAGGCGGGACGTATGAAGCTCAAGCTCTGCGGCATCCGGCGTGCCGAGGATATTTCCTATGTGAACGCCTTCCCGCCGGACTACATCGGGTTTGTCTTTGCCAAAAGCAAACGGCAGGTATCGGCGGAGCAGGCGGCCGCGCTCTCCAAGGGACTGCGCGCGGGGATTCAAACCGTCGGTGTATTTGTCAATGAACCAATTGAGCACTTGCTACAAATCGCAGAACGTGCTAGACTGGATGTGTTGCAGCTTCACGGGGATGAGGACGCCGCTTACATCGAAACCCTCCGGCAGCGTACAAAAAGGCCCATTTGGAAGGCGGTGCGCGTCACGGATGCAGAAAGCATCCGCCGGTCGGAACAGCTCCCCGTAGACCTTCTCCTCTTGGACAGCTTTTCCCCCACCGCCTATGGAGGAAGCGGCAAGGTGGCCAATTGGCCTGCGATCCGGGAGGCAAACCCGCAGAAGCCCTTTTTCCTCGCGGGCGGGTTGACGGCGGAAAACCTTTTCGAAGCAGTGGAAGCTGTCCATCCCGCCGGGGTGGACCTTTCAGGAGGCATCGAAACCGGTGGCTGCAAGGACAGGGAAAAAATTCGCGCAGTGGTTACACAATTTCAGGCGTTGCAGGACGCCTAGGGGATCAAGCAGGAAGGAAGGACAACATGAGTAAAATCGGAAGATACGGCGAATACGGCGGCCAATATGTGCCGGAAACCGTGATGAACGCGGTACACGAGCTGGAAGCCGCCTACGCAACATATAAAGACGACCCAGATTTTCAAAAGGAGCTCTCCTGGTACTATCAGAACTATGCCGGAAGGCCCTCCATGCTCTACTATGCGGAGAAAATGACAAAGGATCTCGGCGGCGCAAAGATCTATATCAAGCGCGAGGACCTCAACCACACGGGCTCCCACAAGATCAACAATGTCCTGGGCCAAATTTTGTTGGCGAAACGCATGGGCAAAAAGCGCATCATTGCGGAGACTGGAGCGGGCCAGCATGGTGTGGCGACGGCGACCGCCGCCGCGCTGTTCGGGATGGAATGTGAAGTCTATATGGGTGCAACGGATGTGGAACGCCAATCGCTCAACGTCTACCGCATGGAGCTGTTGGGCGCAAAGGTGATACCGGTCCACAGCGGCACCGCTACGCTGAAGGACGCCATCAACGAGGCCATGCGTGACTGGACCACCAACGTGGAAACCACCCATTATCTGATCGGTTCCGTGATGGGCCCCCACCCCTATCCACAGATGGTGCGTGACTTTCAGAAAATCATTGGGCAGGAAGCCAAGCGCCAATTGATGGAAATCGAAGGCAAGCTGCCCGACGCCGTCTGCGCCTGTGTGGGCGGCGGCTCCAACGCCATGGGGATGTTCTACGACTTCATCCCCGACGAATCGGTCCGACTGCTCGGCGCAGAAGCAGCGGGTGAAGGTGTGGACACCGACCGGACGGCGGCGACGATTTCCAGGGGCCGCGCGGGGATCTTCCATGGTATGAAGTCCATCTTCCTGCAAAATGAAGAAGGCCAAATTGCGCCGGTCTATTCGCTCTCCGCGGGGCTGGACTATCCGGGAATTGGCCCGGAGCACGCGCAGCTCGCCAAGACCGGCCGCGGCGAATACTTTGCCATCACGGACGAAGAGGCGGTATGTGCCTTTGAATATCTCTCCCGTATGGAGGGGATTATCCCGGCGATCGAATCCGCACATGCTGTTGCGCTGGCTTGCAAGATCGCTCCGACCATGCGCAAGGATCAAACCATGATCATCTGCCTGTCTGGACGCGGCGACAAGGACGTTTATCAGGTGGCAAGATACAGGGGGGTAAAGCTCAATGAACAGGATTGACGCGACATTTCAGAAATTGCAAGAGCAGGGCCGCAAGGCTCTGATTCCGTTTGTGACCGCGGGCGACGCCGGCCTGGACACCACAGAGCAGCTTGTTTTGCAGTTGGAGGCTTCCGGGGCGGATATCATCGAATTGGGCGTCCCTTTTTCCGATCCCATCGCGGAAGGGCCGGTCATCCAGGAAGCCAGCGTCCGCTCCCTGGAGAATGGGACGAAACTGGTTGATATTTTCGATTTGGTCAAACGCTTGCGGGAAAAGACGCAGGTTCCTCTTCTGTTGATGCTTTACATCAACAGCATTTTCGGCTTCGGTACGGAGCGTTTTTTCCAGCTATGCGCCGAGAGCGGCGTGGACGGTGTAATCGTCCCCGATCTGCCCTATGAAGAACAGGATGAAATCCAAGAGGCCGCGGACCGTGCGGGTGTGTATTCCATCAGCATGGTGGCCCCCACCTCTCAAGAGCGCATTGCGATGATCGCCAGCGCCGCCAAGGGATTCCTGTACTGTGTTTCCTCCACCGGCGTCACCGGTATGCGCAAGGAGTTTACCACGGATTTTGATGCATTTTTCCATACCATCCGCCAATCTGCACATATCCCCTGCGCTGTGGGATTTGGCCTCTCCGGGCCGGAACAGGCCAAAGCGATCAGCGCCTACTGCGACGGCGTGATCGTGGGCAGTGCCATTGTGAAACTGGTTGCCGAATCCGGCAAGGACTGCGTGGAACCGGTTGGGCACTTCACTGCTTCTCTGCGCAAAGCGCTGGATTCCTAAACTTTTGCAATTTTTTGCCCGTCATGGTATCATAAACTCCAAATGTTCTACATTGGAGGAATGAATACCATGGCGGGAATTTTATATAGTATCGGCGTTGGGCCCGGAGATCCGGAACTTCTCACACGCAAGGCGGAACGTCTCATTCGCAGTTGCCCGGTCCTTGCAGCTCCAGGCGGCCGGGACAGCACATCCTTTCGCATTGCCGTACAAGCAATCCCGGAGATCACGGAGAAGCCCTGTCTTTCCCTACGCCTTCCTATGACGCGCGACCCACAGGTGCTGAAGGAAAGCCATCGGCTTGCAGCGGAACAAGTAGCAGAAGTTCTGAAAAGCGGCCAGGACGTCGCCCTGCTCACTTTGGGCGACCCTTCGATCTATTCCACCTGCATATACATACAAAATCAAATACAGGCAATGGGCTTTTCCTATCAAATGGTCGCCGGTGTGCCCTCCTTCTGTGCGGCCGCGGCAGCGCTGGGCGAAAGCCTGACCGAAGCGGATAAGCCCCTGCGGATCTTGCCCGCCTCTTACCCTTGTGCGGAACCGGAGCTCGATGCCCCGGGCGTCAAGATCCTGATGAAAAGCGGCAAGCAGTTTGCAAATGTGAAGCGGCTTTTAACGGAAAAGGGCCTCTCCGAACACACCAGCGTCGTGCAGAACTGCGGGATGCCGGGGGAAGCGCTCTATCCTACGCTTTCCCAGACGGGCGACACCGCCGGATACTTTTCCATATTGATCGTAAAAGACCCGTAAAACAGGAAGGGGACAAAAGTATATGATCTCCATCGAAAAAGCAGAAGAATGGTTGGCAGAGCTGTTGGACGAGCTTCCGGAAGCCTTCTTTCAAGAACTCAACGGCGGCGTCTGCCTCCTCCCCGATGCAAAGCTGGACCCGGACTTTCCCGGAGAGGACCTCTACATTTTGGGCGAATACTGCCAGGCCCCCTATTTAGGTAGAAGCATCGTCATCTATTACGGGTCCTTTGAACCCGTCTTCGGAGATTTATCTCCGCTGGAACTGCGCCGTGAGCTGCGCGATACCCTCCGGCACGAATTCCGCCATCATGTGGAAGCCTTGGCCGGTGAAAACGGCCTGGATTTGGAGGACGAGGCATGGCTGGCAGAGTATTTGGAGGAAAGCCGTCCCGTACGCGATCCAGAAAAAGCTGCCCAAAAGGCCTATGAAAAGGGATTGGCCGATGGGAAACGCTCCAAGTGGTGGAACCGGCGTAAAAAAGAATAGAGTCAACGCAAAAACACCGCATACGGAGCACGTATGCGGTGTTTTGCTTCGGTGATTTGGTCACAGAACTTTTTGGGCATCTCCCATATACTAAGAACAACAAAACACAAACTACACGAAAGGAGACATTCACATGTCTGTTTTACATCTTACAAAAGAAACCTTCGCCAATGAAGTGCTGCATACCTCCCTGCCGGTCTTAATTGATTTCTGGGCCCCGTGGTGCGGCCCGTGCCGCATGGTCTCCCCCATGATCGACCAACTTGCGCAGGAATTGAAGGGTACTGCCAAGGTCTGCAAAATCAATATAGACGAGGAACCCGAGCTGGCTTCCGCGTTCGGCGTCATGAGCATCCCCACGCTCCTGGTCATCCAGGACGGAAAAATCGTCGCCCAATCGGTCGGCCTCAAAGCCAAAGAGCAAATCAAGCAGATGATCCCCGTCTGATGGTCATTCCCTCGCCAGTGCATTCAACGCTTTGCGGTCCAACAGCCGGATTCCCTTGCGGGAGACCTCCACCAACCCTTCGTTCTGAAAATACTTCAACATGCGCGACACCACTTCCCGTGCGCTGCCCATATGGTGGGCGATCTGTTCATGCGTCAGCGTGACGGCGTCGTTCCCTTCCAGAGCGGCTTGTTCCAATAGGAAAATCGCCAACCGGCGGTCGAACTTCATAAAAACAATCTGCTCGACGACCCACATCACGTCTGAAAAGCGTGCGGAAATGGTCTCCTGCAAAAATGTCTGCACCGCCAGATTGCTCTTGCCAAGGGCATCGTAGGCGGAAGCTTGGATGAGATAGAGTTCCGTCTCTTCTTCAGTATCCACATAGATGTCAAAGGAAATATTTTTCAGGATGCACGATGCAGAGAGGAAACAGACATCTCCATCGAGCAAGCGATATAAAGTGATTTCTTTTCCTTCGTCAGACATCAGATACGCCCGCAGCTGCCCGCGTTTTACAGCAAGCACCCCTGTACACCTCTCCAAACCGCTGTGAATTCGGCTGCCTTTTGGATACACATAGCACCGCGTTTGCGATAAAAGTTTCTGCTGTTCCCGCAGAGTCAACCCTTTCCAAAATGGGAACGTCTCTTCCAAAAAGCGCAGATCAAGCGGTTCCATATGCACTCCCCTTTTCCTCGTAACATTGTATACCCAGTATAGCATAATCCAAAGAGGAAAGGGAAAGAAGTGTGCAAAAAATCTTCAGTAGGAAGAAATCCTACTGAAGATTTTTGTTTTACGGAACAATTTCAAATTCCTGTGCACCGAAGGCACCCGGGGCAATCTCATAAGCGGCGAACACCACAACCGGATTTCCTTTTTCATTCAAATAGAATTTGGTATTTTCATCCACCGTGGTAAATCCTTCGATTCCGTCACTGCCATCCCAGTAAACCAGATTCTCGTCCTCTGCCATACGCTGCTGCATCTGCTCTCGGATGCTCGCATTCGCAATAGAGACATAATCCTCTCCCAGGATATCCTCCAAGGTCAGCGCCTTGTCGTCTTTTAAGTCGATGTTGTAGAAATATTGCACGTTATACGCATTGCACCAGTTCTCGTTTGCCGTAAGTTCCAGAGAAAGGCGCGTATCCGACTGGTATTTCACATCGTACTGAACATCAACCTTGATATCCTTCTGTGCAAATTCTTCCTCCGTGCCTCCTGTTGCAATGAACGCCTCTTTGTACTCCGCGATTTGCTGTTCCGCCTGCGCTTTGTAGTCATCCACAATCTTCTGGATTTCTGCATTTACATCGGCTACAACGCCGCTGTCTTCTTCTCCTTCAATCTGAGGGACTTCCATCTGAATGGTCTTATCCTCGTCCTCCTGAACGTAGCTTCTCCAGGTGACGACTTGGACAATGCCTCCCACCACCGGAACCTTGGCAACTGCTGCTGCAAAGGGTTCGCTGACATTCAATGCTGCAACGAAACAGATCACCAAACACGCTGCCGTAGCCGCTACTCGTTTTCCATACCGTTTGAATAGATGCATTTCGTTTCCTCCTTTTCTCAATTGTGTTTGTTGTATGGCTTGATGAACCGTCTCTGAAAGTTCGCTGGGAATTTCTGTCGCATCATAAATCTTTTTGGAATCACGGATACGATCTTCTTTGTTCATGCCAATCCCTCCTCGTAAGTCATCTTGATTTGTTTCAGCGCCGAATAGAGACGGTATTTCACTGTGCTAAGCTTCGCCCCCGTTACCTTGGCGATCTCTGCCAAGGAGAAATCCTCATAAAAACGCAGGACCACTACGGTTTTCATCTTTTCCGGGAGCTTTTGCACCTGTTCATAAATTTCCATCGCCTGGTGGTCTTCCTCCACCGGCGTATCTTGAATGCGCTGCAAATCCCCTGGCTCATAGGAATATTCCCGTTTTCCCTTCTGCAGCGCGGTTAAGCATTCATTGACCAAAACCCGGTAGAACCAGGTCTTCACATAGTCGGCGTTGCGAATCGAGGTATAATGCTCCAATGCCTTGACAATCGCATTCTGTACAATATCGAGGGCTGCATCCGCATTATGGACATAGGAAAAGGCAAGCCGGTAAAATTTATCCTGATTTTCCAGCAAATAGCTAACAATTTGTTCGCGTAACTCCTCCTTCATAATGCCCCTCCTTCCTGTTGCTTTTTCTACTCTTTAGATCGGCGAACACTGGCAAAAGTTAGTCCCTTACAATTTTTTCTATACTTTATCATTATTTCGTTTCGAGCAATCAGTCCTATGATCGAAAAATCCCCGGCAACGAAGGATTTCTCCTTCCCTGCCGGGGATTAGTGATTCTGTTCAAATCTCGCTGCGCCCTTCGATCGCGCGGGATAGGGTTACTTCATCCGCATATTCCAAATCGCCGCCCACCGGGATCCCATATGCGAGGCGTGTCACCTTTACCCCCAGCGGCTTGAGCAGCCGGGAAATATACATGGCGGTCGCTTCCCCCTCCACCGTGGGATTGGTGGCCATAATGACCTCCTGGACCCCACCCGCATGAACGCGCGCCAGTAGCTCCTTGATGCAGAGCTGATCTGGCCCCACCCCGCTGAGCGGGGAAATCACGCCGTGAAGGACGTGGTAAGTGGCATTGAATTCGTTGGTGCGCTCCAGTGCAATCACATCACGCGGGTCCTCCACCACACAAATGATGGACTTGTCCCTCGCTTCGTTGCGGCACACAGGGCACAATTCCTGATCGGTTAAGTTGCAGCAAATTTTGCAATAATGGATTTTTTCATGCGCATCCAAAATGGCATTGGCAAATGCCTCTGCACCTTCTTTGGATAGGCCCAAAACATAGTAGGCCAGCCGCTGAGCGCTTTTATGCCCAATACCGGGCAATTTCTCAAATTGCTCAATCAGACGCGACAGCGGGGCAACATTATATGAGGGCATTCTTTACAGGAGGCCCGGCATGTTGAAGCCGCCGGAGATCTTTTCCATCTTCTCCGCCTTCTCTTCGGAAGCCGCGCGCAGCGCCTCGTTGACAGCTGCACGGACCAGATCCGCCAGCATCTCTACATCTTCGGGATCGACCACTTCAGGCTTAATCTCGATGGACTGTACTTCCAAGCTGCCGCTGACTGTAGCCTTCACAGCGTCGCCGCCGGAAGTCGCTGTATATAACTTCTGATCCAGCTCTGCGCTGGCCGCATCCATCTCCTCCTGAATTTTTTGGGCCTGACGAGCGAGCTGCTGGATATTTGCTGCTCCGCCTCCGCCGTATCCCTGGGGTAATCTTGCCTTCATAAATCAAAACTCCTTTTCAAAAGATTCTTTGCCCAAATGGGCGTTCTATTTTATCAAATTGATGAGAACACATCTTCATTTCCCGTTTGTCCGGCCGCAGTTACGTCCGTGTCACAGGGATTCCCGCCTCTTCCGCTTCTCCAGCCAATTTCAATAGAGGGTCAACTTCGGCCTCTTCCTGTTTCTTTGCACGATAAGGGCCTAGTTTATAGACGCGTCCGGTGACCTGCTGGATCGCCTCGCGCATCTTATCGCGCTGCGAAGACTTGCGGAGCAGCTCAAAGGCCATTTCCTTGGCGTCAATCAACACATAATCGCCGTTGACATATGCCGAAGAACCGGTGAACGCCGCTGATATCGCAACCGA
The DNA here is from genome assembly GCF_015558525.1 of Anaeromassilibacillus sp. D41t1_190614_C2. Classification (NCBI taxonomy): domain Bacteria; kingdom Bacillati; phylum Bacillota; class Clostridia; order Eubacteriales; family Acutalibacteraceae; genus Anaeromassilibacillus; species Anaeromassilibacillus sp. D41t1_190614_C2. The sequence goes on along the minus strand of NZ_JADMOD010000003.1, from coordinate 124,150 downwards.
ATATTCTTTTAAGATACGCAAAATCTCCGGCCATTCAGCCAAGCGGGTTGCACCTTCTTCAAGAGGCTTCTGGGGGTTGGCCGCAACCGATGGCCTTATAGGGGGAGGTAAAACAGCTTCCTCTTTTTTGGGGGGAAGCTCGTCCGGCAATGGAACTACGCTTGGCTGCCCTTCCTGTTTTGGTTCCTCAGGGCTTTGCACAATAGGCTCCGTCTGCTTTGCCTTCGAAGCCGCTAGGCGGGGATTGCCCCGCTCCAATGCCTCGATCCGCCGGATCAAAGCGGCATTCGAATCATCCAATTCCGGCGAGCAAAGCTTGATCAGCGCCATTTCCAGCTCGACACGGCGGTCGCCGCCGCGATACATCTTGTCTAAAGCCCCTTGCAGCGTATCGAGACCGTGTAAGATCTCCGATAGAGGGGTGGAAAGCGCCTGCTTGGTCATCTGCTCAAATTCATCGTCCGATACAGCGAGAATACCCCGCGCGTCCTTCATCGTTTTAATCAACATCAACCCGCGGTAGTGGGAGGAAAGCTCCTCACAAAGGCGCGCCATGTCCTTGGACGCATTGTGCAGGCGGTCGATCGTCTCCAATGCGGAAGACGAATCCTGCTTGCGCACGGCTTCGGATAAGGCAAATAGATGGTCGCGCCCAACAAGCCCAACCGTCTCCTGAACAACGTCCAGCGTAACCTGTTTGCTCCGCCCAAGGCACTGATCTAAGAGGGAAAGCGCATCGCGAAGAGCGCCGTCCGCCAATCGAGCAAGCAGCAAGCCTGCCTGCTCCTCCAAAACAGCCCCTTCCTGCTCCGCTACATAGGCCAACCGCCCGGCGATTTCCTGCGGAGGAATCCGCCGGAAGTCGAACCGCTGGCATCGGGACAGGATTGTGGCGGGAAGCTTGTGGACCTCTGTGGTTGCAAGGATGAAAATCACATGCTCTGGCGGCTCTTCCAGCGTCTTCAACAGCGCATTAAACGCCCCTGTGGACAGCATGTGTACTTCGTCGATGATATAAACACGGTATTTGGCGGCAGCCGGGGTGAAATTCGCCTCTTCCCGCAACATACGGATGTTATCCACGCCGTTGTTGCTGGCAGCGTCAATCTCCACGATATCCATCACGGAACCATTTTCGATTCCGCGGCAGATTTCGCACGACCCACAAGGGTCGCCGCCGTGCAGCTCGAGACAGTTGACCGCCTTTGCCAGAATCTTCGCGCAGGTGGTCTTTCCTGTTCCGCGCGATCCTGTGAAGAGGTACGCGTGCGCAATCCGGCCAGCCATCAGCTCATTTTTGAGCGTTACGGTGACCTGTGGCTGCCCTACTACGTCCGCAAAGACCTGCGGCCGCCACTTTCGGTACAAGACCTTATACATATGCGCACCTCTCTCTAGATTTCCGCGAATAGAAGCCTATCAACCCGCTGTGCTCTTCTTAAACAAACACCTTCGTCACAAAAGAATACGCCAATCTAAGACGCACAACCGCCTCCTGTATCTTCCGGACAGCCCGTATACAAACGGAAAGCAAGGACAGCCGCCTCGCGACGGTATCGTGTACCGGGATATGCAGACGAACGGACCACCTGCATCGCACGGGCTCTTCCGCTTAATGCTGCTCGGTTCCCCGCCTGACATGGTTCACGGCGCTCCGTCGCACAGAGCCCGCCCGCCTGCATATCCTGTTACACGCAATTCCTGCCTTGCTTCTCCAAGGGTCATCCCTTGACCTGGATATTATATCGTATTTTGCGCAAAAACGCAAGGCCCAACTTGTCTTCTTTTACAAAAGTTCACCATTTTTTCAGATTGCAGAAACCGATTTTGGGAAAATTACATCGGCTGGCCGCATGTAGAGAATTGTTTGCTAACTTAATCAAAAGGAAATTGCCCAATCGATCGCATTCCCTCTAGTATTTTTATAATAACCATGCTAAAATGGGGCACAAAGGAGATGAATCGTCATGATTCCAACAGAAATACTTATTGCATTTGGAATTTCTTCTTTTTTTACAGTGCTATTCCCCCTTTTACTTCTGGTCCTCCTTGCGATCCGGCGGGCAATTTCGCTACGCCCTTTGTTCATCGGTGTACTCGCGTTTTTTGTTTCACAGATTCTACTGCGTATCCCGCTTTTAAGTATTCTCTCCACACAGGGCTGGTTCCTTACTTTTGCGCAACAACAGATGCTTTTGTATCTCATTTTACTCAGTGCTTCCGCCGGGCTGTTTGAAGAATCTGCCCGCCTGTTGGGCGCAAAATGTTTCTGCAAGGGGCGGCGCAGCTACCGCGACGCAGTCTCTTTTGGCTTGGGGCATGGGCTCTGCGAGGTGGTTTTGCTGGTGGGCCTTAGCTCCATCGGCAACCTCCTCTACTGTGTGATGATTAACAGCGGCTCTTTGGGAGCGGCCGCATCAGGCTCCGCTGAGATGCTCCAGCAGATCACAGCTGCATTGGCCTCCGTGTCCACCGCTAGCATCTATTTGGGAATTGTGGAGCGCATCTCTGCGGTGCTCTTCCATGTTTTTGCTTCTGTGCTGATTTTCTACGGTGTCAATCGCGGGCATTCGTTCCGCTACTGGCTGTTCGCCTTGCTCGCCCATACAGCGTTCAATGTGGCCGCTACATTCTTGGTACAATACAGTAACATATGGATTTGTGAAGGCGTGCTTCTCCTTTTGGGACTCCTATCGCTCGCTTATGTCTTGCACGTGCGCAAAGTTAATGAAATACAAAAAATTGCTTCGTGATTATTGATAAGCTAATAAGAATTACCGCTCATAGAATGGAGGAAAAGTATGAATAAGCAAATGGTATTCATAAGTTATAGCCAAAAAGATAAAGAAAGAGTCTCTCTATTTGCAAGTTTGATGGCTAAAAATGGTTTTGATATCTGGATGGATGTGAAAAATATTTCACTTGGAGAATATATAATTTCAGCAATAGCAGAGGGGCTAAGTAATGTAGATATATATATGATTTTTATTTCCCACAATTCGAGTAAATCCCCTTGGGTAACAGAAGAATTAAATATTGCTCTAACTAAGAACATCGAGAATAAAAAGCCACAAATTATCCCTGTACTGTTGGATGATTGTAGTATCCCGTCAGCTTTGTCAGGGCGTTTATACTTGGATGCTCGCGAATCAATTCAGAGTGCTTTGGAACAATTATACAAAAATTTTCGACATATCGACGTAAACAGCGCAAATACGATCATCTCTTCTCAAAGTCCCATTTTAACAGAAGTCATATTTGGGTTAAGCAAAGAAACTGATATTTCTATTGGCCCATTTTGCGATGGGTTTACAAAAGATGATTTAGTGAATAATCGGGAAAAAGTACAACGACTACTTCGCAAGAGAGCTAATGGAATATTGATGAACTTTGTTCCGTTGAGTGATTTTGATTTGCAGTCCCCTATACCCAAATACAAAAATGGTGTGTATGATGAATCTGTAGAAAAAATATCAGGAAGTACAACTTCAAGTATCTGCGAAAAAGTAATGGCTAAAGCAACGGTTTTTAATCCTGACGCAAAAAAACTCGATGAGTTGGTAAAAAGTAAATTAGACAAATTATATGTTACTTCATTATCTTATATTTTCTCGTTACCGTTTCAAGAAAGCGACTTTGACAAAAGGTGTATGCAACGGATTCAAGATAACTACTCTATCATTTCATACGATTTTGAAGATGGTGCAACTATTGAATATGATAGTAATTTTTTTGTTAGTATCAGATGTACGCCTGAACAAATCCAAATAAAGCTACAGGCAGAATATGACTTTACATTTTCCAAAAAAGCTGTTAATTTCTCGCCTATTAATTTTATTGGTTGGCTGATAAAAGAAACATTATAGTGAGAAGGAGGGGATTGTCTCGCAGAGATTGATCCTCCTTATTATCTTTCACTAGCGCGGATAATTCTATAAGTACATTCGACTCCCTCCTGTAGGTGTGGGCGTGAATCCCCACCTGATTAAGATTGTTGGAACAGTAGCGCTGCAAGGATACCAGTACTTTAACCGGGGTAAGTTCTTCTACATGGAGAATGTAGCTGTTGAGCTTCATCTTCCGCACATAGGCCCCGATATCGGAGATATCGGGCTCGGCCATCCGCGTATGGACAAAGTCCAGTTCGTCCTCCGTGACCATTACATGAAGATGGACATTCTGCTTGATGCCCGGCATTATCGCTCCAGTTCTCGGTTCTTCCCGCACTTCTTCGGCGGTTCTTGGTCTGACATTTTTTCTACTCCGAATAGCGATTAAAAAGCAGCTTCACGGAAGTTTTCCACGAAGCTGCTTTGTTTATTATGAAAATAGTTTTAGGAGAAGCATACCAGTCTGGTAAAAGAGCGCGGAAACATACCACGCCACGGACAGCTGCCAAACCACGCATACAGCCGTCCATTTGAAGCTGCCCATCTCCCGATGAATCGCGGAAATGGCAGCTACACACGGCGTATAGAGCAGTACAAACAGCAGAAAGGAACCGGCCGAAAGCGGGGCAAATGCCTCGGCCAAGGCGCCTGCAAGCCCCATCTCCCCGCCGTACAGCACCCCCATTGTACTGACAATGCTCTCCTTTGCCACCAATCCGGTCACCAGGGACACGGCGGCACGCCAATCGTCAAACCCACACAGCCGGAATAGGGGAGCAATCCACCCACCCACTACCGCGAGGATGCTCTGTGAGCTATCCGTCACATATTGCAATTGAGGCGAGAATGAACGCAGAACCCAGACGAAAACGGTTGCACACAGCAGAACCGTCCCTGCCCTTTTGAAAAAGTCCTTGACGCGCTCCCAAACATGGATGCGCAAACTCTTCCAAGTGGGTAGCCGGTAAGGAGGCAATTCCATTACAAAGGGTGCCTCTTCTCCTTTTAAAACCGTCTTTTGGAAAAGCCACGCCGACAGCGCTCCCAGCAGAATTCCCAGCAGATAAACGCCAAACATCACAACCGGTCCCCACCTGGAAAAAAAGGTGGCGATAAACAGCGAATAGACGGGCATTTTCGCACTGCACGATAGAAACGGAAGCGTTAAGAGCGTCAGGCGGCGATCCTTCTGGTTTTCCAGAATTCGGGTTCCCATTGCCGCTGGAACCGTGCATCCAAACCCCATCAACAGCGGTACAAAGGCTTTCCCGGATAAGCCGAGCTTTCGCATGGGCGCGTCCATTATAAAGGCGGCCCGCGCCATATAGCCGCTGTCTTCCAACAGGGAGAGAAGGAAAAACAGCAGGACAATCTGTGGAAAAAACGCCGATACCGCCCCCAGTCCGGCGAGGATGCCCTCTACGACCAAACTGCGCACCCATTCCGATGCCCCTGCCATTGTAAGCAGCCATTCCACATGCTTCGAAACCGCTACAAACCCGGCTGACAGCCCTTCCGAGAAAAAGGCCCCTACGCTGCCAAAGGTAAGGTAGAAGACGAGGAAAATCAGCACTAGGAACAAGGGGATCGCAAAAAACCGATGCATGACAATCGCGTCAACCCGGTCACTCAAACGTTTTCCTGGATGCTTCTTAAAAAGAAGTCCCTGTTTCACGGCATATTCCGCCGCACCGTACCGCCGTTTCGCTAATTGTTCTTCATAGTCAGGCATGTCCGGTGCTGGAATGGGATACAATGGCCTCGCACATGAGGAAGACATTTCCCCTCTATGTACCACCCCCGAAAGGAGCTCTTCCATCCCCTCCCCGGTTGCTGCCGAAATGGGAATTATCGGAACCCCCAATGCCTTTTCCAAAGCCGGCCGGTTGATACTTCCACCCTCCCTCCGCAATTCGTCCATCAGATTGAGGGCGACCACCACTGGAAGCCTTCGCTCCAAAAGCTGCATGGTGAGGTAGAGGTTCCGCTCCAGGTTCGTGGCGTCAACCACATCGATGACGACCTCCATCTCCCCTCTCTGCAAAAGGCGGTCCGCGATCATTTCCTCGGGGGAATTGGGCGTTAAGGAATATACCCCTGGCAAATCCGTTATTTCGAGTTGTACCCCATGAACCCGTCGTCCTCCTGTCTTTTTCTCAACGGTCACGCCAGGCCAGTTCCCCACATATTGGTGATCCCCCGTCAGCCGATTAAACAACGTCGTCTTTCCACAATTTGGATTTCCTGCCAATACAACGCGGAGTTTCTTTTCTCCTTCCTGCATGCGTCCTTCCTCCCCGATTAAGTTCCAAAAAACAACCGCACTGCAAGCCCAGCGACGAAAAATGCAGTTAGATCTGCGATTAACGCCGCAGGAATAGTATGCCGCGTTTTTTTGATCTGTACCGCCCCATAGTAAACGGCGATGCAATAAAAGGTCGTCTCGGTTGACCCGGCCATTACGGAGGCGACGCGGCCCGCAAAGCTGTCCGGCCCGTCCTTTGCAAAGATCTGTGTCAACAGCGCAGTCGCCCCGCTTCCTGAAACCGGTTTAATGAGTGCAAGCGGCAGTACATCTGCTGGAATCCCCAAAAATGTTGCCACGGGAGCAAGGAACGAAGCCAGTAGATCCAAAGCGCCGGATGCGTTCAGCATCGTGACAGCCATAATCAGCCCCACCAATGTGGGAAGGATGGAAAAGCACGACTGCAATCCCTCTTTTGCCCCTTCTACAAAGGTGTCAAACACCGGCACCCGCCGGACCACACCAAATGCCACCATCAACAGCACGGCGACCGGAACCACATATATTCCTAGTTTATCCAATGGAGCAGCCCTCCAATAATTTCGCCGCCAAAAGGCCGGCAACCAGTGCGATGGCGGAAACCATCCACACGGCGGGCAAAATGTCGAACGGCGCTGCGGACCCATACTGCGCCCGGAGCGTCCCCATAAACGTTGGAATCAATTGAAGCGATGCCGTATTCAGCACGACGAACATCACCATGGAATTATCCGCCACATGCGAACCGCGATTCTGCGCGGCCATCTCTTTCATAGCGGCGAGCCCCATCGGGGTCGCTGCATTCCCCAATCCCAAAAGATTCGCTGTAATGTTCATACAGATGGCCTTTGCCGCAGGGCTTTCCGGCGGATAGGCGGGAAATAAACGGCGCAAAACCGGCGCCAGAAGGCGCGAAAGGATCGCGGTGAGCCCTCCGGCGTCTGCAATTTTCATCAGCCCTGTCCAGGCGCACATCATCCCCATCATCCCGAAAATTAATTGCACCGCATTCCCGGCCCCCGCCAATACAGCCTCCGAAAGCTGCTGCATGCGGCCGGTCGCCAAAGCACAAAAAACACTCACTGCGATCATCGCCGCCCATACCTTGTTCAGCATTCGGGTTCCTCCATCCTGTTGTGTTCTATTCCAATCTGTATTCATTTTCAATAACGGATAGTATATTTTTTAGCTTGAATAGATTGACAAAAATGGTAAATAATGTTACCATCTTTACAGGAAGTGACAAAACTTCCAAAATCATCCATAAAGGAGGACATTCTATTTTGAAATCGACAGGAATTGTCCGTAAAGTTGACGAGCTTGGACGAATTGTTCTGCCAAAGGAATTGCGCAGTACTTTAAATATTCAAGAAAAGGACCCTCTGGAAATTTTTGTTGAGGACTCTGACATCATTTTGCGGAAATATCAACCGGCATGTATCTTTTGCAACAGCCTCGTCAATATTACAACCTACCGCGGACACAACATCTGTCAAAACTGTCTGAAAAAGCTCGCGAGCCTTTCTCAGGATTGATACTGCCCGAGTTCCTAATTGGGTAGGTTCATAGACTATAACAGCGCGAAATCCTAATTGGGAATATCGCGCTGTTTTTTTATCGTTTTCGATCACAAAAAGAACCCCCGCAGCTTACAGGGAGTGACTCTGTAAACTGCGGGGTTCTCCTCAGGTGGAGAAAAACATCGTATGTTTTCCTTAGAGATTAGGAAAATGAAGAGAAAATGAAACTTGTTGTCTGTTTATCGGGTTCGGAAAAAAGCATTCCCGCTTCTTTCCAATCGACCAATGGCTTACGCAACCGTTACCACACAATGGCACTGCGGTGCTTCACCCGGCATCTGGGTGTAAATGCCAGCGCTCTGTCCAGGTGCGCCGATCGCCCAAATGCGGAAGTAATAGTCATTGCCGATCTTCGCTACAAACTGAGTCTTAAACACATCCCCATTGCCAACTGTAAAGCTTGGCATCACCGTGCTACCGTTGGTTACTGTCATCTTGAAGCAATAAGCGCTGCCGCGTTTCAAAGCAAAGGGAAGGGTTGTATCAGAGATCACCGAACGGACAGCGGAGGAAGTCCCCACACTCTGCCCCGCAGTGATCGCCACCGCTGTAGCGGTTGTAAACGCCGTTTTGTTGCTGCTTGAGGAGCTGGAGCTGCCAGAAGAGCTGTTATGCGTAGTCGTCTCCTTTTTCTCCAAGCTATTATATGCATCCTGCAAGGCATCGCTCATTGCGTCAACCTTGTCCTGATCGTCTTCGCTCAGGGCCGCGTCATTTGCCATAGCCTTCGCCGTGTTGAGCACTTGCTGGAATGCTGCTACACTCTTTGCTGTAAACCCACTCAAGTCGACCGTCTCCATAGAGGCAATCAGTGCACGCAGAGCATCTTTATCGGCGATCTTACGCATGGCCGCCAAAGCTTCCGTCAAGGTAATCGCTGCGTTATCCACGTCTTCCTGCGTAGCGTCCCGATCTTCTACGATCACATTTGCAGCTTCCAGCGCCTGAGCCATCTCAGCCTTTCCGGCTTCGATATATTCGTCCAGATTCAGGCCCTTTGCCTTTGCAATCACCGCTTCCAGTTCGGAGGTATCCGCTCTGCGGACCAGGCCAAGAAGTGCCTGCTCCAGTGCATCCGCAGCCGCGTTGATCTCGTCTTCCATCGCATTTTCGTCAGCCAAAACATCCTGGGCGTCTACGAAAGCGGTGTTGAATTCCTCGTTATACGCCGAGGTGAATTCATTGAGGTCGATCTGCTCTGCAATTGCTACCAATTCTTCCAGATAGGTCTTGTCTCCCTTGACGAAGTCGATGCAGTGCAGCGCATCCAACAGTCCGCTCCACGCCTGGTCAATCTCCGTCTGCGTTGCGGTCGGGTTATCAATAATCTCCTGGGCTGCTGCAATTGCATTTTCCATTGCTTCGAGTACAGCGGGGAGCATTGCATCCTTATCCGCCTCATCCAGTGCCTTCTGCGCCGTCTCCAGGGTCATACGAAGAACACGCTTATCAACAACTGTAAAGGCAAAGGTTGTATGCATCTGTTCGCTGGGATTGAGTTCATATGTAAACACAGCGCTATCGTCAAAATCAACGCTTTCGCCATTGACCAAGACGCCGGCAATTTCTTTTCCTTCGACTGCCGGTACAAATTCCAGCGTCACAACTCCATCCTCTGCATCCGCCGTATACAGGCCGATCAGGTTTGCGAGTTTCTGCTCCTCTCCATCCACAGAGAGCTTCACATTTTTGCTGTATGCCACGCTGTACTGGCCAGGCTTTACATCGCCGGAGAGTACCACGGTGCTATACGGGGCAATCGTCAACATGCCATCTTCCAACTTCGAAACGGTATCCACGCTGAATTTCTTCAGGATCTTGCTGAAGGAACCAAATTCTGCATCCGGTTTTACTTCCACGGTGATTTCGTTTCCAGTCAGGTTCGTTGCTACCAGGACGCTGTCGTCCTGCGTCATACGGATGTAGGAAGCTACACCGTTGTTGCCGGTGTCATATTCCGCCACATCGCCGTCTTTCAGCGCGCGGAGCTCATTGCGCCAGCTCAACAGCTCTTTGTAGTGGTTCAGCATGGAATCCGGATC
>NZ_JADMOD010000003.1:0-114254 GCF_015558525.1 Anaeromassilibacillus sp. D41t1_190614_C2 | reverse complement strand
TCGCCGTCTTTCAGCGCGCGGAGCTCATTGCGCCAGCTCAACAGCTCTTTGTAGTGGTTCAGCATGGAATCCGGATCGTCAACCTGTGCTTCTACAGAGGTTTCGCCGCCCAAGCTGTACTTATTTTTACCATTCAGCCAGTCGGTCAGGCCCTCGCCCTCGTTGCTCTCATACCACGGCATGGGCTCGCGGATGTTCTGGTCCGGCTTCATGCCCTGCAAGCCAACTTCTTCACCGTAATAGATGAAGGTGTTGCCCGGCAACGTCAGATAGAGGGAAGCTGCCGTCTTCGCATGGTCCTCGTTGCCTTCCATCACGCTCATGGTACGGTTCTGGTCATGGTTGGTCAGGAACGTGCAGTCCTCAAACTTGCCGTTGGAAGCAAAGCCGAATTTATCGAATACTTCGCACAGTTCGGAGACAAATCCTCCATTATGTTCGCTCTGCGCTACTTCCAGCAGTTCGCTGGCAAGGCTGAAATCAAAGGTATTCTGCAGGGCGCCGTCCTGTACAAACGGAACCATACGGTCTGTGTTCGGCTCCCAGACTTCGCCTACCAGGAATACATCCGGATTGACCTCTTCCATTCCTGCGCGGAATTCCTTCCACCAGGCCGCGTTCTTGTCCGCGATCTCCGGGGTGTACATCGTATCGAGGTAGTCGCCATAGATGTGGCGGGCTGCGTCAAGACGGAAGCCATCCACGCCCTTTTCCAGCCAGAACTGGCCGGCATTGATCATTTCCTCATGTACCGCCGGATTATCATAGTTCAGGTCCGGCATTCCGCCGCCGAACAAGCCCAGATAGCGGTAACCCGGGGTTGCTCTCCACTGCTGCCATACGCGTTTATTGCCAGAATGTGCGTCGTCCGTCGCGTTGTTGTCTTTATCTTCGTCGTAGTCCGTGCTCTTCTCAATCTTGAAATAGTCGCGGTACGGGCTCGTCTCCGGATTGGTAATTGCATCCCGGAACCACGGGTTGCCACTGCCGCAATGGTTTACCACCAGATCCATAATGACTTTGATCCCATGCGCATGCGCTTCATCCAGCATATTCTCAAAGTCTTCCATCGTGCCATAGTCCTGCTCCACGCTGTAGTAGTCTACCGTATCGTAACCGTGGTAGCTGCCAGACTCGGTAATTGGCATCAGCCAAATTCCCGTGATACCCAGATCCTGCAAATAATCCATCTTGCTGGCCAGGCCGTTAAAGTCACCGATGCCATCCCCGTCGGAATCGCAGAATGCGCGGACAAAGATCTCATAGAAATTGTCCGAAGGCTGTTCATCGATGAGGCCGGTCGGGATTTCCTCCCAGTAGGCATACACGGTGATGCTCTCTGTCACCGGGGTATCGATATAGAACAGGCTGCCCTCTCCATTCGGCTCCGTATACCAGCCCTTAAACGCATAGCCAGGCTTAGACGGATTCTCCGGCAGGAGCACGGTGCTTCCTGCGGTGGTCCAAATGGGGGCCAATGTAGAACCGCCCTGGGAATCAAGTGTTACCACAACCTGGTCCTCTTTTCCAAGAACTACGGTGCTATACGGGGCGATGGTCAGTGTCGTTCCTTCCAGCTTGGATTCCGTGTCAACACTAAACTTTCTCAGGATCTCGTCAAACGAACCAAAGGTTTTGTCTGCTTCCACTTCAACCGTCACAGCTTCGCCGGTCAAGTTGGTCGCCACCAGCACACTTTGATCCTGTGTCATACGGATGTAGGAAGCTACACCGTCATTGCCGGTGTCATATTCTGCCACGTCGCCGTCTTTCAGCGCGCGGAGCTCATTGCGCCAGCTCAACAGCTCTTTGTAGTGGTTCAGCATGGAATCCGGATCGTCAACCTGTGCTTCTACAGAGGTTTCGCCGCCCAAGCTGTACTTATTTTTACCATTCAGCCAGTCGGTCAGGCCCTCGCCCTCGTTGCTCTCATACCACGGCATGGGCTCGCGGATGTTCTGGTCCGGCTTCATGCCCTGCAAGCCAACTTCTTCACCGTAATAGATGAAGGTGTTGCCCGGCAACGTCAGATAGAGGGAAGCTGCCGTCTTCGCATGGTCCTCGTTGCCTTCCATCACGCTCATGGTACGGTTCTGGTCATGGTTGGTCAGGAACGTGCAGTCCTCAAACTTGCCGTTGGAAGCAAAGCCGAATTTATCGAATACTTCGCACAGTTCGGAGACAAATCCTCCATTATGTTCGCTCTGCGCTACTTCCAGCAGTTCGCTGGCAAGGCTGAAATCAAAGGTATTCTGCAGGGCGCCGTCCTGTACAAACGGAACCATACGGTCTGTGTTCGGCTCCCAGACTTCGCCTACCAGGAATACATCCGGATTGACCTCTTCCATTCCTGCGCGGAATTCCTTCCACCAGGCCGCGTTCTTGTCCGCGATCTCCGGGGTGTACATCGTATCGAGGTAGTCGCCATAGATGTGGCGGGCTGCGTCAAGACGGAAGCCATCCACGCCCTTTTCCAGCCAGAACTGGCCGGCATTGATCATTTCCTCATGTACCGCCGGATTATCATAGTTCAGGTCCGGCATTCCGCCGCCGAACAAGCCCAGATAGCGGTAACCCGGGGTTGCTCTCCACTGCTGCCATACGCGTTTATTGCCAGAATGTGCGTCGTCCGTCGCGTTGTTGTCTTTATCTTCGTCGTAGTCCGTGCTCTTCTCAATCTTGAAATAGTCGCGGTACGGGCTCGTCTCCGGATTGGTAATTGCATCCCGGAACCACGGGTTGCCACTGCCGCAATGGTTTACCACCAGATCCATAATGACTTTGATCCCATGCGCATGCGCTTCATCCAGCATATTCTCAAAGTCTTCCATCGTGCCATAGTCCTGCTCCACGCTGTAGTAGTCTACCGTATCGTAACCGTGGTAGCTGCCAGACTCGGTAATTGGCATCAGCCAAATTCCCGTGATACCCAGATCCTGCAAATAATCCATCTTGCTGGCCAGGCCGTTAAAGTCACCGATGCCATCCCCGTCGGAATCGCAGAATGCGCGGACAAAGATCTCATAGAAATTGTCCGAAGGCTGTTCATCGATGAGGCCGGTCGGGATTTCCTCCCAGTAGGCATACACGGTGATGCTCTCTGTCACCGGGGTATCGATATAGAACAGGCTGCCTTCTCCGTTCGGCTCCGTATACCAGCCCTTAAACGCATAACCGGGCTTCGATGGATTCTCCGGCAGCAGGACTGTGCTTCCCGCGGTGGTCTCGATTGGGGCCAGCTCGGCCCCCCCTTGTGAATCAAATGTTACTGTGACAGTATCTCCAGCCGAGGCTGAAACGGCCGTTCCTATACTGCCAACCTGTTCCTGCGCAGCGAGTCCGACGCTACAGGTAGAAGTTGCCATTAGTAACGCAAGCATTAGGGCGGTAATTTTTCTGCCCATTTTTGACATGTTTAACCCTCCTTGTCTCAATCGTCCCTTTTGCAAGTCCATATTCTTGTCACTCCTTTCTTCTTTTTTCTAAAGATATAGTTGGACTTGCCCTTTGAATTCGTCATCATCTTCGTTCAACGAATTCATTTGTTTTTCGGTAATTTTATTGTAAAACGGGAAGGTTCGCCAGTAAATATAAAAAAAGTACGATACACATTGAAATTTCATGTATTTTATATACCATCCTTTTTTATGCTTCGAATTCATGCTATGATAAGAATCAGAAAGCAGGCGAACGGCCAAAGCCATTCGCCTGCTAAAGGAATCATTTATCTTGTGCATGAAGCCGGTTGACCTCTTCTGTCACGAGGTCTCCGCCTGCATCCAGCCATTCTTCTACAAAGGCATCAAATGCTTCCAAAGGGGCTTCTCCCGTAACAATACGAAGCATCATTTCCTGCTCCATTTCTTCAAGGGCCGGCCAATATTTCCGCATGATGTTCGTCTCTCGCACAAATACAGGTGTCACCTTCTTTATGGGTGTCTCCATATAGAGTTGATAGGCCTCGATATAAGATTTATATTGCTGCCAATCCCACGGAGAAGGCGTTTCTCCTTCTTCCAAGGCCTGCAAATATGCGGTTATTTTCTGAAAGTTTGACTTGTGGGTTGCATTCAATTCATCCACCTGTATTTCTCCCCGGAGCGCTTGATCCAAGGTGGCACCAGAGCGGGCAAACGAATCATCATATCCAATATGCATATTGAGCAGCATTCCATCCCGGTTTAACTGGTTTTTAAATTCTGGTTCCACGTCCTGCACGTAATCGAACTGCACGCTTGCCATCTTGATGGCAACTTCTGGATGCGAATAGCCCTTGCGGACAACAATGTAGCTGCTATTGGGGTTGCCCTCGAACATCGTTATATATCCATTTTCATCTTTTGGCACGATATACGGCGTCCAATCGGCTTCTGGATTTTTCAATAAACATTCCGGAAGGACTTCACTGCTCCAATAGTTTCCAAAGAAGGCCCCACTGATGCCTTCGGCCAATAATTCTTGGCAATCCTCTTCCGTCCGCAAAAGGAATTGCTGGTCGAGAAGCCCTTCTTGATACAATTTAGCGACTTCCGCCAACGCATTCTTCATCTCCGGCTGAATGGAACCATAGGCAACCGAGCCGTCCTCCTGCTCCATCCACTGTTTCGGAAACGCCCCATAAAGGGTAAACACACTGTTGAGCATATATAATCCGCCGGAATCCCCCGCAATTTCCGGGCTGCACACAAGGCCAATGGTCTTGCCTGGACCATTCCCTCCCGGGTCCTCTTGTATAAAGCGGCGGAGAATCTGTTCAATGTCCTCCATCGTCTCCGGGGCTGGAAGGTTCAGCTTTTCCATCCAATCCTTGCGCAACCACAATACCCCCGGCCCATGCGACATTTCGGTCGTGGGCAAGGCCATTAACCGCTCATCAAATGTCGCCGCATCCAGGCATGCGCCGCCATAGGAGTCATAGATTTCTTTGATGTGGTCACTGGCGCAATTCTCATAGGCCTCTGTTAAATCTGCGATCTGCCCAGATTCATACAACCGCAGAAGCTGTTGCCCATTGACCGTCATAATATCTGGAATATCCCCGCTGACAATGGCCATTGAAACTTTCTGCTGGAAATCCTCTTCACTTTGGACATCAAAGGCGTTGGTAAATTCAATATTTAGGAAGTCTGCTAAAAAGCGTTGATACGTCCAGACGTCATCCTGTAACGCCTGTTCCAATGTATACCCGTTGCTCTTTCTCCCTACGGTACAGGCTACCGGCTCCGGATATTTGCCAAACGGGGTATGCGCGGCAGTCTCCCAGGAAAGGCCTTCTTCCTCCTGCTCTTGATACAGCGAAGCTTCTGCAACTTTTTCTGTCTCTTTCGTTGTCCGGTCACATCCTTGTAGAATCCCCACCATTAGGATTAGGAACCAGGCGCATATTTGGTGTATCTTTTTGGTCTGTTTCACTCCGGACACCTCTTTCTTGGGTTTCAATGTTTTTATTATATAAAGAGTCCCTTGCCTTCAAAATTTTCTCATGGAATTTAATAAAAAACTTTCAAGATTCCTTTGGATTTAATGGGATAAAATTAAAATAGATGGATTATTTTAATAAGAGAGGAGTTCCTTCTATGATACATATGTTGGTTGTGGATGATGAAGCGGAGGAACGGGAAGGGATTCTCTTTCTGCTTCACAAATATGGCTTCAATATGGAAACCGGCCAAGCCCCCAATGGGAAAGCGGCACTCGACTACCTAAAGAACCGCGCCGTCGACATCCTGTTTACAGACGTGCGGATGCCCTTTATGGATGGGCTCACTCTCGCTAAAGAAGCGCTGTTGCTACAACCCAACATCCGGGTGATCCTATTTAGTGGGTTTAGCGAATTCGAATATGCCAAGACCGCTATTTCGCTGGGGGTCCGGGAATACATCCTTAAGCCAGTAAACGTCGAGG
The DNA here is from genome assembly GCF_015558525.1 of Anaeromassilibacillus sp. D41t1_190614_C2. Classification (NCBI taxonomy): domain Bacteria; kingdom Bacillati; phylum Bacillota; class Clostridia; order Eubacteriales; family Acutalibacteraceae; genus Anaeromassilibacillus; species Anaeromassilibacillus sp. D41t1_190614_C2. The sequence continues at coordinate 108,350 of NZ_JADMOD010000003.1, read as the reverse complement.
AATTCTGCACAGTTATGCAACGGGTTTCCGCAGAAATCCTTTCCCGCCGGTCGGAAGAAGAACGGAACAACCGCCGGATTGCTTACGCGCGGGAACATCTTCTCTATTCCTTAGTCAACGGTACTCCCTTGGAAACATTGACTGCGGAAGCCGGGGCCCTGTTCGATCTAGGCTTTTTGAATCAATATACCAACATGGTCTTGCTAGAGTTCAACCGGAATTTTTTCGATCACGCTGGGCAAGAATTCTCTGAGGAACTTTCGCAACTGCTTCCCCTTCCCTTTGACTATCTCAACTTAAACCCCTGTGAAAGCCTGTTGTTCTTTTCCAATGCTGCCAATCGGACCGATTGGGCTTCTTTGTCCGCTGACATCCGGCGGTTTATCCAACAGCGCTATCGTGTGGATGGTTATCTGGCCTTCAGCGAAGATTTTTCAGGAGCTTCTGAGATCCCGACGGCCTTTGAATCCCTGGAACAGGCGTTGGAAAACCGCTTTTTTCTCCCAGACACCTATGTGTTCTCTGCTTATGCCTCCTCTCAAAAATTAAACAGCGGTTATCAAGATGTCTCTTCCCTGTTTACTTCTTTGGAAGCGGCCCTGCAAGAGCACAATTTGGATGCCGTTCATAGAAACATACAACTGCTTTGCGACGCATATGCTGGTCAAACCAATCTTTCTCACTTATATGTAAAATTTGTGTTTTCCAATTTGCTACGGGATGTTTCTATCCATTGGGCCCATTTCTCCGAAGAAGAACTGTTTCGGAAAGTAGAATCCATCTACCAAAGCAACAGTTACCAAGAAATAGCCAATATTCTAGAACAGAATTTAGAACATCCTAACATGGAATCCCATGCCCCATCCAACTACGTTGAAACCGTCAAGCGATATATCAGCAAACATTATGACCAAGAGCTCAATCTGGAAAACCTCTCAGAAATCGTCTATTTGTCTCCCCGTTATCTGAGCTCCATTTTTAAAAAAGAGACGGGATATGGGCTTAATAAATATATAAAGGCATTCCGCATGGAAAAAGCAAAAGAGCTTTTGGAAACCACCCACATGAAAGTTGTAACTATCTGCAATGCCGTTGGATATTCCAATGTATCCTATTTCATCCAGAGCTTCCGTGAATATTTTGGAAGCAGCCCTGAAAAATTCCGGCAAAAGGAAGATTGATATGAAGTCTCCTATCCACTTATTGAAGGACCTCACGTTCCGAAAAAAAATCATGCTGTGCTTTTTGCTGGTTAGTATTATCCCCGTGGCAATCCTCGGGCTATTTTGCTATCAACAAACAAAGGCTTTGTTGGTTTCACAAGAAGAGGCTAACCTGCAATCCTCCTTGCAACAGGCTGCCGACTCCCTGGACAACCAGATCCAGATCTATAACAACCTCTCGGACTATTTGGCCTTTGACTCTGATCTAAACGAATCAGCCAATCGTATCTATACCAATTACATGGAACTCTATGATGCCTATAGCAAAACAATCAGCCCTCTATTTTTATCTATGAAAAACCTTCATGACGATGTGGAGCGAATCACTTTATATTCTGGCACCAATATGGAAAAACACGGCAATATGGTGATCCCCCTACAAGATGCCGAAGGGGAGATCTGGTATGAACCCAGTATCCAATCTTCTAAAATCAATTGGTTTGTGCCGGCGGAGGACATTGTCTGCGCTGTCCGGCGTATGCCTGAACCAGACAGCGGCGGAACTGCAAAAAATCTTTTGTATATCGAAATCGACTCTCAAAAACTCTTTTCCTCCTTTTTGGAGCTATCCAAAAATTCCTGTGGAATCTATCTGGCCGATTCCAATGGAAGCGCTGTATATTCTGAAATCTTTGCCGGCCTCGATGTGAGTGAAGTTCCACCGTTGGAGACTCTTTTAGATTCCGATTCTTCTTCCATTACCTGGAACTCTTCTGATTACACCGTAATTCAAGCAAACATTCCTTCCTGTGGCTGGGATGTTTACCTGTATAAGCCAATCCATCTTATTACAGATGCAGCCACCCCCATCGTTTTGACCGTTGCTTTCATTATTATGCTTTGCTTAATCCTGGTGGTCTTGATCGGATGGCTGCTTTCCCATGCGGTGGTCAGCCGGATTGAAAAACTCCAAAAGACCATGCAGCAAGTTGAGGGAGGCGACATGGGGGTAACGATCACCAGCGAATCCCACGACGAAGTTGGGGATCTAATTCGGAGCTTTCAGAAGATGCTGGATAAGATCAACGCCCTGATCAATGAGGTCTATACGGGGAAGCTTGCACAAAAAGAAGCGGAAATGCGTGCTCTTCAAGCGCAGATCAATCCCCATTTTTTATACAATAGCCTGTCCCTCATCAATTGGAGGGCCATCCGTGCAGACGCCCCTGATATCAGCGAAATGGCGCAGCTCCTGTCTACATTCTACCGAACCACGTTGAATAAGGGAAAACAGCTTACATCTGTAGCAGACGAGCTGAAAAATACGCGCTCCTATATCGATATCCAGCGGATCATGCATAGCGGCCAATTCGAAGCAATCTATCAAATCGAAGAAGGGCTTGGCGAATATCTGATGCTGAATCTTCTCCTACAACCTTTGGTGGAAAACGCCATTGTCCATGGCTTGGACCAGCGTCCGGACGGCGGGGGAATCCTCCGGATCACTGCCGCACATAAAAAGGACACCATTGTCTTCATGGTAGAAGACAATGGTGTCGGAATCGATCCACAGGCCCTTCCGAACCTGTTGACACAGGATTCCGGCGGGTATGGGATCAAAAATGTCCATGAGCGTATTCAACTCTATTACGGCAAAGAGTTTGGCCTTACTCTGGAGAGCAAATTATCGGTTGGAACACGCGCCACCCTGACAATCCCTGCGCGCAGAAAAAATTTTGAATCTCAACTCAACCAGTAGCAGGTCTTTTCAGAGAAGGTCATCCCAATCTTTTGTTGCAAATGCATAGAGGCGAGATTGCCCACAATGACCTGCCCGTAAGGGGTCCATCCCTTCTCCTTGATCCGATAAATGGCGTACGATTCCAGTACGAAGGCTAACCCTCTCCGCTGGTACTCCGGCAAAATCTCCAACATGCCGAGCGATCCCTCTGCGTGCATGCCGATAAACCCCGCCGGCTTTCCTTCCACAAAGATGCCATACATTTCTCCGGAATGCAGGCGTTGGAGCAGGTAGTCCTCGTCCGTCACCATCTTATAGTGCTGATGCACAAACGGAAGGGCCGATTCATCCAAAGAATGAATGTCCCACCCTGCTTCGCGGTTGGGATGCGGCGCTTCCGATTTTAAATAAGCGGCTTGGTAACACCGTTCCCCGAAGGAAAGGTTCAAAGCCGTCGATAGGAACTCTCGATAAAAATCCTGATGGCAAACCAACAGATCTGTCCCCTGTAGAAGCGGCAGACATTCCCGAAGGGCGCCTTCTGTTTCCACACTCAATTGACACGTCCCGGACGGTTGATCGCGCAAGAGAACCCCCGTCTCTGACACATAAAGGCACTCTGCATTCCCACGCCGGATGCATTCCAGCATATCGATGTGAAGGAGCGGGTCCTTTTCCAAAAAACGGACGGCCTGTTCCAATTGTTTCATCTGTATCGTTCCCCCCACTTTAATCCTGAAATGACATAACCCAACAAAAAAGCCCCTGGGATTTCCCAGGGGCCAATTTTATCCAGAAAGAAACCCTTACGCGTTGCGCAGAGCCAGTTCTTCCTTGAGCTTCTCTGTGAAGAGCGGCAGAATCTTGGTCACGTCGCCAACAATGCCGTAATCCGCTACTTCGAAGATCGGCGCGTTCTCATCCTTATTGATCGCAATGATCACGTCGGAATCCTCCATGCCGGCCAAGTGCTGGATAGCGCCGGAGATGCCGCAGGCAATGTAGAGGTTCGGGCGAACGGTCTTACCGGTCTGGCCAACCTGTACATCTTTCTCAGCCCAGCCTGCATCGACACACGCTCTGGACGCGCTCACCTCGCCGCCGAGGACGTCCGCCAGATCACGCAGGAGCTTGAAGTTCTCCGGGCAGCCCATGCCACGGCCGCCGGAAACCAGAATCTTGGCATCCTGGATGTCGATCTTGTCGCTGACCTTCTTTACAACGTCAAGCACTTCTACATACTTGTTGTTCTTCTCAAATCCAGGATCGTACTTCTCAACCGGAGCTTCTGCGCCGTCGATCGGCTTAATCTTCTGCATAACGCCAGGACGAACCGTCGCCATCTGCGGACGATGCTCCGGGCAGAGGATGGTCGCCATGATGTTGCCGCCGAATGCCGGACGGGTCATCTTCAGATTCTTCGTATCCGGATCGATCTCCAGCTTCGTGCAGTCGGCGGTCAGGCCGGTATGCACGCGAGCAGACACGCGCGGCGCCAGGTCGCGGCCGATTGCCGTTGCGCCATAGAGGACGACTGCGGGCTTGTACTTCTCAATCACGCTGTACATCGCGTGTGCATACGGCTCCGTGGTATACGGCTCCAAAGCCTCGTTGTCGACCAGGATGATCTTGTCCGCGCCATAGCGGGCAAGCTTCGGGCAGAGGTCCTCTACCTGATAACCGAGCAAAACTGCGGTCACTTCTGTTCCCAGATCCGCAGCGAGCTCCTTGCCTTTGCCGAGCAACTCATAAGAAACGCCAGTGATTTTATGATCCACCTGCTGGACGAATACAAATACGCCCTGATAATCCTGTAAATTCATTTTTTGCTCACCACTTTCAATATTCTCAGTTGTCATCACAAACTACAAATTAAATAATGAACTTTTCCTTGAGCTTCTCGATCATGTAGTTGGCGGACTCTTCCGGATCGAGCTGGACAACTGTGCCAGCTGCCTTCAAGCTCTTCGTGAACGTCTGGAACACTCTGGTGGGTGAGCCCTTCAGGCCGATATTTGCCTGGTCAACGGTAATATCCTTCAGGCCCCAAACCTTAACTTCTTTTTCTCTGTAAGCATCAAAGATGCCGCCGGGCGTCATATAGCGGGGCTTATTCAGCTCGGTCAATGCGGTGATCAGGCAGGGCATCTTTGCCTTGACGATATGATAACGATCCTCATACTGACGCTTTACAATCACAGAATCGCCCTCGACCTTGATCTCTTCCGCATAGCTGATGTTCGGAATGCCGAGATGCTCGGAAATCTGCGGGCCAACCTGCGCCGTATCACCGTCGATCGCCTGACGGCCGGTGATGATGAGGTCATAATCCAGGTTCTTAATAGCAGCAGCAATCGTCGTGGAGGTTGCCCACGTATCTGCGCCGCCAAACGCTCTGTCGGAAACCAAGATGGCTTCGTCTGCGCCCATTGCCAGCGCTTCGCGCAGCGCTGCGTCCGCCTGCGGCGGGCCCATGGAGAGGACCGTCACATGCGCGCCCATGGAGTCCTTCAAGCGGAGAGCCGCTTCGAGACCTGCTTTATCGTCCGGATTGATGATGCTCGGCACGCCTTCACGAATCAGGGTACCGGTCACCGGATCCAGCTTTACTTCATTGGTATTCGGAACTTGCTTAATGCAAACTACGATATTCAAAGATTTTCACTCCTTTTGGCCTTTATCGACTATTTAATTACATTCGAGGAGATAACCATGCGCTGTACTTCGCTGGTGCCTTCGTAAATTTCCGTGATCTTTGCATCGCGCATCATGCGCTCAACCGGGTACTCTCTCGTGTAACCATAGCCGCCAAAGAGCTGTACCGCCTTGGTGGTTACTTCCATCGCAACTTCAGCAGCGTACAACTTCGCCATTGCCGCCTCGACGGAGAAACGCTTCTTGGTATCCTTTGCAATTGCCGCACGGTACACCAGATAACGGGCAGCCTCTACCTTCGTCGCCATATCTGCGATCTGGAACTGCGTATTCTGGAACTTCGCGATCGGACGGCCAAACTGCTTTCTTTCCTTTACATAAGCGATGGTCTCCTCCAGCGCGCCCTCAGCAATGCCCAAAGCCTGTGCTGCGATGCCGATTCTGCCGCCGTCCAACGTCGCCATAGCGATGCTGAAGCCCTTGCCTTCCTGTCCCAAGAGGTTCTCCTTCGGAACGATGCAGTTCTCGAAGATCAGCTCTGTGGTGGAAGAACCGCGGATACCCATCTTCTTCTCCTTGGTGCCGATGCGGAAGCCCGGGAAGTCCTTCTCTACGATGAACGCGGAGATGCCCTTCGTACCCTTGCTCTTATCGGTCATCGCGAAGATGATGTAGACATCCGCCTCGCCGCCGTTCGTGATGAAAATCTTGCTGCCGTTGAGGACATAATGATCGCCCTCCAAAACAGCCTTGGTCTGCTGGCCAGAAGCATCCGTGCCTGCGCCGGGCTCGGTCAGGCCAAACGCACCCAGCATCTTTCCGGAAGCCAGCGGACGCAGATACTTTTCTTTCTGCTCCGGGGTACCGAACTTCTTAATCGGGTCCGTGCCCAGGGAAGTATGCGCGGAAACAATAACGCCCGTGGTCGCGCAGACCTTGGAGAGCTCTTCCACGCACAGCACATAGGTGAGCGTGTCACAGCCCTGGCCGCCGTACTCCTTCGGCTGCGGAATTCCCATGAAACCGAGCTTCTGCATCTTTTCAACGGTCTCTCTCGGGAAGTGCTCCGTCTCGTCGACTTCCTGTGCAAGAGGTTTTACTTCATTCTCCGCAAACTCTTTAAAGAGCGTGCGGGCCATTTCCTGTTCTTTGCTCAGTACGAAATCCATACCTGTTCCTCCAAATCAAAATTTACGCCAAATCGTTTCTTATTTGGTGTAATCGTAGAATCCCTTGCCAGTCTTCTGGCCGAGCTTGCCAGCGCGGACCATCTTTCTGAGCAGCGGATGCGGACGGTACTTCGGATCGCCCGTCTCAGCCTGCAGAACTTCCATGATCGCCAAGCAAACGTCCAGGCCGATCAGATCGCCCAAAGCGAGCGGGCCCATCGGATGGTTTGCACCGAGCTTCATCGCGGTGTCGATGCCCTCAACAGAAGCAACACCGTCTGCATAGATGCCAACTGCCTCGTTGATCATCGGGATCAGGATGCGGTTTACAACAAAGCCAGCTGCCTCGTTGACCTGAACCGGGGTCTTGCCGATGGACTCGGAAACCTCGATCACCTTCTGAACGGTCTCCGGGCTAGTGGTCTCGCCTGCGATGACTTCCACCAGCTTCATAACCGGAGCCGGATTGAAGAAGTGCATGCCGACAACTGCTCTGTCAAGGCCATTGGAGATTTCTGTAATGGAGAGGGAGGAAGTGTTGGTTGCAAAGATGCAATCCTTCTTGCAGATGCCTTCCAACTGCTTGAAGATTTCCTTCTTCAGCTCCATCTTTTCCAGCGCAGCCTCTACAACGAGGTCGCAATCTGCAACGATTTCATTCGTACCAGTGGTGATCTTCGCCAGGATTGCATCCGCAGCGGCCTGCTCCATCTTGCCCTTCGCAACTCTCTTGTTGAGTCCCTTTGCGATCTTTGCCTTACCGTTTTCTGCCCACTCTGCCTTCACGTCGCAGAGCTTTACTTCATAACCTTCTGTCTGAGCAAATGCCTGTGCGATGCCGGAGCCCATGGTTCCTGCGCCGATAACACCAATTTTCATAATAAGAAACCTCCTATAGTAATCTTTATGTTGGCCCGCACCGGTATCGCCCTCTTTCGAACGCAATACCGGTGCGGATGATAAATAAAACTTATTTATTGACAAAGGGTTCGGGCTTCCGCTTCTCAACAAAAGCCGTCATGCCGTTCTTCTGGTCTTCCGTCTCGAAGCAGCTGCCGAAGAGCTTCTCCTCGATGACGATCGCCTCGTCCATGTTGACCTGCAGGCCGTCGTTGATCGCCTTCTTGCAAGCGCGGACCGCGATCGGTGCATTGGCGGAAATCCGCTCTGCCAGCTTCATCGCAGCGGGCATGAGCTCCTCTGCCGGATACACGGCAGAAACCAGGCCCAGGCTGAGCGCCTCCGGCGCCTTGACCTTCGTGCCGGCATAGATCATTTCCTTTGCCTTGCCCACATTGATTGTACGGGCAAGACGCTGCGTGCCACCGAAGCCGGGGGTAATACCCAAGCCGGTCTCCGGCTGGCCGAATACGGCGTTCTCCGCGGCAAGACGGATGTCGCAGCTCAAAGAGAGCTCGCAGCCGCCGCCGAGGGCGAATCCATTGACCGCTGCGATCACCGGGATCGGCAGCGTCTCAATCTTGCGGAATACATCGTTGCCCTTCTTGCCGAAGGCCTCGCCTTCCGCCTTTGTCAGCGTGCTCATCTCGCCGATGTCCGCGCCGGCAACGAAGGACTTCTGGCCTGCGCCTGTGATGATCAGGCAACGGGTGGAATCCAGATCAATTGCATCCAATGCTGCGTCGAGATCCGCCAAAACCTCGGAATTCAACGCGTTCAAAGCTTTTTCACGGTCGATCGTCAGCACGCCGACGAAGCCGTTCTGCTCATATTTAATATAGCTCATCGTTTAAACGCTCCCTGCTCTTATTTGTAGTTCTTTACGATGGAGGCAACGCCCATGCCGCCGCCGACGCACAGCGTCGCGAGGCCGTAGTTGGAACCTCTCTTCTTCATCTCATGCAGCAGGGTAACCAGGATACGGCAGCCGGAAGCGCCGACCGGATGGCCCAGAGCAATTGCACCGCCGTTGACGTTGACCTTGGACATATCAAAGTTGAGGTCCTTCGCAACCGCCAGGGACTGCGCCGCAAACGCCTCGTTTGCCTCGATCAGGTCCATATCCTCGACCGTGAGGTTCGCTCTAGCCATTGCCTTCTTGGTAGCAGCAACCGGGCCAATGCCCATGATGGACGGCTCAACGCCTGCGGAAGCGCCCGTGACCCACTCAGCCATCGGGGTAACGCCCAGCTCTTTGGCCTTCTCTTCGCTCATAACAACGATTGCAGCTGCGCCGTCGTTGATACCGGAAGCATTTGCAGCGGTGACCGTGCCGCCATCGGGCTTGAATGCCGGACGGAGCTTTGCGATGCTCTCAGCGGTAACACCGGCACGCGGGCCCTCGTCCTTTGCGAACATAACAGTCTCCTTCTTCATCTTTACCGGAACGGGAACAATCTCATCATCAAAGCGGCCTTCTGCCTGTGCCTTTTCGCACTTCTGCTGGCTGCAAGCAGCGAACTCGTCCTGCATCTCACGGGTCAGGCCATACTTCTCAGCAACATTCTCAGCGGTGATGCCCATGTGGTAGCCGTTGAATGCATCCCAAAGTGCATCGTTGACCATAGTATCGATCATGGTAGCATTGTTCATGCGATAGCCAAAGCGAGCTTTGGTCAGCGCATACGGAGCGGAGGACATGTTCTCCATACCACCAGCGACCACGATATCCGCTTCGCCAGCCTCGATCATCGCAGCAGCCATGTTCACGCATTTCAGACCGGAACCGCAGACGTTGTTCAGCGTCAAAGCCGGAACTTCGATCGGGATACCTGCATTAACAGCAGCCTGGCGCGCAACGTTCTGGCCCTGGGCAGCCTGCAGAACGCAACCCATCAGAACTTCATCCACCTGGTCAGGCGCAACATTTGCTCTCTTGAGAGCTTCTTTGATCACGATGGAGCCAAGCGTGGCAGCCGGAACGTTTGCCAAAGCGCCGCCCATCTTGCCGATTGCAGTACGTACAGCACCTGCTAACACGATTTTCTTAGACATGATTTTGTTCCTCCATTTCATAATTCACTAACCCGCTCCAACCAAATGTTTCACGGGTCAATCTTCTAATGAATCATTGCATGTTAAATATATCACAATCAATCCGAATATGCAAGGGATTCTATTGCGATTTCGAAGAAAAAAATCATTCTTGTTACAAATTCGCCACTTTCTGTATTTCTTCCGCCCAGCTTCGTTCAAATTGCCGAAACTACCGCTACAAACCGCATTGTGAAGCATTTTCTGCATGTGTATAACGATTTTGTAAAAGATAAAAGACGCCCATGCTTTGCCCTGAATCCCTTTCAGAAAGGAGGCTTTACTTTTGGAAGACGCCTTGTATGATTTTTTGAAGGAAAACCGAGAAGTACAACGCTTTTTCATGTCCCTCCCCGAACCGCTACAAAACGCCATGTCCGGCAGTATTCCGGCCACACCGTATACAAAGCCCTATGTGTCCTATATAAACTTATTATTAGAACCTGAAAATGAAACTTCTTCCCTTTAGGATTGCAAAAAATCCCATTTTGGTTTATAATAAGGCGTAAATTTTGCACGTTCAGCCGCGGTATCTCTCTTTATTCCAACTTCCGCGCTGTCATTTGAGAAAGGATGAACCAAGCATGGCTTTGAGCAACCTGATTTTACCGAAAGATTACACATCGAAGCTCGATATTATAGAGACCGAAATCGCAATCAAGCTCGCGAAGGATACCTTCGAGCGCGAGCTAGCCTCCGCCCTCTCCCTCACACGTGTATCCGCCCCCTTGTTCGTACAGCCGGAGACCGGCCTCAACGACGACCTCAACGGAGTGGAGCGGCCAGTGCAATTCGATGTGGCAGACATCCATGCCGACGTTCAAATTGTCCATTCCCTTGCCAAATGGAAGCGCATGGCGCTCGCCCGCTACGGGTTCCGCGCCGATACCGGCCTCTATACGGATATGAATGCCATCCGCCGGGATGAAGAGCTCGACAATCTCCACTCCGTCTATGTGGACCAATGGGACTGGGAGCGCGTCATCACTGCGGAAGAGCGCACCATGGAGACGCTTCAAAGCGCTGTCCATGCCATTATGGGGGTTCTGCATAAAACTCAAGCGGTCCTGACGGAGCGGTTCCCGGTTCTCGATTCCTATATTCCCGAGGAAATCACCTTTGTCTCCAGCCAGGAACTGGAAGACCGTTACCCGGATCTGACGCCGAAGCAGCGGGAGGACGCCGCCGCCAAGGAATACGGCGCGGTCTTTATCTCCCAGATCGGCGGCGCATTGAAATCCGGAAAGCCGCACGACGGCCGCGCTCCGGACTACGACGATTGGTCCCTGAACGGGGACATCATCATCTGGTATCCCATCCTGAACCGTGCGCTGGAACTCTCCTCCATGGGAATCCGCGTCGATGCGGAGGCGCTGCGCAAACAGCTTGCTGCGGCAGGCTGCGAAGAACGCGCACAGCTGCCGTTCCACAGCATGCTGTTGGAGGGCCGCTTGCCGCTCACCATGGGCGGCGGTATTGGGCAATCCCGCATTTGCATGGCGTTGCTGGAGAAGGCACACATCGGCGAGGTCCAGGCTTCTGTCTGGCCGGACAGCATGCGCAATGCCTGTGAAGGTTATGGAATCCATCTTCTTTAAAAGCCAATCAAAAAAGAACCTTATAAAAAAGGAGCGGCTGTACCGCTCCTTTTTTGCGTTCTATTCCGTTTTCTCCAATTCCTCTGGAGGACTTTTCTTGGGGACTTTCTTGGCGGGCCGCTCACCTGGCCTCGCTGCACGGGTCGGCGGCACGGTGGTTGCAATCCGTTTGAAGATGCAGGAAGCAAACGGTGCCAACGTGATGTCCAAGCAGTATTTGCCGCCCCGCATCTGGGCACGAAGCTCGCCTTCATTCGTCTTGCCCTTCCCGCCAAACGGCATTGCATCGGTATTCAGCATCTCCGCATAGACGCCATAATGATCGACCATCAGCGGGTAATGCATGTGCATGCGGTTCGAAAAATTGATGGCAATGTACAGTTCTTCTTTCGCCAGGTCGCTACGTTTATAGGCAAACACGCACCGGCTCGCATCGTTGACATCCAGCCACTGGAAGCTCTGTGCATTGTAATCCTCCTGATAGAGGGCGCTCTCCTCCAAATAGAGATGCTGCAACACCCGGAAATAGTTCCAAAATGCATCGTGCGCGGGATAGGTCAGAAGATTCCAGCCGAGTTCCTTCTTCTCATCCCATTCTTTAAACTCCGCCAGCTCATTGCCCATAAAATTGAGCTTTTTCCCCGGATGGGTAAACATATAGAGATAGAGGGTGCGGAGCTGATGGAATTTCTCCTCGTAATTCCCTGCAATTTTATCGATGATGGTCTTTTTCCCATGTACCACTTCATCGTGGGAGAACGGCAATAGATAGATGTCGTTGTAAAAATAGCTCATAGAGAAGCTGATTTTTGTATGCACGCCCGGACGCTGCGCGGGGGGCACCGATAGATAATCGAGTGTATCGTTCATCCAGCCTAGATCCCATTTGTAGTCAAAGCCCAAGCCTCCATATTCTACCGGCGCCGTCACCTTCAAATAATTCGAAGAGTCCTCTGCAATGAGCATAACATTTGGATGGCGCTTTTGAATGGCATAATTGCACGTCTTCAAGAACCATATGCCGCTTTCGTTTACCGCGTCATTGGTATTGCCGTTGCGGTAAATCAAATTTGCAACAGCGTCATACCGCACGCCGTCAAAATGATAATATGTCAGCCAAAAGTCCACCGCCGACCGCAAAAAACTGATGACATGTGGCTTTGAGAAGTCAAACAGCACCGTTCCCCACTCGCTGTAGCGCTGATCCTCATACTCGCTCTCATAGACAAATCCGCCGTCAAATTGGTGCAGCGCATAAAAATCGGAGACAAAATGGGTCGGGACAAAATCCATAATCACGCCAATCCCCTGCTCGTGGCAGCGGTTCACAAAATGCATCAGTTGTTTCGGATTTCCATACCGGCTTGTCGCGCTGAAATAGCCGGTCACCTGGTATCCCCAGGAACCGTCAAACGGATGCTCCGTCAAAGGCAACAATTCGATGTGGGTGTATCCCATCTCTTTTACATAGGGGATCAGCAATTCCGCCAGCTCATCGTACTGATAGAAGCGTTCGTCCTCCGGCTGGTCCTTGATCCGCCAGGAGCCCGCATGTGCTTCATAGATACTCAGCGGCCGGTTATAATTCTTGTTTCGGGTGCGCATCCAATTTCCATCCGTCCAGGGAAAATCGTTCAGGTTGTAGACATAGGAGGCTGTGTTTGGCCGCAGCTCGCTGTAAAAGGCAAACGGGTCCGCCCGGTCATAGGCTTCCCCTGAAGCAGTAAAGATCCGGTATTTATACATGTCCATCTCCTGGACTCCCTGTACAAAGATCGTCCAAACGCCGGAGGGCAATCGCTCCATATCGTAGCCTGTCCACCCGTTAAACGACCCGATCAACATGACCCGCGAGGCATTCGGCGCATAGACCGTAAACCGTGCGCCATCCTGGTCGTATTCATGGCTAAAATGCGCGCCAAATTCCTGATAGCCGTCCAGGGACGCCCCCTGCAAATATGCGTCAATCCTGTTGATATCCATCCGCTCTTCTCCTCTCTCAGGGGATTCGCAAATTCCCCTTTGCAAGTTTCAATCTATTGTGTCCCTAATATATCATATTCCACAAAAAAAATCTATATCCCATTTGTTTTTTCAACAAGTAATTGATAAAAGATGAAGCAAGGCGAATAATTTCTCCCCGGCCCTTGTTGCCGGTAGCCCCTGTGGCGAGCGCCAGGGAGCCAACCTATGATGGCAGAAACCAGCCGCAATATCACCGACAATTTCTCCTTGCTAGACGCAGCTTTTATCCTCATGGATTGATTATCGACACCCCATGGGACGGATAGAATCTCCCTTTTAATTAGCTTGAACTAACAAGGAGCGTCGCTTGCTTTCCTGGAAAAAGCACCATGATTGTTTGAATCATATCTGCTGTACGGCAAGCGTCCCACAATGATCTTGATCAAAAAGGAGGAGCAATCTGCGCCTTTCGTTTTTCCTCGCAAACCAACGAATGTTTTTCCATAGATAGAAACGTAAAATCCGCCGCATACCCACAAAATGTCAAAGTATGTTGGCAAAATCAAGCGGGGAATGCTCGCAAATTTTTGTCATTTCAGGTTTATTTCAGTCTGATCCTGTATTCTATTGTAAAAAGCAGGTTAAATCTCCCCATTGGGTAAAAAGAAAGGGAACCCCGCCACAGATGCGAAAGGGTTCCGGAAAGGAGCGTTGCCAAATGCAATTCCGGCACGAATGGAAGCATCTCATCAATTATGGAGACCATATCGAACTGAAACAACGCCTGTGTGCGGTCCTCTCCCCCGACCCCCACGCAGAGCCCAGCGGAACATATTCTGTCCGCAGCTTGTATTTTGACAACGTCTGTGATAAGGTGCTGCGGGAAAAGTTGAACGGGGTAAACAACCGGGAAAAATTTCGCATTCGCTATTACAAGGACGATCCATCGTTTCTGCGCTTGGAAAAAAAGCAGAAAACCGGCGGCCTATGCAGCAAGCTGACCGCGCCACTCACCCAAGCAGAAGCGCAGTCCATTGTGGAAGGGAAATGGGCATGGATGAAGGATGCGGCCGGCCGGCCTCTCTTGACGGAATTATACCAAAAGATGCTCTATCAAGGACTGCGCCCTAAGACCATCGTGGAATACCTCCGCGAACCCTTCCTCTATCCGGCCGGAAACGTGCGCATCACGTTGGACCATCACCTGCGCACAGGAATCCGCTGCGTTGATTTTCTGAATCCCGAGTGTCCTCTGGTTTCCACAGGAGATCCCTCTGTCATTCTGGAGGTGAAATGGGACGAATTCCTCCCCACACTGGTGCAGGATCTCGTCCAAATTCCAAACCGGCGCGTGACAGCCTTTTCAAAATACGCCGCCTGCCGTCTTTATGGTTAAGATTGATTTTATTTTAAAGGAGGATATTGCAATGACATTTTCCGATATTTTTAAATCCAGTTTTCTTGAAAACGTGACCAGTGTCTCTCTTTTTGATATGGCAATCGCCTTGCTCCTTGCATTTGGGCTTGGCATCTTCACCTTCCTGGTTTATAAGAAGACCTACAACGGCGTCATGTACTCCGCCGGCTTCGGGGTGACTTTGATTGCATTGACCATGATTACCACTTTGGTGATCTTGGCGGTCACGAGCAATGTGGTGCTTTCCCTGGGCATGGTCGGCGCGCTGTCCATCGTCCGCTTCCGCACCGCCATCAAAGAGCCGTTGGACATCGCCTTCCTGTTCTGGGCCATCGCGGTCGGCATCGTATTGGCCGCCGGTATGATTCCCCTGGCCGTGATCAGAAGCGTATGGATTGGCCTGGTGCTGCTGATCTTTGTCAACCGTAAGCCGCACACCAATCCATACATTGCTGTTGTAAACTGTTCCGACCATGCAGCCGAACAGCGGGCCGCCGCATATCTCAAAACGCAGACGCAGCGCATGGTTATCAAGGGAAAGACGGCTCAGAAAAACGCCATAGAGGTCAATTTTGAGGTGCGTCTCAAGGACGACAACACCGATTTTATCAATGTCCTTTCTGAAATGGAAGGAGTCCAAAGCGCCGTGTTGGTCAGTTACAACGGAGACTATATGGGATAGGGGTGAAACTATGACAAAGCATCCATATACCGATGTGGTGTGCTGGGTCCTCGTTGCGCTCACGCTGCTGGCGGCCGTTGTCTTTGTAAATGCGGATCAATTGGGAATCACGATCAGCCGGACAGAGATGCCCTATGTAGAGAAACTGTTCGACACCAATATGGTGCATAGCATCGATATTGTCGTAGACGAGGATGACTGGCAAAACCTTCTGGACAATGCCCAGGAAAAGGAATACATCACGTGTAGCATCGTGATCGATGGAACCGCGCTCAATAATGTCGGGATTCGCACCAAGGGAAATTCCTCTCTCAGCCAGGTCACTACGGACCGGTATAGCTTTAAGGTCGAATTTGACCACTACGACGCCCAAAACTACTATGGCCTGGACAAACTCTGCCTAAACAACCTCATCCAGGACAACACCTACCTAAAAGACTATATCTGTTATGATATGTTCCGCTCCATAGGCGTCGCCGCGCCGCTGTGCAGCTACACAACGCTGACCGTAAACGGGACATACTTCGGCTTCTATATGGCCGTCGAAGGGATTGAAGAGGCCTTTGCGGAACGCAATTTCGGCTCCGATTATGGCCTGCTTTACAAGCCCGACAGCATGAACGGGCAGGGTGGCGGTATGAGCAATTCCGACGATACCAAGCTTCTTTATCTGGGTGACGACTATGACAGCTATTCCCATATTTTTGACAATGCTACTTTTTCCATCACCGATGCCGATAAGGACCGGCTCATCGCCTCCATAAAACAACTAAACGAAGGAGCAAATCTGGAGGAAGTCCTGGACATCGACGCCGTGATCCGATACTTTGTCGTCCACAATTTCGTGCTCAATGGGGATAGCTACACCGGGAATATGATCCACAACTACTATCTCTACGAGGATGACGGCGTCCTCTCCATGATCCCTTGGGACTACAATTTGGCGTTTGGAGGATTCTCTTCCGGTGGCGGCGCAACCTCCCTGGTCAACTATCCCATCGACGACCCGCTTCTGAGCGGACAGATGGAGGATCGCCCCATGCTTTCCTGGATTTTTGAAGAGGATACGTATCTTGAGCGCTACCATTAGCCTTCCAGCGCAAAGGTGACCGTCACATCCCCACTACCAAGGGCTTCTTCCCAGCCTGCCAGGTCATTGATATGGCCCAAACGGGTATAACTCCAAGAATTGGAGCCATAAAACAACACTATTTGATTTCCCTGATACAGCACAATGTCCCCAGCTTGCGTAGTAGTCTGCTGATTGCTGGTAGGGAGGCTCGTTCCTAGCGGCCCCACTTTTTCAAAACCCGAATAGTCGCTCATTGCGATGGTAACAGGCCCCTGCTCCATCATTTCTATCAGAGCATCAACTGCTGTATTTTCCTCCAAAGTGGCGGTAAAGGTGCTCTCCCCGATCTGTACATACATCTGCATGCCGCTGTTTTCCTCCTCGTTGGTTTCATTTCCTACTGCTTCGGATTCCTGCGCTAAACTGGAAGGAGAAGCCCTGTCCAACTCGGGCCCGGCAGATTCTTGCTCCGATCCGGATACTCCCAGCACCGCAGACACTGCGGTTTCCGAGGATGTTTCCACTGGAGTGGAAGGGAGGTCTTCCAGACCGCTTGCTGCTTGTTCATTATTCCCACAACCTGCAAGCAACAGTGCCAAGGAAAAAACGGTAATAAACAGTAAGGATATCGCTTTCCTCATCATATTCACCACTCTCTTATACAGAAAATTTATAGAAATAGCTTAATAAAAACACTGATTCCAAAGGCACAAAGGATACCTCCAAAAATACGGTTCATCGTATGCAGTTGGAATTTGGCTGCTCTTCTTTTGACAAATTGTGTGAAAGTTGAAAGAGCCCCCCACCAAAAATAGGTCCCTAGGAACACACCCGCCACCAGTAGGATGCCGTTTATCCAGCCAGCTATTTCCGAAATTCCGAAGTAAGAAAACGCAAATAGAAAAGTCAAAATAGCCGCCGGATTGGTAATACCAATCGCGAAGGAAGTGAGGAACAATTTGCCCCCTTCCAAAGGTTCCTCCTGGGGGAGTTCTTTCTGTGGACAGAGCATCGTTTTTAGCCCCATGGCCAAGATCAGCACTCCGCCCAAAGCGGTAATAATCCCCTGGAAACGGAGCAGAAAGTCTGAGATAAGAGTCAGCCCAAAGGCCCCAATACAGGCATAGGCACAATCTGCCACAGAGGAACCGAAGCCTGTCAAAAGGCCGGCTTTCACTCCTGAGCTCCAGGTCCTTTGGACGGTTAGGGCGCCAACTGCTCCAAATGGAAGTCCAAATAAAAGGCCAATCAAAATTCCCCGCAGCAAATATTCCATACCATACCTCCTCTATGCAGAAAAGGGAGACTATGAGGCCTCCCTTTCCTTTCCATTACGCACAGGCACAGATGCCGCCAGCCCCCGGCTTTTGCACCTGAACTGTCCCTTTTGCTTCTTCAAGATCCCGGATAATTTCGCCTACCTCTGGCACAGTGATATGACCGGACAAAGGATTTTTTATGCTGAGAACTGGCGTTGTAATCGTAGCTTCCACCTCGCTGCGTTCAAAGGCCAGATCACAGCCGATCATTTCGCAATGAATGAGCTTCAATCCTTTGCAATAACACAGAGGCTGTGTACCGATGATTTTGCAATTTTCAAAGGTAACATTCTCGCAATACCAAGCCAAATACTCTCCTTTCACAATACTGTTGCGGACGGTGACATTTTTTGCATGCCAGAAAGCGTCCTTGGTATCGAAGATGCAATTTTCAAAAATAGAATTTTCGATATATTGGAAGGAGTATTTGCCCTTCATTCGTACATTTGTAAAGTGTAGGCCTGTAGAACGCATCATAAAATATTCGCTCTCGGCGGTGCAGTCTTTCATTTCCATATTGTGGACGGACCAGCCAAATTCCGGGGAATTTACATCGCATCCTGTCATTATTACATCGGCGCACTCCCGCAGGGCTTTGATGCCATGAAGTTTGGTGTTCCTAATGGAAATATGGTCGGAATACCACAGCGCTGCCCTGCAATGTTCCGTCATCTCTGAATCCCGGATCGTAAGGTTATGGTCATGCCAAAATGGATAGCGCAGATTAAAGAAGCCATGGGCCACTTCTACATTTTTGCACTCTTTAAAAGCACTTTCCCCATCAGCAGGGCCATCAAAGGAGCAGTCTTTCACCAGAATATCGTTGCTGCCATACAGGGCACGTTCTTCATCAAAAGTCTGATTTTGAATGGTTCTCATAGGATAACCTCCTAAAAATCTTATTGTCTTTTTTGCAATCGATAAACTAAATAGTCTAAACAGTCTATCTTTTTTTCTTCCCTGTGAAGCCGGTCTAACAGGCTTTTTCTATGGCCAGAGAGAAGGAGCAATTGTTTTTCTTCTTCGCCTTTGTCCCGGAGTTCCATAAATTGTTGTACCATTTCATCACTGCAACCGGCGTCTTCCAAATTTTGTTTCAAACTGTACTGGTATGGATTATCGGAGGAGTTCTCTTTTTCCTTACGCATTTTAACCACCATTGCTGATCACAACGATCTGATTTCCCCATCCTTCCAAAACGGGGTTATTCTCTACGGCATCCACAAACTCTTCTGTGGGATCAAATGTACCAATCCGCGTGTACTCTTCGTCGATGACAGCATCATGATAATAGAGCACTATACGGTTAGGGTCAGAGTAAAACACATCGCCCGCATGGGCCTGGGTTACGAGTTCACTATTGTCAGGGATCTCATACCGGCTGGGAATATCGTAATATTCCATAACGTCGGATTCATCATAGCTATATACTGGAAGCCGCCAATCAGAAGTGCCAACATAACCAGCGATGGCCGCAGCTGTGGAATTATCCTCCAAATGCATCACAAAGGGCTCCCCTTGATCACCAAACTGAACCGTCAATTCTGTGACATCCGAGCTTGGCGGATTCTCGTTCTCCTCACTGGATACATTATTCGCCTGAGATGAAGAAACGCGATTGTCCCCTGTGGATGAATCCGCATTGGATGAACCGGAGGAACTGTTGCATCCGGCCATCGCCATGCTGAGTACCAGCAGCAGACTTATTACAGCCACAAACTGTTTTTTCATACTGTTTCAGCTCCTTATTCTATTGAAATTTAAACATTCTACTGTTTATAGAAACGCTCCATTACAAACCTGCAATACCTGCCCTTTCACATGGCAACCCATCTTGCTAGCCAAATACAGGCAGGCATAGGCCTGATCCATAGGGTCGCATTCTGGACCAGGGAAGTAAACAAAATGGCCGCTATACTTGAGCATTTCCGCCCCGCCAGGTTGCTCCCCTGCTTTATTTGTCAAGTGTGCCGGAGTCACTGTAGCGCCTGGTGCCACCGCATTGCAACGGATATTGGTATCAATAAGGCGGATTGCCACGTTCTTGGTCAGTGTGTTCAAGGCTCCTTTGGTGGAGGTGTAAGCAGCCCCACAGAAGGGGCGAGTGCCATTGACGGAGGATACATTGATGATGACCCCATCGTTTTTAGGTAGGAAAATCTTCAACGCTTCGCGGATGTATCGGATAGGGCCGCCCAAATTGGTATTCATCACGTACATCATCCAGTCATCGTCGGTTTCGTCGATGATCTTCTGTTCCCCAATCCCGGCATTATTGATAAGGATGTCTACATCCCCAAATTCTTTGAGGGCAGTCTCAAATACCCGCTTGGTATCCTCGGTGGAACAGACATCGGCCACTATTCCAACCGCCTTTCCGCCCCTTTCGCGAATACCTTCTACAACAGCATCCAGCTTTTCTTTCCCACGGGCGGTGATAACTACCGCCGCACCTTCTTCTGCAAATAGTTCTGCCATCGTCCGGCCCATCCCATAGCTTGCACCAGTAATAATGGCGACTTTATCTTTAAGCATCTGTTGTTCCATAAAAAAGCCTCTTTTCTTTGTTGCGTTTCCCTTTCTATCTATAGTGTAACGTTCGGAAAGAGAAATATCAAATACTTATGTTTTATCGATTTCCATAATAAAATAGAATGGAAACGCCTTCATTCCTCCATCAAAGAAGTGAGAGGCGTTCTCCGAATCCTTCCCGCTGCGAGATAAGCAAACAGAAGGAACCATATAACCACAACTGCCCCCGGCAGCAATATAGTAAAGATTCCTGGACGAGAAGAAAAATTACTGATCCCCTCCAGACGCATGAGCACTGCCACCAACGGGTCGGTAAGAAAAGCACTGAAGATGGTTCCCAAAAAGCTGCCCAGCAGGGCAATCATTCCAAAACGCAAGGCAAAAGAGCGTCGAAGCTGCACGGTAGAGAATCCCAATGCACGGTAAATGCATAAATCTTTTTTCTCAGCCCGCAGGAGCTTTTCAGTGGTCAAAAGCGTGACAATCAACACGAAAAGGGTCACCATGGCGTATAGGAAAATCATCAAAAGCTGCATAGCCGTAAGGATTCCTGCAAGTCCTGGCCAGGAATTTTCATGCAGGTATACATCCCCGCCATAAGTGTCTTGAAGGGCCTGCATGATTGCCGGCTGGAGGGAG
The DNA here is from genome assembly GCF_015558525.1 of Anaeromassilibacillus sp. D41t1_190614_C2. Classification (NCBI taxonomy): domain Bacteria; kingdom Bacillati; phylum Bacillota; class Clostridia; order Eubacteriales; family Acutalibacteraceae; genus Anaeromassilibacillus; species Anaeromassilibacillus sp. D41t1_190614_C2. The sequence continues at coordinate 87,404 of NZ_JADMOD010000003.1, read as the reverse complement.
GAATCTTCCAGGAAATAATGGGTACACCACATAGTGGGAGATTCCTCTCCAATCAGGTCATATCCAGCCCGGTTCATACCGATATTGGCTCCCATATCGTTGGCACACTGGTAAATGCCGCTGACCACATACTCCCTGCTGTCCAAGCCGCCTGTAATGGTAACCGTATCCCCTACAGAGACGCCTAAATCTGCGGCTACAAATTCTGTGAGCGTTACTTCATTTACCTGCCGGCAGGTTTGCCCTGAAAGCAGATGGAACCGTTCTGCATCTGTGATAACATTCGCTGTTACATCCACACCGTTTATAGAAACGCTGGGCATCCCTAGCATGTAGGAATCCGTAATAGCTGTATAGCTGGCAATGGTCTGTTCAATCTCTTCCATCCCGGTTTCCCCCATAGGTTGGACAGCAATGTGCAGATCAGCCGGGTTAAATGCATCCATCAATCCCTCGCCATTCGGCCCCAGCCAAGCATCCACCCGGCCGGTAAGAGAGGCGAAAAAGGCCAACAACAATGCCACCAGGCACGCCCCAATATACCGGCGCTTACCGCTGGAAAGCTGTCGGAGGGCAAGCCAGAAAGGAAGCCCTTCTTTTTGAATGAGGAAAGCCGCCTTTTTGCTTTTTTGGGCTTCCTTCCAAGTCCCCCGGATAGCGCTGACAGGGGAAATCCGGCTGATCCGCCTGGTGTAGAGCCAAACGAAACCCATCAGCAGAAAAAGGACCGCTGCCAAAGCCGCTAAGCAGTCCCCTATGGGCAGTGAGGAAGGAAGCAATAGGCCCGTAGTTGTCACCGTCATCTGGGAAGTAAGCCGAGTTGCCGGGAGCGAGAGCAGCATCCCCGCCACCATACCGCATAAGGCTGTAATAAGGTACTGCAAAAGCTGTATTCCTCGCAGCTTCCCACTGGTGGCCCCCAAGGTTTTGAGAACCCCCATATTGGTATAGTCCTGTTCGATAGTACTGCCAATGCTGTGGGAAAGCACCGCCATAGATGCCAAAAGCAAGATCGCTACAAAGGCAAGCAGCAGGCTGGCGAACACATTCTGTAGTGTCAGCATAAAACCGGAAATGGCTTCACGGCTGTGGGTGAATTCTACATAGCCTTGCAAGCTTGTTTTTTCATTGAGGACTGCATTAAACTGCGAAGCTGCCAAATCGCTTCCCTCTGACTGGAAAATATGCAGCATAAACCCTTCACGCGCCAGGCCGTCCGCGCCAGCATCACGAATCATCCCTGCGATCTCTTCATGGTCCTGCCTACAGATGAGAAAGCCTTTCATCCCGATCATCGAGCTACCCATAAAGGGGTCTTCAAAAAAGCCAGCGACCGTGAAAGCCATATCTCCCCCGCTGCGGGCAATAGGAAAGGTAATCGTATCCCTGACCTGGATGTCAAACATGGATGCCATGGAGGCAGGGACATATATTTCCCCCGGTGCGATTCCCATGGGGGCATCGCTATAATTGGACAAGCTATCCATGAAAAATTTATATGGATACTGCACCGGGTCATAAGTGATCAGCTGCCCTTCACTATCTGACTCCTGGGTCCCTATTTCATATTCAGAGAAGATAAGGGATTGTACCCCTACGGAATCCACCTCATCTAAGGCAGAAATTTCGTCCACCAAAGGGGCGGCATCTGGGAGCCCAGATACCCAAGCCGTCAAATTGCCGTAACCCAGACGGCTCATTTCGCTGTTTACATAGCGGCTGGAATTTAGGGCTACTGCCAGGACGGTTCCTAAAGATAAGGAAACCAAAAGGATCAAAATGAACACGCCCAGCACAGTTCCCCGGTGGGATTTGAGATTCGCTTTCAGTAATGTTCTGATTTCCATCTCCCATCCCTCCTTACCAGGAAAGCGAGCGCAGCCATGTGCTGACTGTTTCTTCCCGTTCTTTGGCTATTTGTGCATCAAAGGGCGGCAAGGGCATTTCATCCAGGATTTTTCCATCTTCCAGATAGAGGATGCGATCTCCCCGGATAGCCGCTTTCACATCATGGGTCACCATAAGGATACTTTGCCCTTCCCGATTTAAGGAAGTAAGCAGCTCCATGACTTCTTCGCTATTTCTCCGGTTAAGCGCACCAGTGGGTTCGTCCGCAAACAGCAATCCCGGCCGGTTAACCATCGCTCTGGCAATGGCCGCCCTCTGGGACTCGCCTCCGGAAGCTTGGGCGGGCAGGCGGTCTTTGGCACTTTCTACATGCATCCGAGCTAGTAGGGATTCTGCCTGCTCCCTTACCTCTTTGTCAGTCTTTCCTTTCTCCAGGTATCCGGCTACCGCTACATTTTCAAACAAGGTCAGGTTACTCACCAAATATGTCTGTTGAAACACAAAGCCAAATTCCCTGGCCCGCAATGAGGCCATCCTTTTTTCCGAAAGGGTTCCCAGTTCCTGATCCCGGTACAGCACTTTTCCGCTACTAAGCGTATCCATGCCACTAAGAGCATAGAGGAGGGTGGATTTGCCGGCCCCAGACGGTCCCATAATGATGGTAAAATCTCCCTGATAGATTTCTATGCTAATCCGGTTGAGTATCGGTTCCTGCCTATCGGGATAAGTTTTTACGATTTCCTTTGCTGTGAGCAACGCTTCTTTCATACGGCCTCCTCCATTTCCGTTTGGATGGTTGAGACAATCATGGACTTTTTCCCTGTTTCAGGATTGGGCAGGATCGCGTCTACAAACCGCACATAGAATTGTACATACCCGAGATGTTTCCCTTGCAAGATTCCCTTCATCTGCCGGAGGATTTCCGCTTCAATAGCAGGCTTTCGCTCTTCGAAAGCGGCCTCCGCGAGCATTTCAAACGCATCCGGTGCTGTTTGTCGAAATTGATAATCAAGCAAACCCTCGATACAGAATCCTTCTACTGCTAGGGGATGCAAGAAATCCCGACGCCCAGCGGTATCTTCGAACCACAGCAGATCTTCATTTCTCCCCAGTAGAATTTCAGCACGGCTAAACGGGCTGCCCGGCATGGGCTCTTTAAGCACTAGATGATCTGAAAGCCGGTAGCGGATAAGCGGCTGCGCAAAATTATAAAGGCTTGTAAGGTACATAACGCCATTTTCCACTTCAATAATATTCAGGTCATCAAACAGCAGCATACCATCTTCCGTCCCGGTCTCTACGCCAAGGGCCAGGGATTCACTGGCCCCATAGATATTGATGACGGGGCATTTAAAGCTTCTTTCAAGGAATTTCCGCAAGCCGCTGCCTAAAGGTTCCCCACAGGAGATAACCCGTTTGATTTGCACCTGTACCTTTCCATCCTCTACGAATTCCGCCAAAATCTTAATAGCGGACGGATAGCCGATGATTATATTCGGCTGAAATTTATGTACGCTATCGATCCAATCATCCAAGGGGGTCTTGATATCCAGATACATCTGTTTTGCCCCCACGCCGTCAATGCCATCCCCTACCGCCATAGCCCCTCCATAACGTCCATCTGTGGCAGCTATGTAAATAATCCGGGGCCTTCCCGCCAACAATTTTAGGATCTGTAGGATGGTCATATTCCACAAGGCGCCTCGGATAATACCAAGCAACATCGTATGCCAAGCAGCTTCATCATAAATAAAATATCCGGGTTTTCCTGTACTGCCCGAAGAATGAACTACATGGTATTTCCCTAAATAGGGGCGGCGGTCCGCCGTGTTTTCTGCATCAAATTTCCGCAGTTGCTCTTGGTTCAGCCCCGGTATCGTGATGAGCTCCTCAAAATGCTCCATCAAAATGGTTTTGTCTATAGTGGGGAACGCGGATAGGGGCAGCCTGTCCAGCTGTTTTTCTGTGATGCCTGCCTCTTCAAAGGTGTGCCGGTAAAAAGCGGAACGTTCCCAAACAAAATGGAGCAATGCCCGGAGTTTTTGATTTTGCAGCTCCCTCATTTGTGTTTCTGACAAACGGGTATTTTTCATAAAGGCAAACAAATCCCTCAGTGTTTTCAGATAGTCCATATTCATTGCTCCTTTTTATCAAGCTTCCAACCGGAACGTGTAGTTTTGGCTGTAGTTTTCCCGATGATAATACCGGGCTTCCCCGTCAGACAAGTTCATGACGATGCTCCATTCGGTGGATTCAAATTCACCGAAATTATCCTTGCTCACGCTGTCTAAGGCATCCCGAACGTCTTCCATCCCCATCCGAGGGGTTTCTTCCAACTGATCCAGCAGGATATCATACCTTTCATGGGATTGTTGGGTTCCAATGCCTTGTTTCTCCCCTTCCGCTAGATAAAAATTTGTCAGCACCGGCGTCTCTGTAACGGCCATTTCTTGATTCACATACTCTACCGCCACGCTTCGGCCCGCAGAATCTGCTATCGCGAAATGGATCATCATCCCCATAGAACCATGCAGGTCATATTGCTCTAGTAGTTCCAATGCTTCATCCACACTCCCGGCATGGTCTAATAACAAGCGGATCGCCGTTGTGGTGGTAATGTCCGGCTTGTCCGTATCCTGCTCAATGGTGGAACGATCTTGAATCATATTCACCGAAACTGCCAAGCCAGCTTCATTCATCCCGTCCAGCGGAGCATACAAGGCGGCAAGTGTTTTGACCGCATCCATATTTAGGGCCATACCTACCATGCCACCTCCTACATTTTGGGTGATAAAATCCATGTTCACGGTAGAAAGGGATGCATACCCATTTTCAGGATGGGATTCCACAACCATAGCTGCACAGTTTTCCCAATCAAAATTGCGGCCAAACAAGGCGTTGCCTTCTGGGCTTTGCACGGCAATGGTACTGCATCCAAAAAGCCCTCCTAGCAAGTCCCCCAAATTCAAATCAGAAAGCAGGTTGCTGGCAAGATATTCTATTACTTCTCCATCGGAAGAAGCTCCGCCTTGGGCAAGGAAGCCATCAAAACCATAATCCCCATCGTATCGGACAGTCGAAAAGCCATCCTCCAACTCAACAATCTCCGAAGTAGGAGAGACCAGATTTAATTCTTCTGTATCCGATATGATTTGTGCTGTGCTGCTGTTTTCCGAATCTTTCATGGGATCTTCTGACCTCCCTGAACATCCTGTCAAAAGGATTGCTATGCTGAGGAAGAAGGAAACGCAGAAAATCCAGCTTTTTGGGGTATAACTGCTATTCATCTGAAATGCCTCCTTTTCAAATTCATTTCTACAACTCAAGTATACGGAGCTTTTAATTATATATCAAATATTTATTCTTTATTATTTTTCATAATTAATTTTTATATTATTTAACGTTATACTTTTGTATAGGAGGCGATTTACATGGAATTTCGTTTATTGGAATACTTTTTAGCTGTAGCAAGGGAACAGAATATTACCGCAGCAGCAGAATCCCTGCACATCTCACAACCAGCTTTATCCACTCAGCTCAAAGCGATGGAGATGGAATTGGGAAAGCAATTGCTTATCCGCGGCGTAAAGGGTTCCCGGAAAGTCGTATTGACGGAAGAAGGAATGATCCTTCGCAAACGGGCCGAAGAAATGCTTTCACTGATGCGGCGTACAGAAGAAGAAATCATCCGCTCTGGTGAAACCATTGTGGGGGATGTATATATTGGCACAGGTGAAACAGATGTCATGCGCCTGCTCGCCCAAGCTGCAAAAAAGCTACAAGAAACGCACCCGGATATTCATTATCACATTACCAGCGGCAATGCAGAACATGTGCTCGAATATCTGGATAAGGGGCTGATTGACTTTGGGCTATTGTTCAGCCAAGTTGATTCACAGAAATATGAGGCCATTCCGGTCCCTGTAAAGGATACATGGGGCGTACTGATGCGCAAGGATTCTCCTTTGGCACAAAAAGAAAGCATTTCCCCAGAGGATTTGTGGGACAAGCCTTTGATTACTTCCCATCAAAAAGGCGATGATACCTATTTAGGCGGTTGGCTAAAACGGGAGGCCTCCAAATTGAACATTGTAGCCACCTATAACCTGGTATTCAACGCTTCCCTTTTGGTCGATGAAGGATTAGGATATCAATGCAGGTGTGGAGAGGGCGGAAACAGCCAAGTAACGCACTATTTGCAGCATTTACAATTGCATCCACCTTTAGCGTTGTAATATCCCCCTGCCACAAAACCATACGGGGATCTCCAGGGATAGAAGGCAACTCTTCGCTTTCAATGATCCCCCGCATGTCCCGCTCTGTTTGCAAGTATTTATCTTGTATTTTAAAAAAATCCTGACTAAGGGGCTTTGGCATACGCACATTCATCAAACTACGTAGCAAATCTTTCTGCTCTTTCTCGTCCACAGGGATAGATATATTTTTATATCTTTCTTCTGCCAATAACTCTTGAATCAGATAGACCCTCTGTTCTTCATGTGTCATTGTGGCGCACTTCCTTCTAACAACATGATGTTCTATAATTTCCAAATAACTCCGATGCTTCGCATAAAACCAAATACCCCAGTATATTTTGCTTGGAAAAAACTTTGCCTACCAGAACGCATAAACTGCCTGTGGAATGGGGGCCATAAGGGGGCTTTGGGAAAAGCAAGCACAAAGTGTATTAGGCCCTTACCATGCTTTGAAGCATGGCGAGTCAGCCATTTGCCATAATCCGAACAGAAACCACTGTATCTCAGGCTGTTCTTGCCGTTGCAGATCGCATTACATTACAGGGTGTAACACTTCCCAAAAATCCCCTTGGATGGCCTTCCCCCAGCGAGCTCCAGGATCTTTTTTCGAAGGCTTTCTTCAAGTAAGTATCCTGCACCTTTAAAAATTCCGCGTAGGCATATTTTCCGTGCAGATATGAAAAACGGGAAAAACAATCGCTGTTTATTCCTCCTTATGGGAATCCTTTGTTCCGAATCCATCCCCTACTCTTAAGGCAAGGAACTTCATGACATACAGCTTTGTTCGGGCTACGCCATTTCACCTCCGGATAATCGCCTTTTGCGGACAACTCGACAAGCAATTTCCGCAATGCAGGCAGTGCTCTTGCCAAATCGCAGCAGGAGATGTATGCTCTAAGTGACTTCTTAATCATGGTTTTTGTCATGGTTAGTGAAGCAGTCACTTAGAGTATTTTCATTTCAGGAGGTACAGCCATGAGAAACGAGAAAATCACCCCACTGTATGAGCGGTTGAGCCGCGATGATGAATTACAGGGCGAGAGCAACTCCATAAGCCATCAAAAGCAGATGTTAGAGGAGTTTGCCCGCAGGAATGGGCTGCCAAACCCTACCCACTTCACCGATGACGGCGTATCGGGAACCCGCTTTGACCGTCCCGGCTTTCTGGCGATGATGGAGGAAGTCGAGGCCGGACGAGTGGAGGCCATTGTTATCAAAGATTGTTGTGAGATAATGGGACTAAATCAGAAAGACCTTGAAAATCAAGGGATTCTGGCTTAGTCCCTTCTTTTTTGACCTGAAAGAGGAACAATCGCTCAACAATCGGCGCACCGGATCAAAACCGGCTGGCGGTGGCTATGGAGGTACACTGCATAAGCCCTTCCCGTTGCGCTGTCCACAACGAAAGGAGTCCAACATGAAACAGGGAACTTTGGTTTATGACAACGCAACGGATCGATACGACATTCGCTTTGACCTTGACTGCTACTACGGCGGTCTGCACTGCGGGGAATGCTTCGATGTCATGGTCGGGGGCAAGTGGAAACCCACCCGGATCGAGATGGCTGCGGACTGGTATCTCGTCGGCATCCGCACGGACGATTTGCAGGGATTGAGGGTGAGGATGTGAAGACTTTTCTCAAGGAAGTGCTGCTTCCTCTTCTGATTGCTCTTTGCCTTGCCGCATTCTTCAAGCCGATCTATATGGCGGACGGCGTGTGTGACTACTTCCTGATGTGGCTTTGCGTCGGCTTCCCGTTCGGCATCCGCAGGATGTGTCTCTGGCTCGTTCCTTTCGGGTACGGCATATCCGGTACGGTAGGAATCTTCGCACTCAACATCATCATCGGCGGTCTTATCGGAGGACTCGCCCTGATTGTCGGGCTGCTGCTCGGCATCATCCATACCATCCGAGAAATCATCTGAATATCTGAAAAGCTAAGAGGGTTTGTTTCATTCTCCAATTCGGAGCATGAAGCAAACCCTCTTTTTTTGTTGCCCGAAAGCTGGAACAATCTGCCTCTTGCAGATGACGGCGGTGCGGCGAGGAAAGGAGAGAAAACAAAATGAGCTACATGACAGCCGGTAAGCTGCAAGCCTTTGAAGCCCTCATGAAGGAGGTTCCCGGCCACAATCACTATGACAGCGGATGCGACGGGATCTGCCCGGAATGTCGGTCGTGCTGCTTCCATCGTCCCTACTGGAAATATCAAACCTGTGTCTTCGAGGAATGTCCCTATCCCCTTGTGCAGAAGCTTGGCGGTCAGGTCATCCGCATCTCGCCGGTGAGCACCGACTACATCAACCCGCTGGACATCAATGTGAACTACTCGGAAGAGGAAAACCCGCTGACTTTGAAGTCTGATTTCATCCTCTCCATGTGTGAGCTGATTGTGGGCGGCAAGGACGGGCTGCAACCGGTGGAAAAGACCATCATCGACCGCAGCGTTCGCAAGGTGTATCAGGACTATCTTGCCGATCCGGTTCCTGAGAAGATGCCTATTCTCGAAGACCTCTACAACATCCTGCGCAGTCAGAGTGAGCCGGAGGCACAGCGGATTGCCACTGCCCTTGAAATCTATGTGCATGGCTCGCTGAATGTCTTCAATCACCGGACGAATGTGGATGTGAATAACCGCTTCGTCTGCTATGACATTAAGCAGCTCGGAAAGCAGCTCAAGAAACTTGGGATGCTCATTGTACAGGATCAGGTCTGGAACCGTGTGACCATCAACCGCGCCCAGCACAAGGCGACGCGCTACTACATGGACGAGTTCCACCTTCTGCTCAAGGAAGAGCAGACAGCCGCCTATTCCGTCGAAATCTGGAAGCGGTTCAGAAAATGGGGCGGGATTCCGACCGGCATCACGCAGAATGTCAAGGATTTGCTGGCTTCCCGTGAGATTGAAAACATCTTTGAGAACTCCGACTTCGTTTACCTTCTGAACCAGGCAAGCGGCGACCGGCAGATTTTGTCCAAGGCGCTGAACATCTCGCCCAGCCAGCAGAACTACATCACCAATTCCAACGCCGGTGAAGGTTTGATCTTCTACGGCTCCACCATCGTCCCCTTCAAGGATGACTTCCCGAAGGACACGATGCTCTATCGTTACATGACCACCAAACCCGAAGAAACCTTGCAGAACTAAGGAGGACTACCTTTATGAAAAAGAATATGAACGAGAACTTTGAGATCACCGTTGACGAGATGACCGAGATTTTCGGCGATACGCCGGTTGAGATGAGCTTCCGTGAGGTCAAGGATGGCATGGACAGCTTCTTTGGCTTGATGGGGCTGACCGTGGAGCTGGTCAACCTGATCCGCAAGGAGGACGAGCTGAAAAAGCACCACCGCGCTTACCTCCATGTCCGCGAGGAAATCGCCGAGTGCGCCGATGAGGCAACGGAGGTTATCGCCGGTATTCTCGACTCCATTCAGGAGAAAGAGCACATCTACCGTGTGTCCGGCACGCCTTCCGCCTTTGATATGGATGAGGAAGACGAGGATGAGGACGATTTTGTCACCATCCCCAAGGAGAAGTATGACAGCATGATTGAGGATCTGCTGACGATGGCCGAGCTGATTGACATGGTATCGGATATGCGCACCAAGGATGTCCGCACCATTCAGGAGTTTGGCAAGTTCATCCCTGCTTATGCCGCCTACCGGGCAATCTCCGAGCCGATTGCTCCCGGAACAGCGAGCAGGCTCAAGCGCGGAGTTAAAGGAAGCAACAAATACGGGGAACCGATTCCCGGACAGGCGAAGCAGCAGACCATCAATCTATGCCGGGAACATGGCGAGATCACCGATGACATGATAAACCCGCTGCGTAACAAGCGGGATGTCTGGATTATCAATACTGTCCCCTTCAAAGGCGGTCACTATGCCGCCTATCCGCCGAAGTTGGTGGAAACCTGTCTTCTCGCCGGATGCCCAAAAGGCGGCGTTGTCCTTGATCCCTTCATGGGCAGCGGTACAACCGGTATGGTCGCAAAGCAGCTTGACCGGCACTATGTCGGGATTGAGTTAAACCCTGAATACAAAGAACTTGCCGAGGCGCGGATTGGAGGTGAAATCTGATGCCTCATGATGAATTGAAGCCCAAAGACCGGGTTGTCCTGCGGATGACCAGAGACGGCGCTGTGGAAGAAAACCTCACGGAAGGCACTTCGGAAAAGGTGTCGAAGCGCCTTGAAGATGCCCAGCTTGTCGCGCCTCATGACGCAGAAACCGGTGATCTGACCGAAGAGGTCAGGAAGCGGCGGCAGCTTCGTCCTGATGAGCTGGAAGACGCAGAGAGTCAGGCTCAGGCCGAAACACAGTCCGCAGATGCGGCGCAAGAGTACAAGCCGGGTGATCTGCCCGTCAGCGATGATCCCACATCTCACACTCTGTACTCTGAGACATACCGCACCCATTCCGTTGACTACGGAAAAGCATTTGCCGATACCGCTGTCACCGGCAAGGTCAGCAGGCCTCGCGCTGAAAGGCAGATTGATGGAGAGTCCGTTCTGGAAAGAGCGGCGGAAACCTCCGCAGAGATGCCGGACCTTGACGGCGATGCCCCAGCTTCCCGGCGGATTGAACGGTTGGAGCGAAAATCTCAGAAGGCGCATGAGCGTCTGGATGCCGCCCGTGAGAAGCTGCCCACCAAGAAGGTGCTGAAAAAAGAGCGCGTCTTTGACGAGGAAACCGGTAAAGGCAAAACCCGCCTCTACTTTGAAGACGAGCTGAAAGTCCCCAAGGGACAGAGCAAATTGCAGTTTGAGGCAGACAAGACCGTCCGTAAGGTCGGCGATACTCTTGCCTCTGGCATTCACGGCAAAATCCATGAGGTTGAGCAGGAAAACTCCGGTGTGGAAGCCTCCCATAAGACAGAGATTGCCGCCGAGTCCGTTGTCCGCCACTACCAGCATCACACAGAGCGCAGTGCAAACAAGCCGTTCGAGAAGGTGTCCAAGCTGGAGCAGAAGGCCGAGGCCGCTGATCGGAAGCTCCATTTTGAGAAGACGGTCGCCGAAAACCCTGAGATGAAGACTTCCCGTGCCAATATGAATAAGCACTACCAGAAGCAGCACATCAAGAAGGAATACGCTGCGGCTCGCAAGGCCGGGGCGCAAACGGCCTCCACCGCCACCAAGTCCACCGCTAAAACCGTCCGAGAGAAAGCGTCGGATAAGGTCAAGGACTTTATCGCCAAGAACAAAAAGGTCTTTGCTTGGCTGGGAGCTGGCTTGATGATTCTGATCCTGTTGTCTGCTGGGATTAGCTCCTGCACGGCAATGTTCACCTCTACCACTTCGTCTGTCATCGCCACTTCCTACCTCAGTGAGGACGATGCCATGACCGGCGCGGAGGCGCAGTATTGTCAGATGGAGGCGGAGCTGCAATCGTATCTGGATAACTACGAGAGCACGCACGACTACGATGAGTACCACTTTGACCTTGATACGATTGAGCACGATCCCTATGTGCTGATCTCCATTCTATCCTCCTTCAATGAGGGAGAGTTCACGCTGGACGAAGTTCAGGGGCTTCTTCAAACGCTCTTTGACCGGCAATACATCCTCACCGAAGATGTGGAGGTTGAGGTACGCTACCGGACAGAGACCCGTACCGGGACAACGACTGTCACCGATCCCGAAACCGGTGAAACCAGCACAGAAACTTATACCTATGAGGTCGAAGTCCCATACAACTACTACATCTGTACCGTTACGCTGGAAAACTTTGACCTTTCCCATTTACCTGTGTACATCATGAATGAAGACCAGCTCTCCATGTACTCAGCCTATATGTCAACGCTGGGCAACCGTGAGGATTTGTTCCCCGGCTCCGGCTATGTGGACAAGTACATTGAAAACCCACCCGATGACTACACGGTCAATGCGGCGTATCTGACAGACGAGAAGTTCGCCACCCTCATCGCAGAGGCAGAAAAATATCTCGGCTACCCGTATGTTTGGGGCGGTTCAAACCCGTCCACTTCCTTTGACTGTTCGGGATTCGTCAGCTATGTCCTCACAAACAGCGGACTTATCAACACCGGGCGGCTGGGTGCGCAGGGACTTTACAATGTCTGTTCGCCTGTTTCCAGCGCCGATGTGAAGCCGGGGGATCTTGTCTTCTTTGTCGGCACATACGACACACCGGGCGTTTCCCATGTGGGCATCTATGTGGGCGACAATGTGATGTTGCACTGCGGCGATCCCATCCAGTACACATCCATCAACACTTCCTACTGGCAGTCTCACTTTTACGCCTTTGGAAGACCCAACTATTAACTGAAAGGAGCGTTTTAATGAACCCGAAATATCAGAAGGTTTGCGCGGAAATCGCCAAAACCGAGAAGAAGGTCGAGGACCTGCAGGGGCAGCTCAAGGAGCTGTACGACAAGAAAACCGAGCTGGAAAACCTTGAAATCGTCAACACCGTCCGTGCGATGGTCATGGACAAGGATCAGATTATGGCGTTCCTTGCCGCGATGAAGGACGGCAAGGCGGAAAAGCCTACCACTACCCAGCAGGAGGTGACGGACAATGACTAAGAGAAAAGGAATCCGCACTCTGGCGGCACTTGCACTGTGCTTCGCGCTTTGTATCTCGTTCACTGTACCCGCATTCGCCTATGCGGATGATACCGAGCAGGAGCTTCCGGTCACGGAGGCGACCCAGCCCGAAGCAACACCGGAAACCGCAGCACCCGAAGAGCCTGAACCGTATGAGGGCGAGCCGATTGACGGTGAAGGCAACGCTTATACCCGCGATCTGCTCTATGACAAGGCGACGAATAAGCAGTTCATCACAGTACAGACCAAGACCGGCAACACCTTCTATGTCGTGATCGATTATGATGCGCCCATCAACGAGGAAGAGGAACAGTACCAGACCTATTTCCTCAACATGGTGGACGAAGCCGATCTGCTTGCCCTGTTGGATGAGGAAACGGCATCTTCGCTTACTATCTGTAACTGCGATACCCGCTGCGAGGCCGGAGCTGTCAATACGGAATGCCCTGTCTGCAAAACAAACATGAGCGAGTGTACCGGCGCTGTACCTGAGCCGGAAGAGCCGGTCGAGGACGCGGAAGCCGAAGCGCCCGAAGAGCCGGAAAACGCTTCCCCGAACATTGCCCTGATCATCGGCATCATCGCGCTGGTCGGCATCGGCGGTGGTGCGTATTACTACTTCAAGTTCGTGCGCGGCAAGAAGCAGAAGGACGAGGATCTGGATTTCTTCGATGACGAGGGTTATGAGGAAGAGCCGTATATCAACGAGGACGAAGAGCCTGTCATTGCTGACGACGAGGATGACGAGGCCGAAACCAAAGAAACGGAGGAAACGATTTGATCTTAGTGATTGCGGAAAAACCGAGTGTTGGAGCCGCTATCGGGAAGGTGCTGGGCGCTTCCTCCCGTAAGGACGGTTATCTCGAAGGAAACAACTACATCGTCTCATGGTGCGTTGGTCATCTTGTGGGGCTTGCGGACGCAAGCTCCTACGATGAACGCTTTGCCAAATGGCGGTACAGCGATCTCCCCATCGTCCCGGAGGAATGGCTGTTTGAAGTCCCGAAGGACAAACAGAAGCAGTTCAAGGTGCTGCGTGACCTTATGCGCGATAAGCGTGTAACCGAGCTTGTCTGCGCCACCGATGCGGGGCGCGAGGGCGAACTGATTTTCCGGTTGGTCTACAAGAAAGCCGGTTGCACGAAGCCTTTCAAGCGCCTGTGGATCAGCTCATTGGAAGACAGCGCAATCCGAGAGGGCTTTGCCCGTCTGCGAGCCAGCGGCGATTATGACCGGCTCTATGAAGCCGCGCTTGCCCGTTCCAAGGCAGATTGGATTGTTGGCATCAACGGCACAAGGCTGTTCTCGACACTTTATCATAAGAAGCTGGTGGTCGGACGCGTGCAAACGCCTACGCTGGCAATGCTGGTGGAGCGTGAAGGCAAAATTTCCACCTTCCACAAGGAGAAATACTTCAATGTCCATATCAGCCAAGACAGCCTGACGGCGGACATGGAAAAGGTCAAAACCGAAGACGAGGCGAAGGCGATTGCGGCGGCTTGCAATAAAATGCAAGCCGTCGTTTCTTCTCTCAAGAAGGAGACGAAGACGGTCACCCCGCCGAAGCTTTATGATCTGACCACCTTGCAGCGGGAGGCCAACCGCTACTATGGTTTTACCGCCCAGCAGACGCTCGATCTGGTGCAGTCCCTCTATGAGAAAAAGCTGCTTACCTATCCCCGAACGGACAGTCAGTTCATCACTGAGGATATGGAGAGCACCGCCCGTCAGGTGATCGGCATTGTCTCCCGCAAGGTGCCGCTCTTTGAAGGCATCATCCACGAGCCGGACATCGGGCAAATTACCAACAACGCCAAGGTCACTGACCATCATGCCATTATCCCCACCGTCCAGTTTGAAAAGCAGGACCTCGCCGAGCTGCCGGAGTCGGAGCAGAAAATCATCCGGCTTATCGCCATGCGCCTTCTGAGCGCTACCGGTGAGAAACACATCTATGATGAGACTTCGGTCACGCTCACCTGTGAGGGTTACGAGTTCAAGGCAAAAGGCAAAACGGTCGTGCAGGATGGATGGAAGTCGGTTGAGCGCTGCTTCAAGGAAACGCTCAAGAGCAAGGAAAAGGACGAGCCGGAACGCTCGCTGCCTTCTCTGAATGAGAAGGATATTCTCTCTTCTGTCGATTCCAGCGTCACCGAACATTACACATCCCCACCGAAGCCCTACACCGAAGACTCCCTTCTGTCGGCTATGGAGACTGCGGGGAATGCTGAGTTCGACGATGATACCGAAAAGAAAGGGCTTGGCACTCCCGCCACCCGCGCCGGTATCATCGAAAAGCTGGTCAAAGGCGGCTTCGTTGAGCGCAAGGGCAAATCTCTCGTGCCTACAAAGGACGGCAACAACCTTGTATGCGTCCTGCCCGAACAGATCACTTCTCCTTCCATGACGGCGGAATGGGAAAATACCCTGATGCAGATTGAGCGCGGCAATGCGGATGCGGACAAGTTCCTTTCCGGCATTGTGGGGATGACCTCCGAGCTGGTCAAAGCCTATCCCTTCCTCTCTGACGCCGAGGCAAACCGCTTCGATACCGGCAGAGAGTCCATTGGCAAATGTCCGCGCTGCGGCTCGCCGGTCTATGTGGGCAAGGGAAACTATTACTGCTCGAACAAGGAATGTTCCTTCTGTATGTGGGAGGACAATAAGTTCTTTACGAGCAAGAAAAAGAAGCTGACCAAGAAGATCGCCGCCGAGCTGCTGGACAAGGGCTGGTGCAGGGTCACCGGGCTTTATACGCCAAAGCGCCCGCAGCTCTATGATGCGGTGATCCGTCTGGATGACACTGGCGGCAAGTATGTCAGCTTCAAGATGGAGTTTGACCGATGACGCGCCCGCGATACATTGCCTCATGCAGCGGAGGCAAGGACAGCGTAGCAACAATTCTTCTTGCTGCGGAGAAAAATGAGCCGCTGGATGAGGTCATATACAGTGAGGTGATGTTTGATCAGGATACAAGCGGCGAGGTCCCGGAGCATCGGGACTTTATCCACCAAAAGCTCAAACCGTTCGTTGAAAATGAACTCGGATGCAAATTCACGGTTCTGCGAAGTGACAAAACTTACGATGATGTGTTCCATCACATTATCACAAGAGGACCTTATAAAGGGCTGATCCGAGGTTTTGTCTGGCCGGGAAAGTGCGCGGTAAATCGGGACTGTAAAATGCCTCCGCTCCGCAAGTACCATAAGGCTCAACCTGATGACACCCGCAGCTATGTAGGTATTGCATTGGACGAGCCAAAGCGTCTTGCCAGACTGAATAAGGAGAAGGACATCAGCCTTCTTGCAAAGTATGGCATGACGGAAGCGGATGCTTGGCGGCTATGCGAGAAATACGATATGCTCTCTCCCTGTTATCAACATTCCAAACGCAACGGTTGTTGGTTCTGCCCAAACGCATCGACTTTTGAGCTTTCCCACATGGTCAACCGTCACCCTGACTTATTTGAGAAGTTGATTGAATGGGAACATACAGATAATTTGTATCATCGCAGATTGACCAGAACGGAAACTCCGTCTGAGGTAAAAGCCCGTCTTTGGGGCAAATCTCAGCCGGAGTTTTCTATTTCAAATCAGTAAGATTGGAGGTAAGAAATGGCTGAAAACAGAAACGCCCAGCAAGTCCGGGAAATCACTGACAAGCTGGAACAGGGACTCAAGGAACTGTTTGAATCCGAACGCTTCAAAGAGTACCTGAAAACGATGTCCAAGTTCTACAACTACTCGTTTAACAATACGCTTCTCATCGCCATGCAGAAGCCGGGTGCGACGCTGATCGCCGGTTACACGGCATGGCAGCGCAACTTCGACCGCCATGTGATGAAGGGCGAAAAGGGCATCAAAATCCTTGCTCCTGCGCCCTACAAGGTGCAGGAAGAGCGGGAAAAACTCGACCCGGTAACGCAGAAGCCCGTTCTCGACAAGGACGGCAAGCCGGTCACCGAGACGGTTGAAGTGACCCGTCCCGCCTTCAAGGTGGTGAGCGTCTTCGATGTGTCCCAGACGGACGGCAAAGAACTTCCCGATATTGCCGTAGACGAGCTGACAGGCAGCGTGGAAAACTACGCCGCCTTTTTTGATGCTCTCAAAGAGCTATCTCCGGTCCCCATTGCCTTTGAAAACATCACCGATGGCGCAAAAGGCTACTTCTCTCATGTAGAAAACCGGATTGCCATTCAGGAGGGCATGAGCGAAATCCAGACCATCAAGACGGCGATCCATGAGATTGCCCATGCCAAGCTCCATGCCGTCACTCCGGGCGAAAAGGTCGCTCCCGAAGACAAGAAAGACCGGCGCACTAAGGAGGTCGAGGCAGAAAGCGTCGCCTATACCGTCTGCCAGCGGTACGGCATTGAGACCTCTGACTATTCCTTCGGCTATATCGCCGGTTGGTCCTCCGATAAGGAGACCAAGGAGCTGAAAGGCTCGCTGGAAACCATCCGCAAAACGGCGGCTGAGATGATCACCGGCATTGATGAAAAGCTCAAAGAGCGGCTTGCCGTGAAAGAACAGGAAGCCCCTACGCCGCTGCGGGATGCGGCTATTCCGGTTTACCGGGAAGCTGCGATGTATGCCTTTGAAGCAGGTGAGCTGGATGCTTACCGTACTTCGATGCAAGCGAACATGGACTGTAAAGAGGCGATTGAGCAGACCATCAACGACTACTACGGCAACAACCGACTTGCGGCGGAGTCCGCCGTTAAGAGCATCCTTGAGAAATTCTCGCCTGAGCGCGTCGCCTATGTCCTCGCGCAAACCATCCAGCAGAAAGACCATGATGGGCGCATTTCCCCGGACTGCAAGGAATGGGCAAAGGGCATGGATGGCAGCCCGGATCATGCTGCTCATCTCATCATTGACAGCGTAAATCCGGGGCTTGTCAGCCTTTTCACCGAAGAGTTTGTCCGGCAGACTGCCATCAGTAGAACGCAGGAACAGGCACCGGCTGAACAGAGCAAACCGGCTGTGCCGGAGAAGGCTCCCGAAGCTCCGGCTCCCAAAGAGCCGGAACAGGCGGCACCGGTGAAGCATCGCCTCACACCGGAGGAAAAGAAAATCAAGGAAGCTGTCATGGACACGCTCAAAGCGCAGATCGCCGGTCGCAACGACGGGATGCTGGCTACCTACCGTTCGTCCAATCAGTCCTTCAAGGTGATGATGGAGTACAAGGTCAGGATTGAGGGCAACACCGTTACCCGGGACGGCGAGCCGATGTTCGCCATTCACCGCCGCCATTCTGCCAAGAAGGTGCAAGGCTGCTATCGAGAGCTGACACCGACGCTTGAATATATCGGCAAAGAGAAGACTCAGGAAGCAGCGCGTGAAAAGCCTTCTATCCGGGAACATCTCCGTGCTGCGGCAAAGAGCCAGCCTGAGCGGAAAACGCCGGTCAAGCAGAAGTCCCACGATGTCGGTTTGGAGTGATGGCTATGAAGTTTGAAAACATCGATCTTGTGGATGCCCTTCGCCGGATTATGGACATCCATACCCAGAACTACAAAGAGGATTTTGAGCTGGACGCCGGGTTGCTTCACAGCCTTGCCGGTTCCCAATCCCCCGAGGACAAGCACCTTCTCTGGATGTCCCGTCCGAACGGCACTTACCTCCTGCCTGAGCGTGAAGTCTATGTGGAGGATTCCTACGAAAACAAAGTGTGGGAATTTTACCATGAGCAAACCCGCGATCCCATCCTTGCCTATGCAGTCGAGATCAAGGGCGTAGAGGGCGATACCGTCAGAGGCAACCTCATTGAGCTGGACTATGCCGCCCATGTGGAGCGGATGCAAAAGCTCACCGTTCCGATTGAGACAGTGGCAGTCACTTTTAAGGACGATGCCACCTTTTATCTGCCTTTCCGCAGCTACCGGCGCGAAGCGATCCCGCTGGAAGAAAAGCATGGCGAGGTCGTGTCGGTGAGCTATCTGCCTGAGAATGCGGTTGAGCTTGACATGATTCTCCGCCGTGAGCGCTTCAAAACGAGCTACCATGCGAAAACCGGCAGTATTGAGGATCACATCCACAAGCTTGCCGTTCAGCATGGCGTGACCGAAAAGCTGGGCATATTGCCCCTTGAAGCGCAGACCGCCTATAATGCCGTCAAGGAAGCCTATCCCGAAGCGATTGTCTGCTTTGCCCAGAATGGCTACTTTGAAATTTACGGCGAAGATGCGAAGAAGGCAGCGCCCGCGCTCGGCACAAAGCTCCTGATGAAAGAGCTGGAAGGCGGCGGACAGGTAGCCGTGACCGGCTTTCGGGAAGATCAGTGGGTTGCCAAGGCAAAGGCGCTGTGGGGGCAAGGAAACGATGTCCTTGTTACGCAGCCCGGTGAAGACGGCAGACAGGAAACCGTCAAACACCTTATCGCTGAGGACTATATCCCTGTTGGCATGGTGATGGATATGGACGGCAAAACCGTTCGCGTTGACAAAGTGGATTTTCCAAATGAAGAAGTCAGCCTGACGGACATTACGGACAGGAAAAATCCCGTTCCATTCCGTGAGCGGTTGTCTATTGTCCGTTCCTATGTGGAGGATGCTCCGGCAGAAAGCCTCTGGAAAGCAATGGATCGCAGAGAGCATACCTCCCAGAAGAAACCCTCTGTCCTCGCAAAGCTCAAAGAACACGCCCAGACTGCGCCGGACAAAGGCGCTAAAAAGCCTGAGCATACAAAGAAACCGAAATCAAAGGAAATGGAGATGTGATTATGTTTTTTACCGTGGAAGAGACGAATCTGATGTGCTGCTTCGACACTTCCAGCCGCAAGAGGCTGATTGCTGAAATGAAGTCGCTGCCCATCGACGAGCTGGACGATGAGATGGCGGAGCTGCTTTTCCATACCGTTCGGAAGCTTGAGGGCATCACCGGCGAGGCGTTTGCCCAGCTCTACATCGCGCCGGACAGTATGATTGACGATTGAAAGGAGGATGCCTATGCCCGTGTTGGATGGCAGTTTTGAAGCTTTCGTGACCAATCTTGGCAAGTACAACGAAGGCGAGCTTGTCGGTGAATGGGTGCATTTCCCGACCACCGAAGAAGAAATGAAGAAGGTCTTCGAGCGGATCGGCATCGGCTCGAAGGACGAGTTCGGTCAGGTTTATGAGGAATGGTTTATCACGGATTATGACTGCTCCATTCATGGAGTCAGCAATCTCCTTGGCGAATATGAAAACCTCGATAAGCTCAACTACCTCGCCGCGCGGCTGGATGAGATGTCCCGCTCTGAGCTTGAGCATTTCGTGGCAATCATGGATAGCGGCTGCGATGAAGTGAATGACCTCGACGATCTGATCAACCTGACCTACAATCTCGACAACTATGATTTTATCCCCGACATCAAGGACTATGACGATCTCGGTCGTTACTACTTCTTTGAGGGCGGGTACAACATAGACAACAAGTTCGGCAGCTTTGTGGATTACATTGACTTTGAGCGATACGGCGAAGACTGCGCAATCAATGAAGGCGGCACACTGACCGACGCCGGGTACATCCGTCCTACCGGCGATAGCTGGAACCGCTACTTTGACGGCTCTCTTGAAGATATTCCCGATGAGTACCGCGTCACCGGAAGCGGCGAGGAATTGGAACAGCCAACTACAATGACTGTGCTTGTGGTCGAGCCGGACAAAAAGCCCTATGTGAAAGAAATCCCTTCCGGCCTTGAGTCCTTGCAGCATGAAGTCGGCGGGAGTATTCAGGCCGTCTATCCCTTTGCGGAGCCGGTTGCCGTTATTTGCAATGAAGAGGGCAAGCTGGAAGGCTTGCCGCTCAACCGTGCCCTGCGGGATGAAGATGGAGAAATCTATGATATTGTTGCCGGTACATTTCTGGTCACAGGTCTGACGGATGACAGCTTCGGCTCGCTCTCTCCCGATTTGCTGCGCCAGTTCATGACGGAGTTCAAAATGCCGGAGCAGTTTGCAAAAATCGGCGACAGGATCGTTGCTATCCCGATGATCTCCGAAGAGCAGCAGAAGCAGACTGTCCTTGAAGAGAAAAGCTCCATTGTCAATGAGAACACTTTCGGTATGGCGGTGGATGGCCATATCGGCACATGGCACACGATTGATCACAAGGAAATCGACGGTCACACTTTCTGGCTGATGGAGCATGATACCTTTGGTGACGATGCCTCCTGCATCATAGTCGATGAGCGCGGTGACTTGGTGCTGTCCCATATCTACGACGGCTTCGATGAGAACACGGTTGATCTGCTCCGTCAGGAGGTCATGCCGGTCGAAAAGATGCCGGATGACAGCATCAGCATCGAGGAAATGAAGCAGTACGGCTACAAATGGGGCGGAATGTTGCCCATGCGGGAAGAGGCTGCGGCTGAGGTCATGAAGTCGTGCCAGATTTACCGGCTGTACGGTGATGATACCGAGGGGCTGGTTCTGGATGCAAAGGAAGTCCCGGATCACGCTGCGAAAGGCGGTATCTTTGGCGTTGAAAAGTCTGAGTGGAAAGCGATGCTGGAACGGCAGAATCCTCTCAAGACCGCTGAGATGTCCGTCGAGGATGACTACGGCATGATTGACGGTATCATCAACAACGGTTCCAAAGAGAAGGAAAGCAGCGAAAAGCGAGAGAAGTCTTCCATCATGGACAGGCTGAAAGCCGCCAAGTCCAGCAAGCCGCAGGTCAAGTCAGCGCCCTCAAAAGAGAAAAAGAGTGAGCGTGATTTATGAGTAAGAGTAAGAAATGGAAGGTGGAGTGGAGCTTCTTCTTAGGCACGGACGGACGGCGGAAGTACAATGAAGTATGCCGACGCTGTATTCATGACTGCAAGCAGAGTCTTCGCACTATGATCCTCGCTTGTCCGCACTATATCTCAAAGCGGTCGGAGAAAGCGATATAACTGTCAGGATAAAGGTCGAAAATGACGGCTTTTAGCCTCCTAGAGCCGCGCGAAAATGTAGCCCCGTATGTTTTCCCATGTGGCAGTCAAGCGCCGCCAATGTGAGAATAAAGGTCGGTTTTCAGCCATAATCTTATTACTGCAAAGAGCCTCGGTCGATGCTCGTTCGAGTGTCGGCTGAGGCTCTTTTTTCGTGTCTTTTTCGTAAATAATCTCCGAAAATCAAACGCTAATCCACAGTCAATGTATTAGCGTTTCTGTATAGCTGTGTCGCTAATCCATATACTTATTATGAAAGACATGGAAAGGGACATGGTATGTGTCATGATCGATAATAGAATAGGCAAGCGAATAAAGCAATGCCGTGAGCGTCTTGGACTGACGCAGGAACAATTTGCCGAAAAGACCGGCTTTACAGCAAACTACATTTCTACCCTTGAGCGCGGGGCCTCCTTCCCACGCTGCGAAAAACTGATCACCCTGCTCAATGCACTTGAGGTTTCAGCGGATGCAATCTTCTGTGATGTGGTTGACCATTCTACGAAGTACAAGGCGAATAAGCTCTCCGAAGAGCTTGAGACCTTGCCACTCGATGCCCAAAAGCGGATCATTCAGATGGTAGAGTTGATGATTGAGCAGGAAAAGAACAACGGCAAATGACTTCCTTCAACGAACTACGCAATTTATTGTGTGGTTCGTTTTTTTCTGACATCAATCGACATAATTCTTCACAATCATGTGCTATACTATGTATAAGCGAATGAGATACACGCGCTAATACATAGATGGAGAAAAAAGATGAAAGTGAAGAAATGTGCTTTTACCGGTCATAGACCACAGAGCCTTCCGTTCGGATTTAACGAATCGGATGAACGCTGCATTGCCCTCAAGCAAACGCTCCGTGCGGAGATTATCAGACTCATCGAACAGGAAGGCGTTACCCATTTCATCAGCGGCATGGCACTCGGCGTTGATATGTACGCAGCGGAAATTGTACTTGGTCTGAAATCAAGCTATGAAGGCATCACTCTTGAAAGCGCAATTCCATGTGAAAGTCAGGCTGAGAAGTGGACTGAGAAACAGCGAGATCGTTATTTTGAGATTGCCTCTAAGTGTGACAAGGAGACATTGATCCAGCATCACTACACCTCTGACTGTATGCACAAGAGGAACCGCTACATGGTAGATCAGGCAGACTTTATCATTGCTGTATGGGACGGCAGACCCAGCGGGACGGGCAAGACAGTCCAGTATGCCCAACGACAAGGCAAGCTGGTTACAATTATCAATCCGAGAACAATGCTTGTTGAATGAGTAATAAAGCCTCAAATGCTCCTTTTGATTGCGTTTGAGGCTTTTTCTTATAGCCCAATATGTATTGCTCTGTTAGAGGCTTCCGTCGCCTTTGTTACCGCCGAACTCACAGCCATGCACATGACCATGACCATAATACCATCGTCCATAGCGATAGCCATAATGGGGAGGACAGTTCGCACAATCGCCGGTACAATGTCCCGGATGAGAAGCATGAGAGGATGAGAGTGCATCAGCAATTCCGATTCCTGCGAAAAGCTTTGCAAAGAAGCCAATTTTAGGGGCAGAAGCAACCGGCTCATCGAAGAACTCTTCCTCGCCAGTCTCATTTTCAATTTCTTCGTCCTCGTCATCTTCAAAGAGGCGTATCTTGTTCCTCGCAGCTACTCTTCCAAGGACTTCATCATCAACTGCACCGTAAAGGTCTTCTAACTGCTCCTTTGTGAATCTGCATTTCGAGGAATCAAGAAGTACATTCATAGCTTCTGTGTTGCAGCAACCGGATAGGTCATAAATCTCTTCCGGCGTAAACTGAACTCCATACGCCACTGCTTTTTTGATGAGACGGGATGCAGCCTTTTCGTCCATGTATTCCTGAGCAACCTCGGCAACCTCTGAGGATGCACCATAAGAAGTCAGGGATGACATCCGGCTGATCTGTGTACTCGTAGTCCAGTCGTAGAACTTTTCGTAATATTGATCCCAGTCCAAGTCTGACTCCTTTCGAGTGATTGCTCTAATAATATTCCTTGAGTTTTTTCGCTTTTGATGGGTGTCTTAGTTTGCGGAGTGCTTTCCCCTCGATTTGACGGATTCTCTCACGGGTGACATTAAACTCAGCGCCCACTTCTTCAAGTGTTCGTTCGTGCCCATCGAACGCATATCTTAAACGGAGAACTCTTTCCTCTTTTGGTGTTAGTTTGCTCAGAACAGAAGCGACTTCCTCTTTAAGAGCATTCTTTTGAACAGTGGACAGTGCATCTTCATCAGAGAGAATGGTTTCTTCGGAGAGATTGCTTAATAATGCGTCAATGAGTGTGTCTCTGGGAGTGTCTTTCTCATCGTACTTCTCAAATAATTCAAGAAGATCCTCTATTTGGGCATCGGGTATCATCTGGTCAAGGATCTTTTTTGCTTCATCCGGAGAGCATTCGATTTTTTCTTGAACCATCGAAATGGCATAAGCGCATTCATTTAACCGCTCACAACCTATGCAATCATGCGCTTTCAGCACGGGGTACATAGCGAAATATCCCTCTTTCTGGTGAACGGGATAATAAATTAAAGGCCGCTGTGTACTTTGTACACGAGAAATGTTTTGAATCATCCAGAGAGATGCGTATGAAGCAAACGCTCCTGATGTATCGGGATCATATTTATCAACCGCAATTACAAGCCCTATACAAGCATATCCTATGGCATCTTCTATGTCCATATCATATGTTTCCGCTCTCTGCAATGCCACTCGCAAAGCTAATCGCAAGTGCATTTCAATCATTCGTTCTCGTGCATATGTATTGCCATCAACAATTTGATATTTGAGTTGCCTGATTTCCCCCCTTTGTGGAGGTATCACCATTCTCACATAAGATACGAAGGATTCAAGAGAAGGACTCAGTTCGATGATGCGAGTATATACTGCATCATAATCACTCTGTGCAAAATCATCAAAATCATCTTCATCGGAAGGAACATTACGAGTAGGAGCTTCGCTATAAACGAGGATTCCGCGAGTTGTAATAGAGTTGCTGAGCCAATCAAAGTCTTGAATAGGGAGGGAATATTCGTCAGCACAGTCCATGATATTATCAAATGTCACATAGCCCTGCTTTTCGGCAAGCTCTATCAGTTTTTCATATGCCGTTTGACGGTTTTCCATCCCTATTCACCACATTTCACTTAGAACAAAGCTTCAAAATATCGTCACTTGATATTTCATCGTTGAACTTCTCTTGAAACTCTTCAATAAAGTCATAAAGTCTTGTTACATACTCATCCGGCGATGATACTCCTTCAATAAGTTTTTCATAAAGGACATCTACGCCGCCGCGAACATAACTGTCAAAACGAGCTTCATCATCAGGATTTTCTCCCATGTGCTTAAATGCCTTGTCGATTCGCGCATCTTCGTTAGGCTCATAATCTTTGTCAAGCAACATGATCAATCTAAAATTGAATTGGAGTTCTTCCTGAGAATAGATAACACGATCGCCCATAACATTTTGGTTGTAGACCTGATTTGTCTCAGGATTCCGAGTATCATCTTGCTCAGCGGTTCTGCCATAGAGGAAACCGACTAACGGAGCATTTGCGTACACATCAACATTCCGATCAAATAACTTGGCTTTGCTGTTGCTGTCAAAGACGCTTGTTAAAGCATCCACACGAACAGCGTGTCTGCCACGAAAGCGATATTGTTTATCAAACATTTGCCCACCCCCTTACACCAACACAGTTTCAAATTCATTTTTCTTATCAAAGTAATGCCGACAGCCGATCTTGTCGCCCATGTACTCTTCTGCAAGTTCACCATCAGTATCCTTGATAAAGATAATAACCTGCTCCGCTGTATTGGGAAGCGCCTCACAAACAGTCTTGATACGCCGCTTATCGAAAGCAGATAGGGGAGCATCCATCACCAGAGGATAAGGTTCAGAAGACAGGAGCTTGGCATCATCATCCGAAGCGTTTCTGTTATCACGAGCCATCTTTATAATGCCGGTGATGAAGGCAAAAATTACCGAGATGCTTTGAGCGGTGGATGTTTCGACATCCCCATCATAGTCATTTGCATATACAGAAATATGATATTTCTCATCAATGGTTAAGTATAATCCACCTTCATAAATCTGCTTGAATATTTCGTTGATGGTAGTCTCCAATTTGCTGCGGATTTCAGCCTCGCTGGTGGCATAAACTTCAAGAAGTTCTTGGTAAATGCGTTCGGCGTATGCTTTGTAGATCTCAATCTTCTTGTTTTTATCATCCAACAAGGTAAGATTACGACGCTCTGTGTCTGCTCGTTCAGCCTCAGACTCATAACCGCCTTTTCTTAAAAGGATACGGTCCTTTTCGGCTCCACTTTCTCTGATAACTTTGTCGCACAGTTGAATCTCACTGTTGATTGCCCGGACTTTGCTCCGAACATCTCCACCGCTAAGTTTCCCTTCGATAGTATGTAGTTCATCTTGAAGATCAGTGACTTCTTCATCCTGCTGGCTTATCACAGCAAGATTATCACTTATATGGGAAAACAAATCCTGCTGAGCGTTGGCACGGCGCTTAGCTTCCTTTTTGAAGTCGCTAATCATATTGCTGATGGACTGAGGGGGCAAAAAGTCGATAAGCGCCTTAACTTTAGTGTATGGCACTGAGCCTTCATCCAAATGTGTCCCGCAAATACAGACTTTCTGGTTCAGCAAATATTCAATAGTCTTTGCGTGCATATACGGAATGTCCTTGCCAGTGAAGTCTCTGTCGGACAGAAGCTCAAGTGCGCGAGACATCAGTGCAACCGAGAAAAAGGAACTCATGTTGCTGTTAAAGTCCTTGCAAATTGCTTTAACAACATTTGCTTTAGAGTCCTTCGCTCTTGCTATCTTTTGGATAAGCCGTTCCTTTTGGCGTTGTAATTCTTCACCTTCTGCGTACTGCTTGATTTCCTCAGTCTTTTCAGCCTTCCGCGCACTTGCTTGCTCGATTTGACCTTCCAGTTCTTCCAATCTTGCATCAATTTTAGCTATTTCAGCTTTGCATCGTTCGATAGTCTGAGTGTACTCTTGTATTTTTGAGTTGCTGTGGGAGTCATAGCTACTCTCATAACTGCCGATAACGCCAAGTCTGGATTTCGGATTAAAATGCTGAATAGCACTGTACATAGCATTCAATCCAAGAAGCCCTTTTACTGCTTCTGCAAAGTCAGTGGCTTTCTTTCCGGTTGAAATGTCTTTACTCATCTTCTCGATTCTTTCGCCGTCAAAGAAGAAATATCTGGACAATTCTTTCGGGAGGATTCCTTTAACTTCACTTTCACATTGCGATTTTTTGACATAGGATGTATTGCCATTTGCGTCTTTAATTGCAATATCGAAGACCGTATTATCGCCCTTGACACGATTTGAGTAGTCTTTACGGTAAGTCTGCTCCCGCATGAGCGTATAATTTACAGTTCCGTGACGCAGCTTGAGAATGACTTGAACTTTGCTTTCTTGACCTGGTTTCATCTCCGCTGCGACAAGTTTGTTAAGCATATTCTTATCGGAAAACTCTGTCTCTCCATACATACACCAAAAGAATGCTTGGGCGAAGGTTGTTTTACCCGTGCCATTTTCACCAATTATGATCGTGACATTTTTCCCGTTATCGCCCTGTGCAAAGTCGATGGATTCATGACGGAACTGTCTAAAGTTTTCCAGTGTTATCGATTCGAGTAACATTGCGCTTCCTCCTCGATCTGCTTCTTAATCCATGCGACCATCTGCTGATCGGTCATAGCCCTTGTTTTGAGATTCTGATTTTCTTGAAGGATGATTTTGCGTTTCAGGCGCTCAACAGCCTTCTCGTTTATCTCAATCTGTTCCATACTCGAAACCACCTTCCTCCGATTCTTCGTCGGTAATATGATATGCCTCCTGAATATCCCAGATCAAGTTGTTTGCGTCCATTGAGTTCTGAGATAAGCGTCCAAATTCTTTTATCCTTGCCAGTTCATTCTTCACAAGGGTTAGATCTCTTTGAGCCTGTTCAGTTGTTAGCGATGACACTGAATCAAGAGGTCGGGGCAAGGTCACAAAGTCATAAATCACTGCATAAGGTTTGTTTTGCGCTTTCCTTAGTACACGCCCCCGACGCTGAATATACTCTTTGGGATTTGTTGTGCTTGCCAAGATAAAAGCAGTCCGAATACCAGGAATATTGACGCCTTCATCCAAGCACTTGATCGCCACTATTGCTTGAAGCCGATCTCCACGCTGGAATTGCTCCTTGATTGCTGCTCTCGTTTCCATATTTTCTCTGGATGTAAATTGAGCTACATCCATACCAAACTCATTACCGAGAATACGAGTTACTGCCTCGATTTGCCGAATATCTCCTGTATCAGAGGATGTATAATCGGCGTTCTCGTCCAACACATTGGTTGCACCACAGTACACCAGTATATTATTGTCGTGAATATAAGGTCTGATCTCTTCCCTGAGAGCATCAAGCTTTTCAGACGCACCAGCTACAATCCTTGCCCGTTTCAGTGCCAGAATCTCGCCATGCTTGTTGAGTTTATACTTTCCATTTTTACCTTTAATGACGCACTTCGACATTTCATAGGATAATTGCTCATAAGCTGTAAGTTCGTCATCATTTAGGTGAACAACAACAGGATAATATTTATACGGTGTGAGCTTATCTTCTTCTATTGCTCGATCCAAAGAATACTCAATGCACTTTTTCCCAAAGAAGGCATATAGGAGCGCGGTGCCTTCCTCATCGCGATGCCTTTCAAGGGTAGCCGACAGAGCCAACCGGTATGTAAAACGATCGTCTAATAATCTTGCGTAGGAAGCTGCACCGAAATTATGTGCTTCGTCAACGACAAGCAAGACGGGTGAATGTATTTTACTTATTTGTTCCTGAACATAACTATTCGTGAATGTAGCATTAGTACATACAAAACAGAAGAAACTTTTGTCTACTCGAATCTTCTGGTCCCTCACAGCTTTCGATAATCGTTGTTTCCAGTCTTTCTGTGGTGAGCTGCTATATCCGATGATGGGCTTCATATTAAAGCGGACAATATCTTCTACCCATTGCTCAACAAGATGCTGATAAGGGCAAACGATTACAACTGCAAGTTTGTCGTTCAAGTCTTCGGAAAGCTTTGAAATTGCACCAAGTCCGGTAAATGTCTTGCCTGTACCTGTTGCCATATCAAATATACCGTGATAATTTTCTCCTACCCACGAAGCAATAGCCTCTTTTTGATAATCATGTAAAGAGATATTTTCAGGTATGCGGGGTCCTATGGCTCTCGTTACGATTTCAATATTTCCGTCTTTCAGTGTGCGAATCTTTGAATCTTTCGATGGAAACTGCTCCTTATCCAAGTCAAAGTTTGGCGGGGACCTCCTGTATTTATCAATAAGAGCTTGTGATATGCTGGGAAACTCCAAGACTTTGATGTTAGGTTCACTGTCATTCCAAATAGAGAAAAATGCGTTCTCTTTTAGCCTTACGCGGTCAGTTTCGTTTTGATCGCCCCAGCTTCTAAAAACATCTATTGTTTCGTAATTGATGGACATTGCAGTTGCAGATTCGTTCATCGATCCGGAGAAGGCTACAATATTTCCTTCACCGTCTTCGATAAGTCCCATTTTTTCATGGTACATTCCAATACCGTTTTTCCCCTCTGTGTATGCAATGCGAATGTCCAAAATCCCATCTGCAATCAGGCAAGCAAGAAGATTGAGTCTCTGCATGGAATAGTAATCAACTTGCTCCCCGGTTATTTGGCGCAGAATAGCCCTTTCGATAATGCTGTTGCGTTCTGCATAACCCTTCTGAATGGCTTCTATATCTTCATCAGAGAGGTACGGAGAAGCAACAATCTGTATTTTACCTCCATTTGAAGCCATAGTTGCTATTCCTTTTGTGATCTCTACAAGAGAGGACGAAGAAAAGAAACCGACTGCTCTTTTGTAGACCTTTGCCTGTTCCAGCAATGGGATATAGAACTCTTGAACAACATTGTCTATAAGGGAACGATATTCATTTTTTACACTAACATCCTGTAAGCTCATGATGCGATCTCCTTATAGATTATCATTGATGTCATCAAGTGCTTCTCTCAAAACATCAAAGTCCTCATCAGTTGTAAAGCAGTTCACACTAAACCGTACCGTTCCTGCTGGGAAGGTATTAAGGAACCTATGCGCAGCAGGGGCGCACTGCAATCCAGTACGAACTGAAATGTTTCTTTCGCTGAATAACTGTCCTGCGGTGTCACTGCTTATGTCATTAAGCACACAAGAGACAATTCCGACATAATCTCGTCCGTCACAGTTTCCAACAACAGAAATAAAGTCATATTCGTTCAGGATCTCAATTAGTCTTGCTCTGTTTTTCAACTCTGCTGCGGCAAGATTGTTTATTCCCTGTTGCAATATCCATTTAACTGACGCATTTAGTCCAACTACTCCAATGGTGTTCATCGTACCAAATTCAAATCTCTCTGGCAACGATCCCGGCATATCTTGATTTGCAGAATCGAACCCTGTTCCTCCAAAGAAAACCGGTTCAAGGTCAATGGTTGGTTTCATTACAAACCCTGATATACCAGTCGGACCCAGCAGAGTTTTGTGACCAGCGAATACCGCAAAATCAAAAATGTCTTTCCCAATATCACAGTCAACAAGACCTGCTGTTTGAGCCATATCCAAAAGAGTAAGCGAGTGAAACTCTTTTGCAAGCGTAAATATTTCCTCGACCGGTGCAACTAGACCAATCACATTACTTGCGTGGCTGACTATGACTAAATCAGGCTTCGTATTCTCAAACTGAAATCTGATCCGTTGAATATCATAGCAAAGATCCTTGTTTACCGTTAATTCAACTACCTTAACCAAACCCATCGTTTCATAATGGTGAAGGGTGCGCGTTACCGCATTGTGTTCAAAGGGGCTTATGTATATGTTCCTTGCGCCTTTTTCGATAATTCCCTGAATGATAATGTTAAGAGAGATGGTAGCTGATGGCTCAAAGATAACCTGTTTTGCAGGGCAATGAAGAAGTTGTTGGAGGGCAGCCCTTGTATCGTCAACTATGCTCTTTGCGGAACTTGAAAATCCATAGTTGCCCCGTCCAAAGCTGCCACCGGTATGACGCTGAAACTGATCCATACTCTGATAAACGATTTCAGGTTTCGGGTAAGTAGTTGCAGCATTATCAAAGTAAGCCATCAGCTCACCTCCTTAACATAGTTTTTGCAATATTTCCATGATGATCTGACGCTTTTCCTGTTCCGAAATGGCGTGTCCCATGGAATCCAACGATTGAGTGATTTGGTTGTAGAGAAGTTTGCCACGATTGCTGTATGCTACTCGTTCAAAACTCTTAGTAGTGGCGGATCCATCAGCATTTACAAATGTTACCTTGTAGTTAGAAGAATCGGCGCTTTCTTGTACAGCTTCGCCTTCATAGCTTTCAGCGGTTTGCTTATATTGTTGGAGTTTGTTGGTGAATGTCTTGCAAGTGCCATCATCCCAGTCTTCAATCCTCAAGCCGGTCGAAGCTTTTGCAAGACGGACAATGAAAGAATCTTCATCGTTCGTGACAGTCCTAAACAAGACAAGGCATTTATCCGTGCCATCAGCAAAGATATGATTGAATACGGAAGGACTTAGAGAGTCACACCACTCCTTAATGGTAGATGCTAAGGACATTTTATTAGCCTGTGGCTCGTTCTGAGGCAGCATGAAAATCTCTTTGGTCTGAGCAATCAGAGACTTCTTCAAATCAGAAATAAGTCTGTCAATGAAGTTTTTCGATGCAATAATATTTTCTGCCAATCCAGCCGAAAAAGTCTCAGCATATCCGTATGCTTTGGGAAGCTTATCGAAAAGCAGTTCGTAGCTACTCGTATTTTGCTTCAATAGCTTTAACAATGACAAATGCCTGCTATCAATTTTTTTCCCGTTAGGCTGACATTTGATTTCTTTCGCATACTTTGGCAGAGACATCACCCAGCGTCTCATTGCATTTGCGATGTAATCGTATGTGTTTGCACCTTTTTCTGCATCTATGATATGATTTGCAAATGCTTGAGCCAACAGCTCTACAAAGTTCTCCTTTTCAGGATCCCAGTCAAGATAAGATAGGGAGAAAGATTTGGGATCGGCATTGATTTGGAGAAGAACATCTGCTGATGTAGGAACTTGTCCAAACTTATCCAATATCACGACTTGTTGTTTGTACTCATGGAGGACAACAGCTAAGTAAATCGGAATCAAGCCCTTGCGTAATCCAATATGATGCTCTGGAAGAGTAAGAGTATCGTACAGGACATCAAATCCAATTCGCTCATTATGTCTTGCACTCAGGACAAAGTTCTCGATGGTTTCTAACATATTCGCAAGGTTAGGATCGCCCGGACGCAAGTCAAGCGATGGCATTCCTCCTTGCTCCACCAATATACCTGTTCTGAGCAATGTGCTTCGCATGATAGAAACCTCTTGCCCAGTACCAGAAAGTCCCAAGTTGGCTTCAAGTTGGTTACGGAGCAGTGCAGCAACTAACTTACTCCGGCTATTGCTTGCAATATTTGTGATGACATCTCTATTTACTGCCTCATTGCAAATAATTGGGGTGAGGGAGTAAACATCATCACATATGTCAGCCATTAGTTCTGTTAGAGCAGCTTTCCGTTGTATATTGCGAATCCTGCCATTGAAAATATAGCTTGCCTTGTATTTTTCAGGGTGTGTATAAATAGACATAAAGTTACTAATCACTTCACGCAAATCTTCATACACAACATCGTACTCATCGAACAATACTGGATCGTCAGAAGCAGTCTCTCGCAAGAAAGAAACAGCTTCATATTCATGCGCAGCCTCGTCAATGCTTGTGAAATGATTAGGCAAAATAAAGATATGCCTATCACATTCTCTGCTTGTATCGAGGAGGATTTCCTTTAATTTTTTTATGGAGTCCTCACTATGTGGGATGATAGCGTAAATCACGCCATCTGCATCAATGGATTCGCTCTTAATAACCCAGTTTGTATCGGGTCTTACCTCGCTTTCGTCAATGAACACAAAAGAGAAGAAGCGAGTCATCTCTCGGTCATCGTTGTATCGGGAAGGATACATATAGTTGTCGAAGTTCGAGGCATTGAGGGTTTCTTTTACGGAAACCTTTTTTGCGTGAGATTCAGCATAATCGTGTATTTTCTGCTTAATATCTACGCCAGAGGTTTGTTTCAGTTTCAAAAAATCATTGCTTCTCTTGAGGTAGATAACATAATCACGCTCAATAAGATTATCTATGGCAGTCGTGATCTCAGGCACCGTATAAGCAGAAGAGAAAACGCCAACGATCTCATCCTTTGTGGGCTTTAGCCTATCAAATTGCCCAAGCACATAGAACAGAGAAAGCGTCTTTACGATTTTTGCCTCTAAAGACTCTTTGGAAATCCGTGACAGTATGTTTGCAGTTAAAAGATAGTTCTGGTGTATCTCACCGGCATAAACTTCTTTCTTGAAAAGCGGCTCGAAGTAGTCATAAATGACATCCGGGGTAATAAACTCAAACCTATCGTCTGAACACGCCAAGTAAGACGGTAGTGTTGCACTTCCCGCTGCGGAGAGAAAAGTGAATAGAGTGCGTTCATTCTGCGCAACGCGCTCAGATAGTCTCGGCAGAATAAATGTCGAAACAGGGTGTAAAGGGTAGCAGCCATATAATGCGATATTCAATTCATCGCTGTTCTCAGAGAATAGCGGATGGGTAGCATATCGCTGGGAAATTGCTCCAAAATCATCTTCATGTTCCTTGATAAAGGCGCTCCACAAAGTCTCATCTTTTTGAATTACGGATGAGATGATTTCATATGTCTGAGAGAAATTGTTGTTCAAGTGGATATGCTTGAAACGCTCTGACACCCCACGCCACCCATCAACTTTTTGCTTGGGCAGTTTGTCAATATAATTCGCAATTTCTTTGTGGGAAATAAGCATCAAGTGGAGCTGCATCTTGCCACTTCGATTACATTTTTCAGCAAAGTCTTGGAGCATCTTAGTATCACTCAAAGATGCTTCCGTAATATTTGCTTCAAGATATTTGCTGAATTCATCGTAAACCACATACATTCCGGTGAAGCCTTTGGACATCAAACCCTTAGCTACACTTTCGTATAGTTCAACAACATCAAAACCAAGAAAGGGATTGAAAACACTTCCTGCGGTCAGTGTCGGATAAACCCGTTCAAACTGCTCATAAGCAGAGATGTCGTAAGTAGAAAGCGCATTTATAAATGCAGCAACCGGCATATCAATAGCTGCTTCAAATGCCGTATAGGTTTCGGGAAAATCTTTTTCCCATCTTTCAATAACAGAGATAGCAGCTTTGTAATTCGTTTCCGGCATGACATCAAGAAGATCGTTATCCGAGAGCGTTCTTTGCAATGCCAGTAGGAAAGCTTGGGACAAACTTGTGTTGCTACCTGTTATTACAACCGGAAGTATTTTATTTGGACTCTCATAATAATTGAGAACACACTGTTTTAGCTTTGGGTGTTCTTCCAGTTTAGGGAGAAGTTTTTCAAATAAACGCAAGTCGCGTTTCATCAGGATTGAGAGGATAGTCAGAACGATATGTGACTTTCCTTTGCCATATGCCCCGATCAAAACACGAGAACGCTCAGTGGATGTCTCAGCAGTGCTTAGAAGGATTTCTTCAAGGAGACCGAGTGATGACTTTGTAGGTATGAAGTTTTTCAGTTTTTCATTGCTGCTCAGGTCATATCCAATATTAACCGAATACTGGAAACCTGATGCAACAGAGATCATTTTGCTCATAGTTCTATCTCCTGTCACTGCTTGTTTATGCCTGTATAATACGCATCAACACAGTCCTGGAATGTAAGGTCTTCTAAAATGTGAATAACATCCAAACCGGCAGTTCTGTTAATTTTAATTTTTCCAATTCTCTCAACCTGATATAAAACATCAAGCATGGAGATTGCATCGAGATTGAAGGTCTTGCCAATGTTGCAGGGAGCAGTTAGTAATTCATTGAGGCTAATTTCTTTAGCTCCTTTTGCCTGATCAACAATTACAGCTAAAGCGATCCATGGATCGATTGAGTTTGCGAGAGGTATCGCTTTCCGATATGTTTTCTTTTCTTTGCTGAGTGTGTCGATCAGTCCGAGTTCTCCAAATGGACAATCAATGTTGCTCTCTGGTGCTATGCGATTGGGGTTGGATTTATATCGCGGTAAATAAGTATTTATGATACACGAGAAATCATCGTTGAGGGATCGTATTGCAACACTTACCTCGCCTTCTTCCATGCGGATGCGTCTCTGCAAAAACTCTACGAAGTCATCTCTTGAGAACTCCGTCATATTAAACTCATTAAAGAAAAAATACCACGCAGTTGCCTCATCTTTATTTGAAGATAACCGATAATGGAGTAGGTATAGCGTACCCAATTCTTCTATGTAGCGATCATTTGTAAAGACACTATTTCCGAGAGAAGTAAAGGTTTGAACGCGCTTGCCGCTGCTCGGCTCTTCGGTTAAGCCCACTGCTTGAAGCCAATAGCGGAGAGCTTTAACCATGTTTGCGCCTATTCCGAGGACATCCATAGGGTTTTCGTCTTTAGCAACGAACACATCTGGTTTCTTCTGGACATACTTCATGCCCTTGCTAAGCCAACCTTTTCTTATAAAAAATGTATCATGGGCACGAAACTTCATTGCCATAAAAAAACCTCCATTGCTTACTTTGTCCTAAGATATTTGTCCATCATGCAGCCGCCGTCAAGATACTTTGCAGTCATACAAGCCTTACAATGGACGCATTTTTCCGGGTCGATGAAGTAACCGAAACTGCTAATAGTAATGGCACCAGCTCGACAAAGCGACTCACATTTCAAGCACTTTCTACAAGCGTTGAATTTCCTTATTTGATACCCAACCATGCGTTGTAAATCGTCATGGTCTGCAACATTCATTGTTCTAACTTTTACGGCATATTCATAACCGTCTTGACTAAAAGGTTGGAGAGAGAGAATTGGGATTTTTGTTTTGTGATCGAGAACAACAACTTCTCTTAGCAACTTTCTACCCAGTTCAGGTGCTACTCGTCCAAACGGTACAAACATCCCTATAAGCTCATCATCAAATGGTCTGACCAGCCGGTATATTTTGGCATGATCTTCGGCTGTGCAGTTTGTGAATCTAATCTTTACATCACTTGCTGATGCAAGACCATTGCCGCCTTGACGAGCTTTCCATTTTCCAGTATCTACATATACTTCGGGATCTGGTTTTCCTATTTTCTCTGCGAACTCCAACAAAAAGTTACGCCATTTTCT
Organism: Anaeromassilibacillus sp. D41t1_190614_C2; assembly: GCF_015558525.1. Lineage (NCBI taxonomy): Bacteria > Bacillati > Bacillota > Clostridia > Eubacteriales > Acutalibacteraceae > Anaeromassilibacillus > Anaeromassilibacillus sp. D41t1_190614_C2. Next base: position 51,448 of record NZ_JADMOD010000003.1, on the reverse strand, counting down.
GGATTGCTCAGGCATATAGATTTTTGACAAAAACTGAGCGCGTTGGTTATTGTTAGGGCAGCACCAACAGCCTACACGATCGTAGCCGAGACGATAAGCGTCGTTGAAGTCTACATTTTCTGCGATTATGTAGAGCCAAATATCTATGTCTTTCCAGAAGAAAATCGGAGATGCCACTGTTTGCTGCTGAATCTTTACAGCATCGGCACTATCTTCAATTCGATTATATTTGCTCCGGCTTACAGACTCCGATTTCCTAATTCCATAGAATGTGAGTATTTGCTGACTACGGTACAAACTATTTATTACTCTTGTAATTGGTCCTGTTTTGAACATAGAACAGCACCAGCGCATCATTCTTGCAGGTGGTCCTATATCTTCGCAGACATCATAGAAGTTCTGATCGTCATTTTTGGCTACCTGAAAAATTGCATCAGGATGGTTATCCCGAAAACGCTGAGCATACTCTATTGTGCTTGGAAACTCTAATGTCGTGTTTCCAAATATATGAACAAGCGACGGGTTGCTCAAAGCCTTAACCGCCAAATCTGCTGTAACTGTCGAATCTTTGCCTCCTGAGAAAGACAAAACGATTCTTTCTTCGGGGAAGTTTTTGGCAGCTTTACGAATGAAGTTATGTGCTTCATCTATGAGATAATTTAACCGGTCACGGTTAGCCGAGACGAAGGTCGCCATGTGCTTATCAAAAAACTTGTATGTATTCTCACTCTGGTACTGATGCAGCAGCTCTGCGATTTTATCAGTGTCAACATTTTGGTATAGCCCGTTAGGAATTGAAATAGATTTGCCATCAATGTAATAACGATTGTTGCTTGCCCATACCGAGTTCTCAATATACTGATGCGGTTCTTTTTTCAGAAGAAGCTCAACAAGTAACCGCTCCTCGGGAAATACAGGACGAAGGTCAGCGGTCATATATTTTGTTTTACCCTTGCAGAGGGGGCAAGTACCTTTATCCGCTTGAGACGCCGTTTGAATTATTGGCGTGTGACAATGGTCGCACCAATATATTTCCACGGGGAGGTCCTCAATAGTTTGAGCACCACAAAGAGGGCAAATGCTATCGTTAGTTTCAATATTACAGTTGTTGCACCACATGAATGACCCCTCCTTTCGTGGAATTAGATTTACAGCTTCTCAACATAAGTATAGCAAATACAAAGTACAAAAAAATGGACTTATTCCCCTTCAATTTTTACAGCCTCACAAATATCGCCAATGTCGCAGTCCAAGTAATCGCAAATGCGCAGAAGGACAGAAAGAGCTACTTCCTCTCCTTTGTTAAGCTTACACATTGTTCCGGCAGAGATGCCGACATCCCTTTTTAGTGTAACTTTCGTAATGTCTTTTTGAATAAGCAGTACCCATAGCCGTTTATAGCTTATCTTCATATTACACCTCAAGCTTTCATGCACCAGTGTGGATACAGATATACAGCTTAAATTATAGCATACATATTCGGTGTTTTCAATTAGTTCCTCTGATAATTCACAAAAAAGTTTCAAGAACGCGAGCTATATAATCGTATCGTCTGTGGGAAATGTCTGAACATATTAGACGAAGAGCTATAACACTGGTCAAGCCTTAATTCAATATGAAAAAGCTCATCAATCCGTTACTCTTGATGGATTGATGAGCTTTTCATTATTCCAGTTCGCTTCTTCTCTTGGTTTTCTGCTCCTGAGATGCAACGGGCCTCAAATAACTATCGACATTCGCCTTGATAGTGTCGATTTGCTTGGCTTCCTTCTTGAGCTTGGCTCTTTTGTCATAGAGCCGCTGCTGCTCTTCGGTCAGTCGTTCTTGTTCTGCTTGTAGAGCCTTCATTCTGGGAAGTTTTCTATCACCCTGAACGGCAAGGAGCGTACTCTTTGCTGCCTCAAAGATCACTAACTCGGCTTCATGCTTTGCCCGGAATGCGGTCTTGTCTTTGGCTTTCTGATAGGCTTCATTGACCGGCTTGAGCCGCTGATAGTTGCCGATATTTTTGATTAGCGGCTGTATCTCCCGAAGTCTGGCTTCGACACCTTTCAGCTCCTTGCTGATGCGGTCATAGGAGCTGTGAATGTCCTCAGCCTTTGCTTCAAGGTCGGCATATTGGAGAAGGTTGTTCTCGGTGAGATAGTTGAGTGTTCGCGCAGCTTCTTTGAGAATTGTGAGCTTCGCTTTATGCTCGTAACCTTTGCTGCCGATGAGCTGGATGCGCTCCTGAATATCGCTGATGAGGGAGATACCACGGCGAGAGGTCTGCATCTGGCGCTTGCGGTTCCCGCGCCCCTGAATGCGCTCTTTGATCCGTTCCTCGGTGTAGTTGTCGCCGATGGTCTTTGCACGGGTAAAACGCTCCTGTCCCTCAGCACGGAAAGAGATGTATTTTCCGGTCTTGATTTCATATCCGGCTTCCTGCATGAGCTTCAAAAACTCATCGTAATCCTTCGCTGTGATGATGCAGCGGTCGATGGTCTGTTTGAGCTTTTGCTTCCAGCTCGTACCGCGTTTAGCCTCTGTGTATTCCTTGTAGTCCATGCCCTTGCTTTGTGATGGCGGGATCACGGAAAGTCCGTGCTCCTTACAGATTTCATCGCTGAGCTGGCGCATTTCCCGATATGTCCGCTTGTTACTCCGATAGGCATGGTAGTCTACAAAATTGATAGCGTTAAAGATGATGTGATTATGGCAATGCCCCTTGTCTATGTGGGTGGCGATCACATACTCATACTTGCCTTTCAGCCATTCGTCGGCAAACTGCTTTCCGATTTCATGCGCCATCTCCGGCGTGACTTCTCCGATGTCGAAGGATTGAATCAGGTGTCGGGCAATCACCTTCGGCATCTGCATTCCTTGCTGAGCAGCGAGATTTCGCGTCCACTCAAATTCCTTTGCCGCTGCGTCGCTGGCAGCACAGCCGAAAGAGGATACATAGAGCTGATCGTCAGTCTTCGCCGGGTCGAGGATGTAGGCAAGTGCCTTGTTTACAGTTCCTCGGATTGGCTTGATTTTAGTAACTGCCATATTTCCTTTTGCCTCTCTTTCAGCTCCACAACATCATCCTCATAGAGGTTTCCCTTTGAGTTGATGCGGCGACAAATCAGGTTGATATTTGACGCTGCACGGCTGACAGCGGATGCGAGCTTTTTTTGCTGCGTGTAGTCCACCTTGATGATGTAGCCGTCAATCGCCATCTTCCTGAGATACGCTCCCATATTCTTTGTTCCGAGCTGCGCCATCTTTGATTTGATGATCCGATGCTCATTTTCTGACACGCAGAACTCAATGCGGATTGGCCTTGTTCTATTTGCCATAGGCAATCTGTCCTTTCGTAAAGATAGAGGGTTTGGGAGACATCCCAACAAGCATTTTGAAGAGTAAGGGGAGGGTTCCCTTACTCGAAAATCGCCGTGTGTACGGACACCGGCTGTGCTTGCTATTCTCTCAAAATCGTATTCCCGGTGCTTCTCCCCGTAAAAATCCCCTTCACTTTACAACGGACATTTTATAAGGAAATTAGCGGTATGGAAGAGAAAAAAGGCGCTCGAAAGCGCCTTCCCTCATGCTTGTGCAGCTTATTTCTTTTTCCCTTTACCGCGTTTCTCGTAGTCCTCGTCAATCCGGCGCTTCCAATCTGCGCCGAGCGGGGCGCTGCAACGGACGGCGGAAATTGCCTCACTCAGCACCTCATAGTTGAGCTGCGTCCCGGCGCTGTCAGAGTGGTAATTGACGGCTCGGTCAGCTCCGATCCCAAAGTGCCGCGCCGTTTCCACCGCGTCAATGTTTGCGCCGAGGAACAGGAACTCCCAGCCATACTTTGCCTTCTGCCGCTCGATCATCTGCTTCACCCGGTCGCTGCTGTAAAACCGGCTCGCATTCTCCATTCCGTCCGTGGTGATAATAAACAGCGTATGCTCCGGGACATCCTCCGGTCGGGCGTACTTATGGACATTGCCGATGTGATGGATCGCACCGCCGATGGCATCCAGAAGAGCCGTGCAGCCCCGGACGGTATAGTCCCTGTCTGTCATCGGCTTGATGTCGTGGATGTTCACGCGGTCATGGATCACCTCGCTCATATTGTCGAAGAGGACTGTGGAGACAAGCGCTTCGCCGTCTGCCTTTCTCTGCTTCTCGATCATGGAGTTGAAGCCGCCGATGGTGTCGGCTTCCAGCCCGCTCATAGAGCCGCTGCGGTCAAGGATAAAGACGATCTCGGTTAAGTTCTTTTTCATGATGAATCCTCCCATATAGAAAAACTGTGACTGCTTTTGCTTACAGTCACAGTATAGGAGAAATCGTCTTCGGTTTGGTCGCATGGAAAGCGACATTCAAAACATATCGCGGAACAATTCGCTCTCGATGTCAGCGACATTATCCAGCGGGATTTTCGTCCCGTCCATGAGCATCATCAGGCGTTCAAACTCGTCTATCTTTTTGAGGTTTCCGCTCTTTGTCACATACGCCCCGCCGGACTTCTTTGCGTCCGGGACGAAGTAGGTGACGGTCAGCGCAGGATGGTCGCCAAGCCTTTCCATGAGGATCTGCTGCTTTCTGTCCAGCGCCTCTTTTTCCTCTTCACTGAGGTCGATCTTTTCATCTGTCAGCCGTCCTGTTTCATGAATTGCGTCATCGTACCCGGTGAGAGCGGCGAAAGGAGAGAACTGCGCGGCTCTGTCCAGCATCGGCATCTGCGGTCTTTTTGATGAGACATGGTGAGGGAGATTGATGATGTCCTTGTAATCATCGCTCATGCCTTGTGACCTCCAATCTGTTCATTCCGGTCCTTTGCCGTCGCTCCCTCCGAAAGATTCATCCCCTTGAGAATGGCGTTTTTCCCGAATTTCTTTTTGATGGTGAGCATGGCTTGCTGTACTTTCTTTTCCCGTGCCAGCTCTTCGTCTTCCTGCTTGCGCTTCGCGTCAAGCGCAGCATAATCGGTGAAGAGGTCAAGCTGCTCATAATTGTCCTTAGAAGAAGGAGCAGAGGCTTCGTCAATCACATGGGTCGCTGTGATGTTCAGCCGCCGGATGAGCAAGCTCTTGTCTGTAATCCGGTCGAATAATTCCCCGGCGGCATCCATGATCTGCTTCGTGGAAGAGGTGTAGCGTTCCAGATTGATTGTGCCGTGGGCGTGTTTCGGTATCTGCCGCCCGTAGTGATCCTTCACGACTTCGCCGCGATACTTCCTCCTGCGTTCCGGGTCGGTCAGGTTCTCAATGTCATAGCCTATCGTGACAACGAGCTGGTTAGTGACAAAGCCTTTGTCAACCAAGTCCATCGAGAGAAGGTCTGCCATTTCCCGGAGAACGAGCCGCGCTTTGTCTGCCTCATAAGGTTGGTGCAACACCTGTCCCGATCCCAAGCTGTTGCTTTCCGGTTTGTACGCCTTGACAGCTTCAACCGTGCAAGGCTCCCAGCCCCATGCGTGGTCAATCAGCAGCTCCGCATTCTTGCCGAAGAGCTTGTAAAGCAAGTCTTCATCTGTGATGGAACGACGGGCAACATCGCCCATCGTGAACATCCCGTTCTCTTCAAGCTTCTTGGCATATCCTTTGCCTACCCGCCAGAAATCGGTGAGGGGCTGGTGTGACCAAAGCGTCTTGCGATAACTCATCTCATCCAGCTCGGCAATGCGGACTCCGTTCTTATCTGCTGGAATGTGCTTGGCGACAATATCCATCGCCACTTTGCAGAGGTAGAGGTTTGATCCGATCCCCGCTGTTGCCGTGATACCGGTTGTCGAGAGGACATCCAGAATGATCTTCATGGCGAGGTCATGGGGAGACAGCTTGTAGGTGGCGAGGTAGTCGGTGACATCCATGAACACCTCGTCGATGGAGTAGACGATGATGTCCTCCGGCGCAACATACTTCATGTAAACCTGATAGATGCGGGTGCTGTGCTCCATGTAGTAAGCCATGCGCGGCGGCGCGATGATGAAGTCAATGGCAAGGGACGGATTCTCTTGCAGCTCGGAGAAGAGATACGACGAGCCTTCCAGCTTTCGCCCCGGCGCGTCATGCTGCCGTCCGGCGTTTGCTTCCTTGACGCGCTGCTTGACTTCAAACAGCCTCCCACGCCCGGAGATACCGTAGCTCTTGAGAGAGGGTGTGACCGCAAGGCAGATGGTCTTGTCCGTCCGGCTCTCGTCCGCAACGACGAGGTTTGTGTCCAGCGGGTCTAAGTTTCTCTCGCGGCATTCAACCGAAGCATAAAAGCTTTTCAGATCGATTGCGATATAGGTGCGCTGCTTCATGCTCCGGCTGCCTCCTTTCAACGGTATCAGCTTTGTTTGGCTTTTCTCTTTATCTTGGGCGCGGTTGCGTCATAGCTCATATCCAGCAACATTTTTATCTGTTCGTCCGGCACACTGCCGTCTAAGGCGACTGAGACCCAGTTCGCTTTGCTCATGTGGTAAGCCGGGAAGATGCCGGGTTCTTTCCGCAGCGAGCCGATGAGGATGGGGTCGCATTTGAGGTTTACCACATCAAGAGCATCTGCACCCCTTAATCCCAGCTTGTTTTTAGGCACATCCATCACAACCGCAAACCATTTACGGTTATTTGAATGCCGGAACACACAGAAGAGTGGATGCTTTGCGAAGAGGTATTCCTCATCAACGCCATATTCATCTGAAATATATTGTATGAACTGTTCGCGGTTCATTGCTCTCTGATCCTCCTTTATGACTTAGGACGATATGACACCTTTGCTTATGAGCGCTTTTATCTCAGGGGAACTTTCCCGTACCTCACCCATAACAAGCCGTAGGTATAGCAATAAACTCTCTATATCCGTTCTATTTAGAGTGACGGATAGGTAGTTGGCGGTCAGTCCATCGTGCCAGAATGAGATTTTCCACTCCATATCAATATCGACAATTTCACAGCCTGGTCTGACATATAGGACCTTAGGATCAAGCCGCAAATCCTTCTTCGGGTTGAGGATGAAATTGAAATCCGGCTCAATGCAGTTAAACTCAGTCGGGGCAGTAAGCCGGTCGTTTAACAGATCATCCAGCGATTTTGCAAGGTCTTCAATTTCGCGGGCAAGGAAAACCTCACTATCATCTTCACAATAATTGAGCCACTTGTCGGCTACAAAAGAGAAATCGGTTTTACACCACACCGAAAGCCAGTCCTCTTCGGATGTCCTACGATAATTCCTGATCTGCATGGACAGCCTTATGCCACTTAAATTGAGTTTCAGCCACATAGTTTCTCCTTACGCTCCAAGCAAACTCTGGTCAAAGGCGAACAAAGCCTCATTGATCTCGAAGACATTGTAGTTCCCGTGCTCAATGAAATACTCAATGATGATGTCAAACTTGTTGGAGTGTGAGAGGGCAAAACCTGCCTTCATGAGCATTTCTTTCGTTTCATCCAGCGGAAGTTCCAAGGCAATCGCAAAGGCGAGCGCCGTGGGCTTCGACGGCTTATACAGCTTGTCTGAGCGGATCTTCGAGAAGAGCTTGCGGTCGATGTTCGCTTTCTTGTAGCACTGCGCGTCGGTCATGCCTTTCTCGTCGATTTTCCGAAGCAGCATTTCAGAAAAGCTCTCGTCGATCTGCGAAAGAGCATCGTCAAGACTTTTCGTGCTTGCCGCCATTGGAGCGCCACATATTGCTTCCTCCGAAAGCATCTGCATCCGGCGAAGCTGTGAAGCGCGGCTATCCGTATGCGCATCCACATAAGTATCGTCTATGTATGCGGCAATGTCGGAGAACAGCTTCTCGCCGATCTGATATGCCTTGCGGTCGAAGATGACGATATAGACCGTCATGTCATTTTCCAGAAGAAAGTCGCTGATCGTGTCTATGGCGACTTTCAACGCCTGGTCTTTCGGGTAGCCATAGATGCCCGATGAGATTAGCGGAAAGGCAACCGTCTCACAGCCGTGCTCCTTCGCCAGTGCAAGAGAAGTGCGGTAACAGGAGACAAGCTTTTCCCGTTCTCCGTGCTTGCCGTCCCGCCAGCGCGGGCCGACGGCGTGGATCACATACTTGCAGGGAAGCCTATATCCCTTTGTGATTTTCGCGCTGCCGGTTTCGCAGCCGCCCAGCATCTTACACTCGGCAAGCAGCTCCGGTCCTGCAGCCCGATGGATGCAGCCGTCAACACCGCCGCCTCCCAGAAGGGAACTGTTTGCCGCGTTAACGATAGCATCAACCTTCATCTTTGTGATGTCGTTTCGTACAATTTGAAGGGGCACAATTCCACCCGCCTTTCAACTTTTCAAAATCACCCATCTTCATTGTCAACTTTACAATGGGAAGTCATCAAAATAACGCTATATCTATTTTGTATTCACCATCAATCAGTATATAGTCCAGATCATTTTCTTTCGCAAGAGACAAGGTACGCGCATTATCTTTCAACACATTATCTAAAGTACAATCCTCATCATCTAAACGGTTTTCAATAACATTTGCAAATTGTTTTATGTCATCGAAATGCATTCTTATGTAGTTTTCACTCATCGCAAGGCAATAGCCTCGTATATCTTTGCGGTATTCGTCAGTAAAATCTTTTTTCCAGTCAAATGGAATGTAGCATCCCTCAATAATCAAATTTTGCCGATTTTCAATCACGGTTTTAATTATTTCCCGGACAATCGGCCATAAAAACATCGTCAATTCGGTATCATCGCTCACAGGTGTAAGCTGTGTGTTTCCACTGCGAATCATCCCCATTTTCAAATGGTCAATCGACAGATACGGATAGTTGTATTTTTCGAGGAGTTTTTGAGCCAACAGAGTTTTTCCTGTGTGAGACGCACCGGTAATCAAAATAATCACTTTTGTTTCACTGCTCCTATATAGGGCTTGCTGCTCTTTATATCAGATCTTTAGAAGAGCAAGCACGCTTATTTATTCTTGTGTTTCTACAATGCCAAAGTCGATCAGAATGTTCTTGTCAGCATTCGGTGGATAGACGATGCCCGTCATTTCGTACTGATAGCGGCGCACCTTCCGAAAGTCTTTGATCGGCTCCGGTGCATAAGCCGCTGTCTCGCAGCGCTCATATTCCGGCATACCGGCAAGGTCATCCGCTGCCGCTTTAATCAGCACATCGGTCACATCGTCAATGTCTTTTCCGTACTCAACGGCAACCAATTCGTGCTTCTTGACATCCTTCTCAAGATTCCCAAAAGAGCGGTAGAGAAGATATTTCATGGGTTCAGTCCTCCTTGTGTTTTTCATCGTCCAAAACTTTTTCCAATAAGGCGGTGAGCGTGGCGGCAATCAGTTCATAACTGATTGCGTCAGGGTCTTTCTGAATTAAGTAGCTGGCTACTGCCTTAAATGCGGTTGTTTTGTCCACATGAGTTTCATTGTCGAACCGGTCGAGGATTTCCCCAATCAAACGGACAACGGCTTCATCTTCTTCGCTGATACCCATATTGAGCATAGCCGCCAGCTCTTCGTCCTCAGCAAGCGTTTCAAATTTCAGATAGTCGCCGTATTCCTCCGACATGATTTCCTCAAAATAATTGATCATAACATGAAAACGGAACTTGCTGTCTTCCTGCGTGGTAATGCAGCAATAATGCGCCTTTTCCCCGATGTCTTTTAGGAGCGACATATCCTCCGAATCATCAAACTCAAGCATAGGCAGCGTCAGGTCGATGTGAGCATCCCAATGTTCAAAGTCAACGACACCATGAATCTTGCCGTGATGACGCTTTGCAAACTCATCGCATCTTTCCAACAAATACTCGTAGTTTTCCTTATCCTTCGGGACTATCACCTTTGGGATAGCATCCATCTTCTTTGAAAACTCTTCTAAAAAGCCACCGGGGGCGTTTACCCGGTCAAAAATTGCTTGAGCCAGTGGGTCAGGCTTGTCTTCTTCATAGTTACGGTCGAACACAATGTTCTCCATTTTCTCCATCGTTTTACTCACTCCCAACTTTAACAAATCAGTTTTGGCGCAAATTGCGGATGACAGCCAGAGAAAGAATATTTAAGTATAGATAGCCCAGCTCATGGATGAAGTCCACATCAATCTCAAGGAAGGTGGTGCGGAGCTGTGTATAGACAAGGCGGAACAGATCCATCTCCGGCGGGGTATCAAACAGGTTCAGGCTAAGGATGGCTGTTTCTGCTTCCTCCCATGTTTGAGAAGCCTCAATCTCTGAGCTGGTCATAACAGCCGCCAGAATTTCACTGACCGCCAGTTTCCCGTCTACCGGCTCAATTTCGCCTTTGAGCTGCCGGAGTACATCTGCCTTCTCCTTGAGGGGGACGATTTCGCAGCTATCGTCAAGCTCAATGGCGATAACCTCCGCAATGCACTCACGCCAAACAGCGTACCCCGCGTTGATGATGCCGTCTTCTTCCTTGGTCTGCGCGTAGTCTTCACAGTATTCGTCATAGAAGCTCTTCCCGTCCAATTCGTGGTGAGCGCAGTAGATGTGCGCCAGCTCATGCAGGAAGATATGGAGCAGTTCAACTGGATGATAGGGTATGTCCGTGCGGAGCAGGATGCCGTCCTTACCGCCGTTATCTATCCCGATAAAAGAGGATGCCCGGAAATCAAAATAGCCTTCCTCCTGATACCGGTCGTTCAGTCGGTAAGGAAAATACTTGGAGCAGAACTGCTCGAAAATTTCCTTCTGATCCTCTGTCATGAAACAGGTAAGGATGATGTTATCCCCTGTGAAATCAGCATCCATCCTGTCGTTAAAAATCTCTATGGCACGGGCAAGATAGGAGTCATAGTTCAAATCGTTCGTCGCCTCCATCGTAAAGTCTTTATTTCAGGAAGTCGCTCTTATGTTCAATGCGCCGGAGGTCATACCCGGTTTCCGCCAAGTGGGCGATTTTCAATGCGACAAGGTTAATGTCCGTTTCCATCGCCCGTGCGATCTGTTCGGATGTATAGCCATAGCCATAGATGTACTCAAGGATCTCATCAGTGTCGAGCAGGATTTCTGCTGCGACGATGTTTGCCTCATACTCCGGCTTTGTGGTCATGTCGTACAACATGAACTCCTGTATTGCGCTTCCTTTCGCCAGATTGCGGTGCAACTGGTCATGCCCAAGCTCGTGAGCGCAGACGATCCGTTGCATCTGACCGCTTAGGTTTTCGTTTATGAAGATAAAACGGCTGCGCTTGATCACCCGATACATCCCTTTCAGAGGGCCGAAGTCCTCACAGAACAGGACTTCAATGCCAAGCTGCCGCGCTATGCTAAATGGATCTCGCGTTCCGCAGCGCTTTACAAGCCTGCTGCCGACCTTCGAGAAATTTTCAGCATTCATCGTCTCACCTCCCGCTGATGGGGGCATCGCAAACAGCGAATAGCCTCACTGTTCGCTTGTCCCCTTACGGTATTTCTTTGGAGTGTATTTCTTGTTTTTCTCTTTGGCAATCCAATAGGCTTCGTTCAGCGCCTTCATCGCGCCATCGAGCGCTTCGTCACTGAGCCGACCACCGGCGAACATACCAGTCACTTCACTGACAAGCTCATCTATATCTTTGGCTGCTTTGGAGCCACCCTTCTCATGCGCCGCGACAACAAGCATTCCACTTTGCCCAAGCAGATACTCAGGAGTGGTGTCTAAAACCGTCGCTAATTTCTCGACAACCTCGTACTTCGTAGGCTTGCGGGTACCCAACTCATAATTCTGAATAGTCCTTGCGCTTATCGACACTTTTTCCGCAAGCTGCACCTGTGTGAGATTCGCTTCCAACCTTTTTTCCCTTAGTCTGTCCTTGAAGCTCATAAGGCACCTCTTTCTAAAAATTTTTGTGAACACGAACAGAAGTTTCGCTAAAGTGGTTGACACGAAAATTTCGTTCGTGCTATACTCTTTGCAAACACGAAAGTACCGTTCGTGTTAATGATACCACACGAACAGTGCGGGTGTCAACAGAAACAAACGAGTTATGCGCGGTTTTGCGTAACTTTCAGGACAATAGGAGGTAGGCTATGACGAACACACATTGCCGGAAGGCGTATGTTTCGGTCAACTTGGATGTTGACGAAGAAGGAGTATGTCATCCCCGGTTCATCCGCTGGGAAAACGGCCTGATTTTTCAGATTGACCAAATCCTGTACAAATGCCGTGCAGCTTCTAAAAAAGTTGGAGGCGGCGGTATTCGTTATACTGTGATGATCCGTGGGAGGGAATCGTACCTCTTTCAGGAGGGAACAAAATGGTTTGTAGAAGCAAAGGAGGGAGCCAGATGATTTTATCGCACAAAGAGATTGAAGAAATCGCTGCGGCGGTTACAAAAGATTTTAACGAGTTCTTTTTCGGACCCGATACGGATGGGAGGCGATTGCCTCGCGGTACGCCGATTGACCAGTTTGCCCGTGAATATCTCGACCTGAATGTTTCGTTCGCTTATCTGTCTGAGGACGGAAGCATCTGCGGACTGACAGCTTACACCGATACCGAGTACATCGTGGAGGACAGAGGCTTTCAGCGCAAAATCCCGCTGCACCGAAACGAAGTCCTGATGGATAGGAACTTTATCGAGCCTTCACAGGTTCGCAAGCTCTGCGGGAAACGGCGGTTTACACTTGCCCATGAGTGCGCTCATCAAATCCTGTTCCAGATGGAGACAGACAAAATCCGGGAAGCTTGTCGGCGGAAATACTCCGCCCGGACAGCCTATTCGCTCCGGGAACTAAAGACCCGCGAGGACTGGAATGAATGGCAAGCCAATGTCTTAGGCGCGGCCATCCTGATGCCCCAGCGGGAAATCGATCTTGCCGTTGCATACTATGCCAGGGGGCGGAAGCTCATCAGCTATGATGGCACCTATGCCTATTGGGATAAGGTTGCCCTTGATATGATCTGCCAGCAGTTCGGCGTTTCCAAGACAGCCGCCGTCATCCGGCTGAAACAGCTCGGCCACTTGGAAACCCGGCCATACAGTGAGTATAGCGATCCGTTGGAGGTATGGGCATGAAGAAAAGCATTCGTGTCTCAGAGCCTTCACCTGAGATGCAGGAGAAAATCCGCAGGGCGCGAAGCGCCATTGTAAACCAGAAGATGCGTATGGTGAAGTGTCCCTATTGTGGGCATAACGCTATCGCCGTATTCGAGGATTCCCGTGGTCACATACAGGCCAAGTGCAAAGCCTGTGGCCGGGAAACCGTGTTCGATGTGATCAGTATGAGACGGTTATTGCTCCACCTTCACAGAAGGTAAGGAGATAACAAATACAATTCAATATATGATAGCTGTGCTGTGGAGCCGCTGATTGGTGAGTCTTCCTAGCTCCGATTTCATTTGCAATCGTTATTCTGTCACGGAAATGGCAGGAAAAACTCAACCAAAAACACATGAACGCCAGACTGGAGCTTGCAGAGGGTATTCAGGAGTGTTTGGAAACTGTACAGGATATAAAAGCCTGCAATCAGGAAGAAGATTATCTTCGCAAATTGGACGCAAAGATGGATGCCGCAGAAAAAGCACAAATTTCATCCGAAATGACAACGGCAAGTCTGCTGACAACCGGCCAGATGTTTTTACGGCTCGGTTTGGCAACGGTGATTGTAGTAGGTAACGGTCTTGTGGTAAGTGGAGGTACCTCTCTGTTTACCTATATTCTGTTTTTGATTGCTGCCTCCCGCCTTTATGATCCGCTTTCCGGGGCGATGTCAAATATGGCGGAGCTGTTCTCTGTACAGCTTCAGGTAAACCGTTTGAAAGAAATAGAGGAATACCCGGAAGAAACCGGCGAGAAGAATATCCATACAAACGGGTACGATATTACATTCGATCATGTCCAGTTTTCTTACGAAAAGGGCAAACCGGTACTGAAGGATGTTTCGTTTACTGCAAAACAGGGACAGGTCACGGCATTGGTTGGCCCGTCCGGCGGCGGCAAAAGTACAGTCGCAAAACTGGCAGCCAAATTTTATCCTCTGGACGGAGGAAGAATATTGTTGGGTGGAACCGATATTGCTCCGCTAAATTCAACCATGTTGATGAAAAACTTCTCTATCGTTTTTCAAGATGTTGTGCTGTTTAATAACACCATCATGGAAAATATTCGCGTTGGCAAAAAGGACGCTACGGACGAGGAAGTGATTGTCGCAGCTAAAGCAGCGCAGTGTGATGAATTTATTTCAAAATTACCTGACGGCTATCAGACAGTGATTGGAGAAAACGGCTCTACGCTATCAGGCGGTGAATGCCAGCGGCTTTCCATCGCACGCGCTCTTTTGAAAGATGCTCCTGTTATTCTTCTCGATGAAGCTACTGCTTCTCTTGATGTAGATAACGAAACTGAAATTCAAAACGCAATATCCAGGCTGGTAAAAGGCAAGACGGTTCTTATTATCGCTCATCGAATGAGGACGGTGGAGGCTGCCGATAACATTGTTGTATTGTCAGATGGTATTGTAGCCGAAAACGGGACTCACGAAGAACTTATGAAAGAAAATGGCCTCTATCATAGACTGGTCGATTTACAGACAGCTTCTGCAAATTGGAAGTTAAGCGTTTAATTCGTAATAAGGAGGTACTGATGAAACTTCATGCGTCCGGGGAGGACTACCTGGAAACCATCCTTGTTCTCCAAAAGAAACTCGGTATGGTACGCTCCGTAGATGTGGCCCGGCACATGGAGGTGTCAAAGCCCAGCGTGTGCCATGCGGTGGCGACCCTGCGGGACGGCGGCTTTCTCACGATGGACAAGGATCACTTTCTCCATCTGACCGATGTGGGCCGCGAGGTTGCCGAAAAAATCTATGAGCGCCATTGCTTTTTTACCGAGCAACTTATCGCGGCAGGCGTTGACCCAAAAACTGCGGAGGCCGATGCCTGCCGGATTGAACACATCATCAGCGATGAGAGCTTTTCGCGGCTGAAAGAGGCAGCCGCACAAGACCAAGAATAAACCGAATAAGACAAGCTATCCTGCCCCGCCAGACGGGGAAAGAAAAAACCGTTGCAGGGCAGGCAGCTTCGTGCGCCCATAATGGATTTTCAGGGTACTGCGGCGGTTTTGAGTAACATCAAGGCCGCCGTTCCTTATGCCCTCGACAAAGGAGTGACGCCTACACGCTGACACGGCGGCTTTAGGAGGGAGCCGCCATGAAGCACACTGACCGCCGACAAATTCAGACGATGTTTGCACTATCGTCAAAAAAAGCCCGGCCACCGAACAGGCCCCGTCTGGCAGCCAGTGCGAAAATTGTCACAATGTAACTGAATACCGTATTTTTTGCGCTCGAATAGCTTCATGCTGTCCGGGCGCTTTTTCATACCTGTGGGGATGGAACATCGGGTCAACATGGCCTGAACCCTGTCCCCGGTGCCGCTCCCCGCCGCTCCGTTCAGATTTTCCCGCAAAAATCTGAACGGAGGAAAGGCCGATGGAAGTCACCATCCATTACAACGGACAAGCTGTGGCCGTGGAGGTCACGCTGGAAGTCTATGAATTTCTTGACCGGGCTGACCACAAAGCCGAGAACCTGTCCCATGAGCAGCGGCGGCATTGGGATGGCCGGGAGTTTGACGAATACATAGTTGCCACCGAGGGCGCGGGTATCTACGGCGAAACGCTGGAGGACTACCTTTGCCGCATGGAAACGCTGGGCGAGCTGATGGCCGTCCTGGATACCTGCACCGAGGCACAGCGCCGCCGGTTCCTGCTCTATGCCCTGGACGGGCTGACTTTTTCGGAGATCGCTGCCCTGTGCGGCTGCTCCAAGAGTTCGGTGCAAGGCTCCATTGAAGCGGTCAGAAAAATTTTCAAAAAAATTTTGAGAAACCACCCATACGAATGACCCCTTTTCGGGCTACCAGGTGAAAGGGATTGTTTCCCTTATCCCAGCGGGAGGCGGACAGCGGACAAGCTGCCCGCCTCTCCCATTTTCAGGAGGTAAGCCTATGAAAACCATCAATCTGCGGTGGATTTATCCCCACTACCGGCACGACGAGTTTGTAGAGGTCAGTGACGAGGTTTGGGAGGCCATGCGGCAGGCCCAGCGCGAGATGAACAACTATGAGCGCCGGAAGGTCTACCACCGCGCCTGGTACTCCCTGGACGCATATAGCTGGGCGGAGAACTACGCGCTGGAACACGGCAGATCGCCGGAGGAAATCCTTTTGGAGCGCGAGGAACGGGCCGCCCATCTGCGGCTGCTGGCCGCCTTGCCGGAAGCCCTGGCCCATGCCACCCCGACACAGGCCCGTCGCGTCCGGGCCTACTACATCGCCGGTATCAGCCAGCCGGAAATCTCCCGGAGGGAGGGCGTAGACAGCAGCAAGGTCAGCGTTGCCATCCGGCGGGGCCTGCGGAATATGCGCCGCTGCTATGACTGCCTTTTCCCGGCAGAGTGAGGGCGGGCCTATGCAGACGATCAACCTCAAACAGTATTACCCGTTCTGCACCGAGGACACTTTTGTGGAGGTGTCAGATGAAATCGTTGAAGCGTTCCTGCTGGACAAGCGGGCCGAGGCCGCCAGGGAGCGCAAGATGTACCGCTACAAGGCGTTTTACTCCCTTGACTGCGATGATGGGATTGAGAATGCCGCCATCGGCTGGGCGCAGCCATCGCCGGAGGATTGCCTGATGGAAAAGGAGGCGCAGGCCGAATATGCTGAACTGCTCCGGCGGCTCTATGAGGCCATTTCCTCTCTGACCCCAGCGCAGGCCCGCCGCGTCCATGCCCGGTATATGCTGGGGATGAAAGTGAAGGACATTGCCGCGATGGAAGGTATCACTCCATCCCAGGCGGGGAAGTCCATCCATGCGGCGCTCCGGCGGCTGCGCCGGTACTTCATGCGCCGGAAATGGACAAGCGGCCTATGAAAACCATCAACCTGAAAAAGTATTATTACCCCCTCTACGAAACAGACACCTTCATCGAACTGCCGGACGAGATCGCCGACGCCATCGCGGAGGAATGGCGCACCGACCACAACTCCGAGCAGCGGCTATGGAGCCATACTTACTCGATGGACTATTCCCCCGGTCTGGAATACCACCTGCTCTCTCATGCCCTCTCCGCTGAGGACACTCTGCTGGAAGAAGAAACACGCCGGGAACAAGAAGAAGCCCATGAATTGATGTTGCAGCGGCTCCGGGAGGCCCTTGCCACCTTAACGCCCACG
Source organism: Anaeromassilibacillus sp. D41t1_190614_C2 (assembly GCF_015558525.1). Lineage (NCBI taxonomy): Bacteria > Bacillati > Bacillota > Clostridia > Eubacteriales > Acutalibacteraceae > Anaeromassilibacillus > Anaeromassilibacillus sp. D41t1_190614_C2. The sequence continues at coordinate 34,350 of NZ_JADMOD010000003.1, read as the reverse complement.
CAGGCCCGCCGCCTGCACGCCCGTTTTGTGGAGGGCAAGAAGTACCGGGAGATTGCGGAGGACGAGGGGATTGCCAGTGTGAGCCTTGTTACCAATACCGTCCGGGACGCCATTTTGAAACTACGGAAATATTTTATCAAGCGCGGCTGGATGGAGCCGCTGAAGGAGGACGCGATATGCACAAAGAAATTACCGCCCAAGCGAAACAGAAAAAAGACGAGCGCGAAGAAGTCCTGAAGGAGATCCGGCAGCTTGAGAACCGCCAGAAGATTTTGGAGAACAAGCAGCGCAATGAGGAACGCAAGGCCCGCACCCGCCGCCTAATTGAGCGCGGGGCCATTTTGGAGGGCATTTTTCCTCTGGCCTCCGACCTTCCCGGCGTAGAGGTCAAGGCGTTCCTGATTGCCCTGTCCCATCTTCCGGGGGCGGCGGAACTGGCCGCAAAACTGCCGAAATCCGGGGACAAGCCGTAAGTCCCTTGTTTACAAGGGCGCACTTATACACCGTTGCCGGTGTCGTGCGCCCTGCCGGGGGCTGTTGCGTACTTCGTCCGCGATGGGGAGCTACACTCCCCAAACCCCTTGTGCGCCCCGCGCAGCCAAACACCCGCTTCGCGTCTGTTCGGCTCCACGGAGCCTGAAATATCCCCGCCGAAAGGAGGTGCCACTCATAGATTTTTGCCATATCCCCGTCAGTATCATCAAGCGCAGCGAGGGCCGTTCCGCTGTTGCCGCAGCCGCCTACCGAAGCGGAACCAAGCTGACGAATGAATGGGACGGCCTGACCCATGATTACACCCGGAAAGGCGGCGTTGTCCATGCGGAAATCATGCTGCCCGCCCACGCCCCGCCGGAGTTTGCAGACCGCTCCACCCTCTGGAACAGTGTGGAGCAGATCGAGAAAGCCAGGGACAGCCAGCTTGCCCGCGAGATTGAGGCGGCCCTGCCCCGCGAACTGTCCAGGGAACAGCAGCTTGCCCTTGTCCGGGCCTATGTAAAGGACAACTTTGTGGACAAGGGGATGTGCGCCGACTTCGCCATCCATGACAAGGGAACCGGCAACCCCCATGTTCATATCATGCTGACCGTCCGGCCCCTGAAAGAAAATGGCGCATGGGGCGCAAAGTGCCGCAAGGCATACGACCTGGACGAGAACGGCCAGCGTATCCCGGATGGGAAAGGCGGCTGGAAGAACCACCGGGAGGACACCACCGACTGGAACGACAAAGGGAATGTGGAGATTTGGCGGGCGGCATGGGCGGCCTATACCAACCGGGCATTGGAGGCCGCCGGTCAGCCTGCATTGGTAGACCACCGCAGCTACAAGCGCCGTGGCATTGATAAAATCCCCTCTGTCCACCTGGGGCCAGCGGCCAGCCAGATGGAGAAGCGCGGTATCCGCACAGACAAGGGGGAAGTCAACCGGCAGATCGCCGCCGACAACAAGCTGCTGAAAGAAATCAAGGCCCGCATTACCCGCCTCTACAACTGGTCTAAGGCCGAGGCCGAGAAGCCGGAGGGCCAGCAGCCCAGCATGGTTGACTTGTGGGAGACCCAGCAGCAGCTCAAGCGGCCTGACACCCGCACCGGCAAGATACGGGCTTTGCAGGAGAGCGCCGCCCTGTTCAATTTCCTGAATGCCAACGGCATCCAATCCATGCAGCAGCTCCATGAAAAAATTGCCGACATGAATACCCGCTACTATGACCTGCGGCGAGAGATCGTTAAGGCCGAGCGCCGGATCGCTGTCCTCACGGAGCGGGGGGAGATGTGGGCGCAGTACAACGAGTACAAGACCGTCCATAAGCAGTTTGCCAAGGTGAAGCCGGAGAAACGGGAACTGTTCGAGCAGCGCCACAGCCGGGAACTGATCCTCTATGACGCGGCGGCCCGGTATCTGAAAGAACTGAAAGCCAGCGGCGAAGAAATCAACCCGAAGGAATGGCGGCGTGAGATCGACCTGCTGACCGCCCAGAAACAGGTAGACAGCATCGACATGAAAGCCATGCGGGAGGAGCTGAAAGCTGTGGAACGGCTCCGCAAGGCCGCCGACCAACTGGCCCGCCAGGAACGGGACAAGCCCCGCGACCGGGGGCCGGAGCGGTAAAGGGTACGGCGTTTTGGCGACCCCTTTGAGGTGCGTCGCGTTTCACGACACCCTTTTACACACAGAAAAACCGCCGTACAGGTTTCACCCATACGGCGGCAGACGGTTTATTTGCCGAACAAGTCGCTGTGCGACCCGGTGCGGGCAAGCGTCAGAACCAGCACATCATCCTCGATGCGGTAAATGAGCAGCCAATCCGGGAGGATGTGACATTCCCGATGGCCCACCCAATCGCCGGACAGATCGTGATCGCGGTTCTTCTCCGGCAGCGGTTCACCCATCGCCAGCAGCGCCACGACCTGCTCCAGCAATTCAATCTTCAGGCCGCGCTTGATCGCCCGTTTGTAGTCCTTCTTAAAGCCGGTTGTGTACTTGACGGTGTACTTTGTTTTCCTCATTTTTTCAGGTCGGCAAACAACTCGTCAAGGTCATTGTAGCCCTTTACAGACGGGTCTTTTGCAATCCTTTCCGCTTCCAGCATGGCAGCAATCGTTTCCTTGTTGGGCTGTTCCAGCTTCACTTCAAAGGGAATGCCGCCCTCACGAAGCGACTGGCGCACGAAGATGTTGAACGCCGTGGATAAATTCATGCCGAGTTCCGCAAACAGGGCGTCGGCCTGTGCCTTCAAATCCGCGTCCATGCGGATACTGATGTTTGTGGTATTTCCAGCCATATCATCAACCCCTTTCTGCTGGTACTTTTAGTATATGCCATTTGCACGAAGAAAGCAATACTTTGCACGAATATTTAACAGTAAATTCATGGAAGGAGGTCACTGTATGAAGCAGATTATTTTACCCGTCACTGTCCACCTGAATATTCGCCTGCCCCTTGCCCTCTTGCAGCCGGAACCGGCAGACGCGCCCACCGGCCCGGAGCCGGAGGCCCATGCCTGCCACGGCTGCGACAACTGCGGCGGGTGTGGGAAGTGCCAGCATGAAGAAAAGCAAGCCTGAACCCATCCCCGTCATGGACTACCGCCAGTACCGCAGAGCGCGGCGGCTGGTACATGAGTGCTGCAACTATGACGGCGGCAACTGTATCGCGCTGGACGATGGGGAGGAATGTGTCTGCGTCCAGTCCATTTCCTACTCCCTGTTGTGCCGGTGGTTCCGGGCGGCGGTGCTGCCGCTGGACAGAGAACTGGAAACGGCCCTGTTCCACCGCCTGGACGCCAAGCGGTGCGCCGTCTGCGGGGCGCTGTTCACCCCCGGCTCCAACCGGGCCAAATACTGCCCGGAATGTGCCGGGCGCATGAAGCGTATCAAGGCCGCCCAGCGCAAGCGCAAACAGAGGGCTAAGTGTCACGCTTTAGGGGCCGAAAACCCCTTGTAAATCAAGGACTTTTTCGAGGGTGTCGGCGGGGGCCTGATAGATTTATCCTCTGCCCCCCAAAACGGCCCTCTAAATGCGTACAGAAGCCCAAAACGAACCCCAAGGAGGAACCCATGTCAGACAATCGAAAATATTACTACCTGAAACTCAAAGAAAACTATTTTGACGATGACTCCATCGTGCTGCTGGAAAGTATGCAGGACGGTGTGCTGTACTCCAATATCCTGCTCAAGCTGTATCTGAAATCCCTGAAACACGGCGGGCGGCTCCAGCTTGACGAGAATATCCCCTACACAGCGCAGATGATCGCCACCATCACCCGCCAGCAGATTGGCACTGTGGAGAGGGCCTTGCAAATCTTCCTGAAGCTGGGCCTTGTGGAAGTGCTGGACAGCGGCACTTTTTACATGAGCAATATCGAACTGCTGATCGGACAGTCCTCCACCGAGGCCGAGCGAAAGCGGGCAGCGAGGCTTCAAAACAAGGCTCTTTCCGCGCCTCGGACAAACGGCGGACATTTGTCCGACATTCGTCCACCAGAGATAGAGATAGAGTTAGAGAAAGAGATAGAGATAAAGAGAGAGATAGAGAAGGGACGCCCCGCCCGCGCCTATGGCCGTTACCAGAATGTTTTCCTGACGGACGAGGAACTGGCGGACTTGCAGGCCAGTTTTCCCACCGTATGGGGCCAGTACATCGAAAAGCTGTCCGAGTATATGGCTTCTACCGGCAAGCGGTATCAAAGCCATGCCGCCACCATCCGGCGCTGGGCCGGTGAGGACGCGAAAAAGGCGGCCCCGCCCACCCGCAACCGGGATTACAGCGTAAAGGAGGATGAAACCGTATGATGGAGATTACCGCAGAAATCCGGGCGCTGATCGACAAGGCAGCCGCCGGTGTGGAACTGGCCGGGGACGAGTACATAGACCCGGCAGACGGCCTCATTCACTGTAAGAGGTGCGGCGGCCAGAGGCAGACCGTTGTGCCATGCTTTGGGAAACCCGGCTACTTCATGCCCCGCTGTATCTGCCAGTGCCAGCGGGAGGCCGAGGAACAGCGCAAAGCCGCCGAGGAACGGCAGCGCCGCATGGAGCGTATCAAGCGCCGGAAGGCCCAGGGCCTGCAAGACCGCTATCTGTACGACTACACCTTTGCCAACGACAACGGCCAAAATCCTCTGATGGACAAGGCCCGCGCCTATGTGGAGAACTGGAAGGAGGCATACCGAAACAACACTGGCCTGCTGCTGTTTGGGGATGTGGGAACCGGCAAGTCCTTTTTCGCCGGTTGTATCGCCAACGCCCTGCTTGACCGGGATGTGCCGGTGCTGATGACGAACTTTCCCACCATCCTGAACCGCCTGACGGGGATGTTCTCCGATGACAGGGCCGACTTTATCGCCAGCTTTGACGAGTACGACCTGCTCATCATTGACGATTTGGGTGTGGAGCGCAGCACCGAGTATGCGATGGAGCAGATGTTTTTCGTCATTGACAGCCGCTACCGCAGCCGCAGGCCCATGATAATCACCACCAACCTGAAGCTGGCCGAACTCAAGAACCCGCCCGACCTGGCCCATGCCCGTATCTATGACCGCATCCTGGAACGGTGCGCCCCGATCCTCTTTGCCGGGAAGAACTTCCGGGAGGAAAACGCCGGGGCCACTAAGCAGGCGGCGAAAGACATTGTAAACCGTAAGAGCGATTGATTGTTTTGCCGGACGGCGCAGCCCCGCCCGGAGAAAGGAGCGCCATGAACAAAGAAACCCGTACCATGCAGACCGCAGGCACCACCCCCGCCAGAGCGCCGGAGGACGCCCCCGCGCTGGTAAAGAAAATCGGCAAGACCACCTACAAGGTGCGCGTCCATTTCAGCAATACCAGCACCGAAACCATGAGCGACAAAATCAAGCGTATGCTCAAAAACGAGATACAGCAGATGTGACCGGCTGATAAAGCCAGCCGCCTTGTGTTAAACTGATGATGGTACACACCAAAACTTTAGCCAAGGAGGACATGAAAATGCTGTACACAGAAAAAGAGAAAAATGAGATTGAGCGCGTCCGCAAAGTGTTTGAGAAACATATCCGGCAGATGACCGCTTATGATTTGGTTTGGTCGGATAAGGTCGGCTATGTGTGGCTGGCAATATCTATCGACCCGGTCTATATTGACACCGGCAACTGGATAGAGTCCGCTGCCGGTCTTTGTAATGAGTGCTTGAATGATATAGCACTGGATGTTTTTGGAATGACCGGAAACGACCATGACTTCGAGGACGCCGATCCGCTGGAACTGGCCGAGATTAAGCGGCGCTGGAAACCCTATATCGACCAACTGCCGGAATATGCGTACCTTTGCGACGAACTGTTAAGCAGGAGAAAATAACCCATCCGCCAAAGTGTCAGGAGCTAAAATCTGCTTCCTGGCACTTTTTTTGTGGCTTTTTTGTGAATTTGATTAAAAAGTCCTTGACAACTCGTTTCGGGGATAACCGCAAAATCAATACAGCGTTGTGGGCAAACTGCTTCGCAAATGCGACAGCCGGTACAGGCCTTTGTAATAAAGTATCCCTCTTTTTCCACCTCGGTTTTCCCAAAGACAAAGCTCGCCCGTTCAATAGGCTTTTGCGAGAGGTCAAACCACTCGCCAGTTCCTTCGTAAATTTGAAACACCGTTAACGCGCTTCGGGACTGTTCCGTAGGATAGATTTCGCTCATGTATGGATTTTTCCCAAACAGTTTAGGGAGCGGTTCCGCGCCCAATTCCCGCACCTTACCGCGGATCGAGACCGCTACACAGGACAGAGTATCTCGTCCCTTCATACCGGTCAATGCTACATAACCTTGCTTGTTTAGCCGGCCGTAAAGGCTTTTTCCGCGGGCGGTCAGGAAATATAAACTCTTGCCATCACAGTCCATTATATCAATCGCACAGGTCACAGGAAACCCATCATTATCCACCGTTGCCATCACCGTCGAATGGATCTCTTTTTGTACAAAATACAAATATTCCCTGCTATCCATATTCCTTTTCTCCTGTTAAAAGCATCAAGTAAAAGTTTTGAGCCATCCTTTCCCTTTTGCTAGGATTGGATGGAAATGGGGAAGGAACCCCATCGCCACAAGCCATCCGGAGTTCCTTCCCGACATATCTTTTTAATCTGAACGATCAATAACGAGCTTGTACGTATGATCGGGAAATATTTTCATAGCCAGCGCGCAGATATTTAGGAAAAGAAAAAGCCTGCCGTCATGTCCAGGTAATTTTCACCGCTGTAGTTCGGATACTGTTTTTGTACAGCCGCCTTAAATTCTTCAGCGCTGCCGCAGTCTGCTGCAATTGCTTTCAGGTTTTCCAAATAAGCGATTTTGGTGTCCGCATCTTTCAAATCTTCCGGGGTATAGTGGGAAGTCAGGATCAAGTCATACTCCTTTTGGATATACTTTTTCAATTCTGCAATCATTGCATCGGCATGTGCGGCCCCAGCTACGATGGAATGGCAAGCGTGGCCGAGCATATGGGTATACACTGCATGGATCTCGGGAATCTCCACATCAAAAGCCTCGCCCGTCTGCTTGATGTTGAAATCAATCCCGCCGATGGTTACCTTTCCTTCCCCGATGATATTCGTAATCGGATGGATCGAATGGTCGAAGATCTCACCGAATGCCCCTGCGAATTGATCCACCAGAGCCTTTCCGCCGCCATTCTTTGAGTAATCCACCGCATTTTGCGTGGCATATTTGGGAACATCCGGCAAGAAGGTTGCGCCCGCGCCGTGGTACGCCACCAGTACTCCTTCCACCTGAAGATTTTTCAGATAATCTGTCAGTTCCCAGATGTTTTCAAAAAAGCAGGGCGACTCAATGACAACGGCCTTACCCATCTTTTCAACAATGAACACTTCATCGTCAATAAAATCGTTGGTCTTATAGGCATGCAATTTAACTGTGCCAAAATCATAAATATTGAACTCGCCCTTTTCGAGCTTCACAGTTTGAAATGTATTCTTGTTCATGAGAAGATCCTCCTTATGGGTACAGCACTTATTCCGCAACAACGCTGATACGTTCCTGAATGTGATTTCCTTTGGTTGCCTCATCAATCATGGCGATGGCATAGTCGGCATAACTGATAACGCTTTCGCCCTTGGAATTAAGCACCAGTTCTTCTCCTCCAAGAATATACTTTCCAGTCCTATCGCCTTCGGCCTGGAAATCACCGGCTGGGCTAATATAAGTCCATTGGACATCCTTTCTCTGACGCAGTTCTCCGAGGGCCTTTGCCATTGCCGCAGCAAGAGGTTTAAACATATCAGGGAAATTCGGTCCATCCGCTACACAGGCGGTGTGTTCTGGGTTGACGTACAGGCTGCCTGCGCCTCCGACCACCAATAAGCGGGTACTTGTGCCAGAAAGCACATCACACAGATGTTTCAGGGAAGTGCTGTGCTGAGGAAGGGTTTCCTCAGCCCAGGTACCAAATGCATCGATCACGACATCAAATTCCTCCAGATCAGCGGCCATCAGATCAAACAGATCCTTTTTCAAAACGTGTTTCGCTGCTGTATGATTCTCTCCACGCACAATAGCAGTCACATCGAGACCTCTATCCACAGCTTCCTTCACGATAAGCTTACCAGCTTTTCCATTTGCACAAACAACTGCGATTTTCATTTTATGTTCCTCCTTGCATTTGTTCAGTTGTTATCATTGCTTATGAGTCTTAGAGTGGCCGCTCTCTGTAGCTCTTGACTATATTATATGCATGTAGATTCCTCTCGTAAAGTAAGCACTTTATTGTGCCGTAGTTACCAAAAGGATACTATTGCGTGATGCCTGGAGTTAATGACTTTAAAACAGTAAAAACTTCTCAACAATTTTTCTTTTTTGCCATTGTATACTTTTGCATATTGCTATATAATTAAGTCGTATAGTAGAATTAGATCCTAAATTGCAAAAAGAAACTAAAACAAGGAGGATTATGTATGAGCAAAGGGACTGTGGGAAAAGATTTGCCAGCCTGCCCGGTGGAAACTACATTAACTCTTATCGGTGATAAGTGGAAGGTACTCATCCTCCGTGATTTGCTTCCTGGCAAAAAACGCTTTGGAGAGTTGAAAAAGTCCATCGGCAGCGTATCTCAAAAAGTGCTGACTGCACAGCTTCGGGATATGGAAGAAAGTGGCCTTGTCAACCGCAAAGTTTATGCAGAGGTGCCGCCAAGAGTAGAATACTCGCTGACGGAACTCGGCCAAAGTCTAAAACCCATCCTTGATGCAATGTGGAATTGGGGCGAAGGATATAAAGCCTCTATGAATTGAAACAAGCGGGTATTCATTTTCGAACAGCCCCTATTTATCAGTATGCTATATTGGCTGATAAATGGGGGCTGTTTACTGTATAAAATGAACTTTTATGTTTCATTGGATGTGCTAACATTTTCCTTCAAATTCTGTATAGGCCTGATATATTTGAAATATTGTTCTGGGTTATAATAAAAATACATAATTCTGCCTGGTGATGTATCTAGACAGCAATTAGCAGCCGCATAATCAAAATTAGCCATGGCCGTTTCGATTTTTTGCTCTACGCTGCAATTTTCTTGTTCATACTGAAATGGTCCATGCTCAAAGACAATATACTCAGCTTCAGGAATGTCAATTAAAAACATTTGTGGCGGTACTTCTCCTTTATAATTAGAAGGAAGCCGTACGCCCCAACATTCTGTACGCAGAAACCCCCAATCACATAGTCTACCTTTTGGGTCGTTGATATAAGCCATAATCTGACCGCTTCTACAGTTGATTTCGCTCCCGCCTCTATCGTCTAATTTGCCCTTGATGCTGTCGAGCAAGCCGCAAATTGTTTCATGGTCCTGCCCTGGAATTTGATTTTGTTTCTGCCAGAAATCCCAATATCCGTTACTTTCATAATTTTTGATATGCAAAAATTTGTGTGCGGGGATCGTTATAAAATAAATTTGTATACCGTCTGTAGAATGCATCATCCCGATTTCTCCTAATCCAAAAAAATAACGGTCAAAAGCACTTATTTTGGTCCGGAGAACAACCGGTCTGGGGTCTTTCCGATATTTACTTGGCGTTATACCGTAAGCTTTTTTGAAAGCTCTAGTAAAAGCTTCATGGGATGAAAAACCATATGTGAAAGCAATATCCAACATGCTCTTATCGCTATCACGAACCTCTTTTAATGCAAAGGCTAGCTTTCTATGCCGCAAATAATCCCTAAATTGCATCCCAGTTATTTCTTTGAATTTCCTGGTAGTATGAAATTCAGAATAGCCCAACTTATGCGAAAGGTATTGCAATGTCAATACCTCGTCATGATTATATTTTATACATTTATCAATCTCATCAACGATTATCTGGATCTGTTTTTGCCACTCAAACATTCTTTCTTCACCTCGTTTTAATATCTATATACTCCAATTATAAGAGCATATAGATATCGCCGCTTGATCATACTTGCTTTGATTGAGAGGATTGTGATGCACTGATTATTTTTTCGCCTGGTCTCTATTCATTAATATCCATTTATATAAATTCTAAAGTCATAGAGTATATAATCGATCATACAACAAGAAGTACATGAACATGAAGCACCTGTAGGCGAACTTGGAGGATGCCTCCATTGCTGGCTGACTTCATTCATCCCAGAGTCTACATACGCTTATGCGAAAAATCCTTGACACTACCAACCACTCGCCCAGCGAGTGGTTTCCTTTATGACAAAAAGGGTCTAACTGATCAGCAAAAATCAGTTAGACCTTTTACCTATGAATAAAAAGATGAGGATTTTCAGGCTACTCGCAAGCCACTCGATTTTTCTTTTCAAACTCAATAAATCGGGATTTCGCGAGTGCTATCAATCTGCTATCAAACGGGAAATTTAAAAATCAAAAGCCCAGTGTTTATGCGGCTTTGCAGGCCCTCATATCCACTTTTTGCTTATTCCCACTCGATTGTGGCGGTCGGTTTCGGCGATAAGTCAAAGCACACACGATTTACGCCTTTTACTTCTTGTAGAATACGAGCAGTAATCGTCTGCAAGACGGCCCAATCCAACTGAGGCACCTGAGCGGTCATGGCATCGATGGTGTTCACCGCACGGATGATGACTGGCCAATCGAAGCAACGCGCATTGTCCCGCACACCAACAGATTTAAAATCTGGTACGATTGTAAAATACTGCCATACTTTTCCTTCTAGCCCTGCCTTGGCAAACTCTTCACGCAAAATCGCATCGGATTCCCGTACGGCTTCCAAGCGGTCGCGTGTGATTGCTCCCAAGCAACGCACTCCCAAGCCGGGGCCTGGGAACGGCTGGCGATATACCATACTGGCTGGCAATCCCAATGCTACACCGCAGGCGCGCACCTCGTCCTTAAACAGCATTTTCAACGGCTCTACCAGTTCAAACTGCAAGTCTTCGGGCAATCCCCCAACATTGTGGTGGCTTTTTACCATCTTAGCCGTTTTTGTTCCGCTCTCCACAATGTCCGGGTAAATCGTGCCCTGTGCAAGGAATTCGATACCATCGAGCTTCCGGGCCTCTTCCTCAAACACACGGATAAATTCCGCCCCAATGATCTTTCTTTTCTGCTCCGGATCAGCGACTCCCTCCAATTTGCTGAGGAAACGCTCTGTCGCATCCACATAGATCAAATTTGCGGAAAGCTCGTCCTTAAAGACGCGAACGACCTGCTCTGGTTCTCCCTTGCGCAATAGTCCATGGTTCACATGTACACAGGTCAACTGGCTTCCAATTGCTTTGAGCAAAAGAGCCGCAACCACAGAGGAATCCACGCCGCCGGACAAAGCCAAGAGGACCTTTTTATCGCCTACTTGTTTGCGAATGAGTTCAATTTGGTCCGCAATAAAGTTTTCCATATTCCAGTTAGCCTGCGCCTTGCAGGTATCAAATACAAAGCTGCGCAAGTCTTCTTGGATCGCCTCATCCTCTTTTGGCATCGGATGAACCGTTCCATTATCTTCGTAATCAAACGTGAAAACCGGCAATCCGCAGTTCTTAATTTCATCCGATAGGCCGATCTTCTGGCCGTCTACCACATCGTTTGGCCCGCCGTTTGCTACAATGCCCTTTACGTTTGGCATTTTCGCAATCTCTTCCGCTGTAACATCGTAGTTGCAGATTTCACTATACACGCCTAATGCACGGATCGCCCTCGCCACATCGGTGTTACGGGTGCTGCCCATATCCACAACCAAAAGCATATCTTGTCTCATCACAAGCCCTCCTTCTTATAGTAATTTCATCGTATCATATTTAAAAGGAGCGCGTCAACCGGATTGGACATTTTTTCTGGACATTCGTCAGATTTTGCGACTTTCGGTACAGTCATACAAACACGCCTTGAAAAATTCCCTTTACCTTTTCAAAGAAAGAACCTCACCGCACTATCAAGAAAACGGTATACTTTCTCTTGATAGTATGATGAGGTTCTTTATAAAAGCAGAATCGATTACACCTTATTCGTATTCAATGGTGGCAGGCGGTTTACTCGTTATATCATAAACTACCCGGTTCACATTTTCGACCTCATTGACAATTCGTGTGCTGACGGTTTCCAATACTTCATAGGGAATACGCGCCCAATCGGCGGTCATAAAGTCGGTCGTTGTGACAGCGCGCAAAGCAATGGTATTGTCGTACGTACGGCCGTCCCCCATAACGCCAACACTCTTCATACCGGTCAGCACCGCAAAATACTGGTTAATATCGCGGTCAAGGCCCGCTTTTGCGACTTCCTCGCGGAAGATAGCGTCCGCATCCTTTAAAATCTCCAATTTTTCCGGCGTCACTTCGCCCATAATGCGGATTCCAAGGCCCGGGCCAGGGAACGGCTGCCGCCAAACCAAATTTGCGGGGATGCCCAGCTCGATGCCCACCCTGCGTACTTCATCCTTAAAGAGGTCGCGCAAAGGCTCTATAATCCCTTCAAATCCTACATCTTCTGGGAGACCGCCCACATTGTGATGGCTTTTAATGGTCGCTGCTTCTCCGGTGCCGCTCTCCACCACATCGGGGTAAATCGTCCCTTGGCAGAGGAACTCAATCTTTCCCAGCTTACGGGACTCTTCCTCAAACACACGGATAAATTCTTCCCCAATGATCTTCCGTTTCTGTTCCGGTTCTGTCACTCCAGCCAATTTGCTTAAAAAGCGGTCCTGCGCATTGATGCGGATCAGATTCATATCAAACTGCTGGCGGAATACGCGCTCCACTTCGTCTCCTTCGTTCTTGCGCAGCATACCATGGTCCACAAAGATGCAAGTCAGACTTTTTCCAATCGCTTTGTGCACCAAAACAGCTGCAACCGAAGAATCCACACCTCCGGACAACGCGCACAAGACGCGCTTATCCCCTACTTTTTCGCGGATCTGACGGATGGTCTCCTCGGCAAAGGAATCCATCTTCCAACTACCGGAACAGCCGCACACCTGGAACAAGAAATTTTTTAACATATCCGTTCCATATACAGTATGCTCAACCTCCGGATGGAACTGGAACGCATAAAGACGCCGGGCCTCGTTTGCCATTGCCGCAACCGGGCAGGCATCGCTCACCGCGGTGATGGTAAATCCTGCTGGCGGTTCTGCAATATAATCTGTATGGCTCATCCAGCAGACGGACTCTTCCGGTACCTTTTGAAACAACGCTGCATTGGCCTGTGCCCGTACTGGCGTCTTCCCATATTCGCGCACCTCAGAGCTGCTGACCTTTCCTCCCAACAGGTATGCCATCAGCTGCGCTCCATAACAAATCCCCAGAACAGGAATTCCCAGGTCGAACACCTTTTTATCGCAAACCGGAGCATCCTCTGCATAGACGGAATTGGGCCCTCCGGAAAAGATAATCCCCTTATATCCCGCCCCGGCAATCTGCTCCGCCGGGGTTTTATAGGATTTGATTTCACAGTACACGTTGCAATCGCGCACCCGGCGTGCGATTAGCTGGCTGTACTGTCCGCCGAAGTCCAAAATGAGAACCGCTTCGTTTTTCAGCATGATTTCTTTTCCCTTCCTTGTCTTTGAGAACTATTCCACTGTTACAGACTTTGCCAGGTTGCGCGGCTTATCGATGTCGCAGCCCTTCATGGACGCCACATAGTAGGCAAATAGCTGCAACGGGATGACGGTCAACGACGGTAACATCACATCACAAGTCTGCGGAATATAGAACACATGGTCCGTCACCTGCTCGATCTGCGTGTTGTTCTCCGTCGTCATTCCCAGCACAACCGCACCGCGCGCCTTGACTTCCTTCACATTGCTCATCATCTTGTCAAACAAATTCTGATGAGTGGCCAACGCGATCACCAGGGTTCCATCCTCCACAAGGGAGATGGTGCCATGTTTGAGCTCCCCTGCGGCATAGGCGTCCGAATGGATGTAGGAGATTTCCTTGAGCTTCAAGGAGCCCTCCAGGGACATTGCATAGTCTAGGTTGCGTCCGATAAAGAATACATCCTTTGCGTTAAAATGCTGGGAAGCCAAATACTGGATGTTTTCCCGATTTTGAAGGATCTTTTCAATTTTATCCGGCAGAGCCTGCAGCTCTGTGAGATAGGCTGCATATTCTTCGGCGGTAAGGCACCCCAACAGATCCGCCATGTAAATGGCCAGCAAGTATACGACAGCCAGCTGTGTACTGTACGCCTTTGTCGTCGCTACCGCGATTTCCGGGCCAGCCCATGTATAGATCACATCGTCGGACTCGTTTGCGATGGAGCTCCCCACCACGTTGACGATCGAAAGAGTTCGCGCGCCCAGGCGCTTTGCCTCACGCATGGCAGCCAATGTATCGGCGGTTTCCCCGGACTGGCTGATCACCAGCACCAGCACCTTTTCGTCGATGATCGGCTCCCTGTAACGGAATTCGGATGCGACATCCACTTCCACGGGAATCCGGGTCATCTTCTCCAATACATATTTCGCCACCATTCCCACATGGTAGGCGGAACCACAGGCCACAATAAAGATCTTTCGAAACGTCTTGAGCTGGTCCGCTGTCAGCGTGATGTTGTCCAAAACAATCCGCCCATCCTTGATGCGCGGCGAAATGGTATCGCGCACCGCTTTGGGCTGTTCCATGATCTCCTTTGCCATAAAGTGCTCATAGCCGCCCTTTTCAGCGGCGGTGACATCCCACTCCACATGGACTGGTTCTTTGGGGATCAGCTCCTTATCCATGTCATAGATGCGCACCCCTTCGCGCTGGATGATCGCAATCTCGTTGTCATTCAAACGGTAAATGTCGCGCGTTCTACTCAGGATTGCTGGGACGTCTGAGGCGATAAAATTTTCCCCCTGCCCAAGGCCGATGATCAGCGGGCTGTCTTTGCGCACCGCCACGAGTTGATCCGGTTTATCCGCACAAATGATTCCCAACGCATAAGAGCCTTCTACCTTTTGCAGTACTTTGATGACCGCATCCATGATGTCGCCCTTATAATAATACTCCAATAGCTGCGCCACCACCTCTGTGTCTGTTTCTGACACAAAGGAGACACCGCGGCGGATTAAATGTTGCTTTAATGCGAGATAATTTTCAATGATCCCATTGTGTACCACTGCAAATTTCCCTGAATCGCTCACCTGAGGATGGGAATTGATATCCGAAGGCGCGCCGTGCGTCGCCCAACGGGTATGGCCGATTCCCACGGTACCCGGGACATCTTTGCCGTCATGAATCAAGCCTTTGAGGACCTGGAGGCGCCCTTTTGCCTTGACGACCCGAAGGGATGTACCGTCATAAACAGCAACCCCAGCGGAGTCGTAACCGCGGTACTCCAACTTTTCCAACCCCTGCAAAAGGAACGGTGCAGCAGGATCGCCGCCGATGTATCCTACAATTCCACACATACTGTTACCTCCTTATGCGCGGGAACTCCCCGCCGTCTGCGGAATTACCGATAGATAATGTCCTCACGGGCCGGGCCATTGGAAACGATCTTGACCGGCACACCGATTGCTTTTTCCGCAAACTCAATATATCTGCGGGTATTCTCCGGGAGGTCTTCATACTTCTTGATGCCGCGGATATCGCATTTCCAACCGGGCAGCGTCTCCAGGATCGGCTTGCAGCGCTTCAGCTGCGCCGTCGGCGGGAAGGTATCGATCCGCTTGCCGTCCAATTCATAGGCCACGCACACGGGGATCTCATCTAAATATCCCAACGCATCCAGCACGGTAAACGCAATGCAGGTGGCTCCCTGCGCCTGGCAGCCGTAGCGGGTCGCAACCAGATCGAGCCATCCCATCCGGCGCGGGCGGCCAGTCGTCGCGCCGTATTCGCCGCCGTCTCCTCCTCTGCGGCGCAGCTCATCGGCCTCTTCGCCAAAGATCTCGCTGACAAATTCGCCTGCGCCCACGGCGCTGGAATACGCTTTTACCACGGTGATGACTTCCTGGATGGAATAAGGTGGCACGCCCGCGCCCACAGCCCCATAGCCGGCCAGCGTGGAACTGGAGGTCACCATCGGATAGATGCCGAAGTCCGGGTCCTTCAATGCGCCAAGCTGTCCTTCCAGCAAGATGTGCTTCCCATCCTTGACCGCCTGGTGCAGAAGCGTGAAGGTGTCCGCCACATAGGGCGCCAGCATCTCTTTATACTCCATCAGTTTCTCATACAGGTCCTCTGCCTTTAACTCGGGCTGATGGTACAAATCCCTATATAATACGTTTTTCAGATCGAGAACATGCGCGATTTTCTCCATGATACTGGCTTTATCATCATAGAGCTCACTGACCTGAAAACCGATTTTTGCAAACTTATCGGAATAGAACGGCGCGATTCCGGATTTCGTGGAACCAAAGGACTTCGACGAAAGACGCGCTTCCTCCATGGAATCGAGTTCCACATGGTACGGCATGACCACCTGGGCCCGGTCGGAAACCAAAATCTTCGGCTTCGGAACACCGCGTTCCTCCAAAGACTGGAGTTCTTTGATGAAATTCTCCACACTCAATGCCACGCCGTTGCCGATGATGTTTGTGATGTGATCATAAAACACGCCGGACGGGAGCTGGTGCAGCGCAAATTTCCCATAGTTGTTGATGATGGTATGGCCCGCATTGCTGCCGCCCTGAAAACGAACCACAATATCGGATTCCGCTGCCTTTACATCGGTAATTTTCCCCTTACCTTCGTCGCCCCAATTGGCGCCCACAATTGCTGTTACCATAAATAATACACCTGCCTTTTCAATCTAAAAACATCCGTGCAAAACCAAGTCCGCCGCCTCCCGGGAAATTCCCGCAAGGGGGCGGCGGCCAAACTCCGCACATCGGTGGTTTATACGTTAATCTCTGCCTTTTCCGTTGGCACAAACGCATATTTGTCCAAAATAGGACGGACTGTATTCTGAATAAACTCCTCCGTCTGCATCGGCGCACAGCCCACATATTTCTCCGGGCTGACAATCGTATGCAGTTCGTCGAGCGTAACGCCAAAGATCGGGTCCCCGGCGATGCGCGCAAGCAAGTCGTTCTCCCCGCCCTCTTCTTTCACAACCTTGGAAGCGGCCATGGAGTGCACACGGATGTGCTCATGCAGCTGCTGGCGGTCGGCGCCGCGCTTGACGGCGTCCATCATGATGTTCTCCGTCGCCATAAAGGGCAATTCCCGGCGCAAATGCTGCTCGATCACCTTTGGATATACGACCAGGCCGTCCGCCACATTGTTGTACAAATTCAAGATACCGTCCACCGCCAGGAATCCCTCCGGGACGCTGAGGCGCTTGTTCGCGGAATCGTCCAACGTACGCTCAAACCACTGGGTTGCCTCCGTGATCGCCGGATTCAAGCTGTCCGTAATCACATAGCGCGCCAGGGAAGCGATGCGCTCGGAACGCATCGGGTTGCGCTTATACGCCATGGCAGAAGAACCGATCTGGTTCTTTTCAAACGGCTCTTCCACCTCTTTCAAATGCTGCAACAGGCGGATATCGTTGGAGAATTTTGCCGCGCTCTGTGCAATTCCGCTCAGGATGGACAAGATCTGGCTGTCCAGCTTACGGGAATACGTCTGCCCGGAGACGGCAAAACATGCGCGATAGCCCATCTTCTCCGCGATCTTCTGATCCAGCTGCTTTACCTTTTCATAGTCGCCGTCAAACAGCTCCAAGAAGCTGGCCTGCGTGCCGGTGGTCCCTTTCGAGCCCAACAGCTTCGCCTTGCTCAGCTGGTATTCCACATCCTCCAGATCCATCAGCAGATCCTGGATCCAGAGCGTAGCGCGCTTGCCCACCGTGGTCGGCTGGGCAGGCTGGAAATGGGTGAACGCCAGGGTTGGCAGATACTTATACTGCATTGCGAAATCCGAAAGCACGCGGATCACGCCCACCAACTTCTGACGGACCAACTGCAATGCCTCGGTCATGATGATGACGTCCGTATTGTCCCCCACATAGCAGGAGGTTGCGCCCAAATGGATGATCGCGCGCGCCTTCGGGCATTGCTCGCCATATGCATAGACATGGGACATCACGTCGTGGCGCACCACTTTTTCACGCGCTTCCGCTACCTCATAGTTGATGTCCTCCGCGTGGGCCTTCAGTTCGTCGATCTGCTCCTGGGTGATGGGAAGTCCCAGCTCTTTTTCCGTTTCCGCCAAAGCAATCCAGAGTTTCCGCCACGTGCGGAACTTTTTATCGGGAGAAAATAGGAACTTCATCTCGGCATCCGCATACCGCGCGGACAGCGGCGACTCATACGTATTCTTCAAATTGACAACCTCCATCAATCTCTTCTGATCGGCACACAATATTTATTTTCTTTCGATGCCATGGAATGGCTTGGAACAGCAGCCGGATAACGCCCAGAGAAGCAGGCATCACAGTAATGCCCACAATCGCTCTCTACCCCCAACATCTTCGGCAGATTTTCCAACGCCAGGAACTCAATGGAGTCTGCAAAGCTCATCTTGCCGATCTCCTCAATCGTATGCTTACAGGCGATCAGCTCATCTTTGGAGGGGATGTCCGTCCCGTAATAGCAGGGCCAAAGGAACGGCGGGGAACTGATGCGCAGATGGACTTCCTTTGCACCGGCATCCTTGAGCATGGACACAATCCGCGCGCATGTCGTACCACGCACAATGGAGTCGTCCAGCATTACGACGCGTTTCCCTTTGACTGCCGTGCCCAGGGCGTTCAGTTTGATGCGCACGCTGCGTTCCCGCGAAGCCTGATCCGGCTTGATGAAGGTACGCCCGATATAGCTGTTTTTGACAATGCCCTTCTGGTAGGGGATGCCGGACTCCTCGCTATATCCAATCGCTGCGTCGATACCGGACTCGGGCACGCCGATCACCATATCGGCTTCCACGGGATGCTGGCGAGCCAACAGGCGCCCGGCCTCTTTGCGTGCCTCGTAGACGCTGATGCCATCCACCACGCTGTCCGTACGGGCAAAATAAATGTATTCAAACACGCAAAGGGATTTTGCAGCTTTATTGGGGAGCGTCATCGAGCGGAGGCCGTCTTTATCCGCCACGACAATTTCACCGGGCTCCACATCACGCACGAACTCTGCCCCACACGCATCAAGCGCACAGGTCTCCGAAGCAAACACATAGCTGTTCTCCACGCGGCCAATGCAGAGCGGACGGAACCCGTTCGGGTCGCGTACGGCAATCAATTTTTGGGGGCTCATCACAATCATGGAATAGGACCCCTGAACCTTCGGCATCGCACGGTAGACCGCCTCCTCTATGGAGGGGGCCTTCACGCGCTCCCGCGCGATGAGGTAGGCAATCACTTCTGAATCAATCGTGGTTTGAAAAATGCAGCCGCGATGCTCCAGTTCATGCCGGAGCTCATAGGCATTGCTCAGGTTTCCATTGTGTGCAATCGCCAACGTTCCCTTGATGTATCGCATGACAAGCGGCTGGGAGTTTTCCCGGACGCTCGCGCCCGCGGTGGAATACCGCACATGGCCGACAGCGATCTGGCCCTTCAATTCCCGCAGAATTTTATCATTGAAGGTCTCCGTCACCAATCCCATATCTTTATAACAGGAAATGACCCCCTGGTCGTTTACGGCAATGCCGCAGCTCTCTTGCCCTCTGTGCTGGAGGGCCAAGAGCCCGTTGTATGTGGCATATGCAGGGTTCAATGCGCCATCCATCGAATAGACGCCGAATACACCGCACTCCTCATGCGGTTTCGAATAATCAAACTCCATTACAGAACCGTTCAAAAGCTCACCGTCCTAATCAAATTATGGATTGTCAAACGAACCGGCCGGGCAAGCGCTTAAAGCCCGATGCGCTTCATCATCTCGGCATACGCCTCTTCTACGCCGCCCAAATCTCTGCGGAAGCGGTCCTTATCCAGCTTCTCATGGGTATGGACATCCCAGAAGCGGCAGGTGTCCGGGGAAATCTCATCGGCAAGGACAATTTCGCCATCTGCCGTCTTTCCGAATTCCAGCTTAAAGTCGACCAAAATAACATCGAGCTTCTTGAAGTATTCCTTCATCACCTCGTTGACCTTGAACGCCATCGCCTTGATGGTGTCGATCTCTTCCTGGGTGGCCAGGCCGAGCGCCAAAGCGTGATAATCATTGATCAGCGGGTCGCCGAGGTCGTCGTTCTTATAGGAAAACTCGATGGTCGGCTGGGCAAACTCGATGCCCTCCTCCACGCCGTAACGCTTTGCAAAAGAACCAGCGGAAAGGTTGCGGATAATCACTTCCAGCGGGACGATCGAAACCTTTTTCACCAAGGTCTCGCGGTCGCTCAGTTCCTCAACAAAGTGGGTCTTAACACCGTGTTTTTCCAACAGCTGGAACATGAAGTTGGACATGCGGTTGTTTACCACGCCCTTGCCGACAATCGTGCCCTTTTTCTGGCCATTAAACGCAGTTGCGTCATCCTTATAATCAACAATGCACAGATTCGGATCATCTGTTGCAAACACCTTTTTTGCTTTTCCCTCATAAATCTGCTCACACTTTTTCATGATGAAAATCCTCCTAGTTCGATTCAATTTAAAAAGTCGGGAAACAGGCATTGCCGGGGGTAAAAGCCCCCGGCGCAGACCGGTTTAGATAAAGTTTAAGAAGCTGGATACCGTCGTAATATCGATGACCGACAGTTGCGTCGTCTCCACGTGCTGCGCGCAGGTCAGGAATGCATTCGCGGTGTCCAACGAGGTCAAGCACGGGATGCCGGCCTCTACTGCATTGCGGCGGATGAGATAGCCGTCGCGGTTATGCGCTACGCCCTTCGAAGGCGTGTTGATGACCAGGTCGATCTTTCCGGACAGGATCACATCCAGAATGTCCGGCTTCCCGGCGCCGATCTTATTGGTACGGATGGTGGGAATGCCATTGTCATTCAGGAAATCGGACGTGCCCGCCGTGGCATAGATCGTCCAGCCCAGCTCATACAAGCCACGTGCAATCGGCAGGACTTCCTGTTTATCGCTGTTCTTAACCGTGATAATGACACGGCCCTTTTTAATCATGTGGGTGCCCGCGCCGTAGAATGCTTTGATCATCGCCTCGTCAAAGGTCCGGGCCACGCCCAGGACCTCGCCGGTGGATTTCATCTCCGGCCCGAGGTTGACATCCGCTCCATACAGCTTTTCGAAAGAGAACACCGGCATCTTGATGGCAATGAGCTCTTTTTCGGGCTGCAATCCATATTCATAGCCCATCTCCGGCAAGGTCTTCCCGAAGAAGGTTCCGACCGCCAGCGGGACGATTGGGATATCGGTCACCTTGCTGATGTAGGGGACCGTACGGGACGAACGCGGATTGGCCTCGATCACATAGACCTGGTTGTCCTTCACAATAAACTGAATATTCAGCAGGCCCTTGACCTTGAGCGCCTTCGCCAGGCGGCGGGTGTACTCGACGATGATGTCCTGCATTTCCTTGCTCACATCCACCGCGGGATAGACCGAAATGCTGTCGCCGGAGTGTACGCCAGCGCGTTCGATGTGCTGCATGATACCCGGGATCACCGAGTCGATTCCGTCGCACACCGCATCGACTTCCACTTCCGTGCCCATGATATATTTATCGACCAGAATCGGGTGCTCCTGTGCAATCTGGTTGATGGCGCCGATGTCTTCGATCACATCCTCGTCGCTGTAGGCGATGTGCATCCCCTGGCCGCCGAGCACATAGGACGGGCGCACCAGGACCGGGTATCCCAGCTCATTCGCAGCGGCAAGCGCCTCCGCACAGGTGAATACCGTGCGGCCTGCGGCGCGCGGGATCTCGCACTCGTTCAAGATCGCATCAAAACGCTCGCGGTCCTCCGCTGCGTCGATGCTGTCAAACGAGGTGCCCAAAATCGGGATTCCCATCTTTTCGATGGCGCCGGCCAGTTTAATCGCCGTCTGGCCGCCAAACTGCACCACCGCGCCGTCGGGCTTCTCCAACTGCACGACATGGAGCACATCTTCAGGGGTCAGCGGTTCAAAATAGAGCTTGTCCGCAATGTCGAAGTCCGTGCTGACGGTCTCCGGGTTGTTGTTCATGATGATGGTCTCATAGCCGAGGTCGCGCAGCGCCCAAACGCTGTGGACGGAGCAGAAGTCAAACTCGATGCCCTGCCCGATGCGGATCGGGCCGGAACCGATGACCAGCACCTTCTTGCGGTCCTTCTGGCAGATGGACTCGTTCTCCGAACCGTAGCTGGAATAATAGTAAGGCGTTGCAGCATCGAATTCCGCCGCGCAGGTATCGACCATCTTATAGACGGGCTTGATGTTCCATTCATCTTCCAACTTGCGGATCTCTTCGATGCTCTTCCCGCTGAGTTCCGAAATCGTCTCATCCAAGAAGCCGTAGTCCTTCGCCCTGAACAGCAACGCCCGGTCAAGCTCTTCGGAAGCGAGCGCTTTTTCCACATTGACGATGGAAACCAGCTTGTCCAGGAACCACAGGTCGATCTTTGTGATGTCGTGGATCTCCTTCGCCGTAAAGCCACGGCGCAGTGCCTCCGCCAAGACGAACAGGCGGCGGTCGTCTACGACGTGCAGGCGCTCACCGATCGCATCGTCGCTCAAGCCCTTGAGGTTCTTATCGATCAGGCTCATCATGTTGACTTCCAAGCAGCGCACGGACTTCATCAGCGCGCCCTCGAACGTCGGGGCAATGCCCATGACCTCGCCGGTCGCCTTCATCTGGGTGCCCAGCAGGCGCTTAGCATTTTGGAATTTATCGAACGGCCACTTCGGGATTTTCACGACGCAATAGTCCAGCGTCGGCTCGAAGCAGGCGTAGGTTTTCTTGGTGATCGCATTGGGGATTTCGTCCAGCGTGTATCCCAGCGCAATCTTGGAGGCCACCTTTGCGATCGGATAGCCCGTCGCTTTGGAAGCCAACGCCGAGGAGCGGCTCACACGCGGGTTGACCTCGATGACGCAGTATTCAAAGCTATTGGGGTTCAGGGCAAACTGCACGTTGCAGCCGCCTTCGACGCCCAGCTCCGTGATAATATCCAGCGCCGCGCTGCGCAGCATCTGGGTTTCCTTATCCGCCAGCGTCTGGCAGGGCGCCACTACGATCGAGTCGCCGGTGTGCACGCCCACCGGGTCGAAGTTTTCCATATTACAAACGGTGATGCAGTTGCCGTTCTTATCCCGCATCACTTCGTATTCAATCTCTTTCCAGCCGGAGATGCAGCGCTCGATCAGAACCTGATGCACGCGGCTGCGGTGCAGGCCCAAGGACGCGATAGAAATCAGCTGTTCGCGGTCATACGCAATGCCGCCGCCGCTGCCGCCGAGGGTATACGCCGGGCGAACCACCACCGGGTAACCGATGCGCTCCGCCACCTGCAAGGCGCGATCCAGGTCCTCCGCGATTTCACTCTCCGCACAGGGCTGGTGGATGCGCTCCATCGCCTCTTTGAAGAGCTCGCGGTCCTCCGCCATGCGGATCGTATCGGCGCTGGTGCCGATCATCGTGACATTGTGCTCCTTCAGGAAGCCGGATTCCTCCAGCTCTACCGCCAGGTTCAGCGCGTTCTGGCCGCCCAGGGTCGGCAGGATGCTGTCCGGCTTTTCTTTGATAATGACCTTTTTGATGGTCTCCACGGTCAGCGGTTCGATGTACACTTTATCGGCGATCTGCTTGTCCGTCATGATCGTCGCCGGGTTGGAGTTGATCAGGACGACTTCCACGCCCTCTTCCCGGATCGCGCGGCACGCCTGCGTGCCCGCATAGTCGAATTCCGCCGCCTGGCCGATGATAATCGGGCCGGAGCCGATGATGACAACCTTTTTGATATTTGGATTCTTGCTCATATACGGCTCCCTCCCATCAGATCGATAAATTTGTCAAACAGGAACCCGGTGTCCAGCGGGCCGGAAGAAGCTTCCGGATGGAACTGTACCGTAAAGACCCGGCCGTTTTTATAACGCAGGCCTTCCACGCTGCCGTCGTTCATGCTGACAAAGCTGACGTCCGCAACAGCGGGATCGACGGTGTCCGCATTGACGACAAAGCCGTGGTTTTGGGAAGTGATGTATACACGGTTGGCTTCGAGGTCTTTCACCGGATGGTTGATCCCTCTGTGGCCATATTTCAATTTATAGGTGTCGAAGCCCTGCGCCAGCGCCATCAGCTGGTGGCCGAGGCAGATGCCGAAAATCGGGAGGCCGTGGTTATACAACCGCTTGAGCTCCTCAATGGATTTGACACACGCCTGCGGGTCGCCAGGGCCGTTGCTCAGCATAACGCCATCCGGGGAGAATGCCAGAATCTCCTCCATCGAGGCGTCATAAGGGAAGCATTTAACTGTACAGCCGCGCTTGACCAAACAGCGGATGATGTTGTGTTTGACGCCGTAGTCGGCCAGGGCCACACGGATGGGGCCGTCGCCATAGACCTTTCCCTCCCGGTCGCTGACCTCCGGCACGTAGGACTTCAGCACAAACGCGTCGATCTGCTTCTTCATCGCAGCCAGGTCGATCGCCTCGCCATAAGAGATCATGCCACGCATCGTACCGCTTTCACGCAGAACACGGGTGAGCGCGCGGGTATCAATGCCGCACATGCCGGGCACTTTATTCTGCTTTAAATAGGTGTCCAGATCCACATCACAGCGGAAATTGCTGGCAATGCCGGAGACGGAGCGAACGATAAACGCGCCCAGCCACGGCTTTGTGGACTCCGCATCGTCGTAGCAGATGCCGTAGTTTCCGATCAGCGGGAAGGTCATCACAACGCCTTGGCCAGCGTACGATGGGTCTGTGAGCAGCTCGGTGTAGCCACACATGGCCGAGTTGAACACAACTTCGCACAGGACGTCGTGCTCATAGCCGAAACCCGTGCCCTCAAATGTCATGCCATTTTCGAGCATAAGGAGTGCTTTCATTCAATCACCAACCGTTTCTAAAATAATAAATTCCCAAATCCCTATCTTGTATATTTACAGTCAAGCAGCCCCGACTTACATTTAAGCGGGGCGCTCGACCACAAAGCAATAATTTAGCCGGCAAAGGCTGCTACGATCTTCGCCAGCGCCTTCTCCGTATTTTCTTTTGTATTAAAGGAGGTCAGGCGGAAGAAGCCTTCCCCATTCGCACCAAATCCGGAGCCCGGCGTACCGACCACGCCGCACTTCTCCAGCAGCATGTCAAAGAATTCCCAGGAGGAAACCCCCTGCGGCGTCTTGAGCCATACATAGGGGGAGTGCTCGCCGCCATAGACTGTGAAGCCCGCCTTTTTCAAGCCCTCGCGGATGATCTTTGCATTGTTGAGGTAATAGGCGATGTTCTCACGGACTTCCTTCTTGCCTTCCTCGGAATAAACCGCCTCTGCGCCGCGCTGGACGACATACGAAACGCCGTTCATCTTGGTGGACTGGCGGCGGTCCCAGAGCTTATTCAAAGATACGCCGTCGTATTCGAGCTCCTTCGGGATCACGCTAAATGCGCAGCGTGTGCCGGTAAAGCCCGCCGTCTTGGAAAAGCTGCGGAATTCGATTGCGCACTTCTTGGCCCCTTCGATCTCAAAAATGCTGTGGGGCATGTCCGGATCGGTGATAAATGCTTCATATGCCGCGTCATAGAGAAGGATGGATTGATTCTCCAACGCATAATCCACCCATTTTTTCAAAGCTTCCTTTGTAATTCCCACTCCGGAGGGATTGTTTGGGAAACACAGATAGATCATGTCCACCGGCTGCTGCGGGATCTCCGGCAAGAAGCCGTTTTCCTCCTTGCAGGGCATGTACACAATCTTGCTCCAACCCTTGCCCTCTACGTAGTCGCCCGCACGTCCGGCCATGACGTTGGTGTCCACATAGACCGGGTAGACTGGGTCGCACACCGCGACGACATTGTCCACGCCAAAGATGTCGCCGATGCTGCCGGTGTCGCTCTTCGCGCCGTCGCTGACAAAAATCTCATCCGCAGAAATATCAATCCCGCGGGCCTGAAAATCATTTTTTGCGATTGCCTCACGGAGGAACGCATAACCCGCTTCGGGGCCATAGCCGCGGAACGTCTCCGCTTCGCCCATCTCCTTCGCAGCGGCACACATCGCCTCGACGACTGCCTTTGGCAGCGGACGGGTCACGTCGCCGATCCCCAGACGGATGATCTCCTGCTCCGGGTGCTCCTTCATAAAGGCGTTCACCTTATTGTTGATGTCCACAAACAGATAGCTGGCAGGAAGCTTGACAAAATTCTCATTGACTTTCAGCAAATCGAAAACCTCCTAAAATTCGTTTTAGCGTACAGAATGTCCAATACGATATTATATCAGATTTCGACAGTTCCGTCAAAGACAAAAGCGGCAGGGCCTTCCATATAAACGTCGTCCGTATCCGGATCCCAGAAAACATGCAGATCGCCGCCGCGCAAATGCACCGTCACATCACGGTCCGCCTTTCCGGTCAACACAGAGGCCACCGCACAGGCACACGCGCCCGTTCCGCAGGCGAGGGTCTCGCCGGACCCGCGCTCCCAGACGCGCATCTGCACTTCATGCGGACCGGTCACCTGTGCAAATTCGATATTGGCACGCTCCGGGAACATCGCGTGCTTTTCCATCTCTGGGCCAATTGCGGGCAGATCCAATCCCTCCACATCGTCAACAAAGATCACTGCGTGCGGGTTTCCCATCGAAACACAGGTGACCCTCCACACGTTTCCAGAGGGCGTATACACCTCTTCGTCCACCATGCGGTCCTTTGAAAACAAGACCGGAATTTTTTCCGGGTCCAGCTCTGGCTGCCCCATATTGACGCGCACCGAAGCGACCTTTCCATCCTCCACACGCAGCTGCAAGGTTTTCACACCACTGCGGGTTTCCACACGCAGGACGTCCTTTTTCACAAGCCCGCGGTCGTAGACATATTTCGCCACACAGCGGATGCCGTTTCCACACATCTTCCCTATGGAACCGTCCGCGTTGAACATCTCCATGCGGCAGTCTGCCACGTCGGATGGCAAAATCAAGATCAGCCCATCGGAGCCGATTCCAAACCGGCGGTCGCTCAGTTTAACCGCCGCTTCTGAAGGGTTTTCCAGCTTCTCCTCAAAGCCGTTGACATAGATATAGTCGTTTCCGGTGCCGTGCATTTTTGTAAATTTCATGGGACTGTCCTCCTGGCAAGAAAAGTTTCAATTACTCAAGATACTGCGTTCCAGAACGACGCTTCTCTTCAGGAACACCGCGCAGCTTCATCAGAAACCGTTGGAGACACATTCTCTTACTAAGACATATTTATGCAAATTGGAAGCACGTATTCAATGCATCAAACACCGTCATCGCTGTCTCAGATAATATTTCCAGAGCACATGCTCCGCATTTACAGAAACCAGTGGGCCGCAGGCTCAGGTCCACTGCTCCTTCCGGCATGGTTCAAATTTCCAACCATTATATGGCTCACTGCGTCCCGTTTCCAAGCCGTCCGCTACAAAACATTAAAATTTGTTCAAATACCGCTCGATTTCCCACTGGGACACACGCGTGGTATATTCTTTCCACTCCTGCCGTTTGGCCTCCACATATTTTGTATAAACATGATCGCCCAATACCTCACGGATAAAGGGATCGGCCTCCATGCACTCCACTGCGTCGATCAGATCGGCGGGCAGGTTCTCAATGCCCAGCTTCTTACGGTCCTCTTCTTTCATGTCGTAAATGTTCGCACTGACCGGCGGGGGCGGGGTCATCCCTTCGCGGATCCCCTCCAGGCCCGCTTGCAGCAGCACGGCAAAGACGAGGTACGGGTTGCACGCCGGGTCCGGGGAACGCAATTCCACGCGTGTCCCCACCCCGCGGGTGTCCGGAACGCGGATCAGGGCGCTGCGGTTGCAGGTCGTCCAGGCGATATAGCAGGGCGCTTCATAGCCGGGGACCAAGCGCTTATAGGAATTGACCAGCGGATTGGTGATCGCGCTGATGCTCTTGACATGCTTGCAGATGCCAGCGATGAACTGATGGGCGATTTCGCTCAGGCCGGATTCCGAATCCGGGTCGTAGAACGCGTTCTTTCCATCTTTAAAAAGGGACATGTTGGTATGCATACCGGAACCGCACTGGCCATAGACCGGCTTTGGCATAAACGTCGCGCACAGGCCGTGGGAATCGGCTGCCGATTTTACCACCATCTTAAAGGTGAGGATGTTGTCTGCCGCAGAGAGCGCTTCGCTGTATTTAAAGTCGATCTCGTGCTGTGCGATCGCCACCTCATGGTGGGAAGCCTCAATCTCAAATCCCATGTCCTCGAGGGTCAGGCAAATATCGCGGCGGCAGCTCTCACCCAAATCGGACGGCCCCATATCAAAATAACCCGCCGTGTCATGAGTGATGGTGGTGGGATGGCCATACTCGTCGGTGTTGAACAGGAAGAATTCGCACTCCGGCCCCACGTTGAAGCTGTATCCCATGTCCGCCGCATCTTGGATCGCTTTGCGCAGGATGTAGCGCGGGTCCCCTTCAAACGGCGTGCCGTCCGGCTTGTAGACGTCGCAGATCAGCCGGGCAATCTTCCCGTGCCGGGTGTGCCAGGGCAAGATGACAAAGGTGTCCAGATCCGGCCAGAGATACATATCGGACTCCTCAATACGCACAAAGCCCTCGATGGAAGAGCCGTCGAACATACACTTGTTATCCAGTGCTTTTTCCACCTGGCTGGTCGTAATGGCCACATTCTTCAAGGTGCCGAAAATGTCCGTAAATTGCAGCCTGACAAATTTCACGTCATTTTCCCGGATAATCCGGATGATGTCCTCCTTGGTGTATTTGCTCAAAACCATATCCCCCTAAAAATAAAAATAACAAGGCTGTTCCTGTTTACAGAACCTCCTTGTCCCATCTTTATTTGGCCGCACCCGGCCATACAATTATTGTCTTTATTTTATTCTATTTGCAAAGTCGTGTCAATCATTTTCATCGTGATGTCCCCGATTCATATTTATGCACAAATTTCCGGATGGAATCGGTCGTTTTCCGGTGAAACGGCAGTGATTTTGCAATATTCATCTTCCGTTCCTGCAAAACAATCAAAAAATTTGATTTTTTCGGCCATAAAATCTTGAAATATTGGTATTCCTATGCTAAACTGTTGAAGTAAAAAAATTGTGTGTGCAGGCTGGCGCCGTTTTCCGTCATCCGAAGCGGTTCCAAAGCGGTATGAATATATACCTTGACCGTTGCCCGCCGCGCAGTTGCAAACGCTTACAGAATCTATTTTGTATAGGAGGCTTCATCATTATGTCCTATGTCAGTGAACAGTTGGAAAAAGTCGTCCGCCTCAACCAGAGCGAGCCGGAATTCATCCAGGCCGTCACAGAAGTGCTCAACTCCCTGGAGCCTGTGATCGAGCAGAACCCGCAGTATGAGAAGGCCGGTATCCTTGAGCGCATTACCGAACCGGAGCGCCAGATCAAATTCCGCGTCGCTTGGGTAGACGACAACGGCAAGGTGCAGGTCAACCGCGGCTACCGCGTACAGTTCAATTCCGCAATCGGACCCTACAAGGGCGGCTTGCGTTTCCATCCGTCCGTAAACCTTGGCATCATCAAGTTCCTCGGCTTTGAGCAGATCTTCAAGAACTCCCTGACTGGCCTGCCGATCGGCGGCGGCAAGGGCGGCTCCGACTTCGACCCGAAGGGCAAGTCTGACCGCGAGATCATGGCGTTCTGCCAGAGCTTTATGACGGAGCTGTACCGTCACATTGGCCCGGACACCGACGTTCCGGCTGGTGACATTGGCGTAGGCGGCCGTGAAATCGGCTACCTGTTCGGCCAGTATAAGAGAATCCGCAATGCTTATGAGGGCGTGCTCACCGGCAAGGGCCTGAACTTCGGCGGTTCCCTGGCTCGTACGGAAGCTACCGGCTACGGCCTGCTGTATTTCACAGACGCGATGCTGAAGGCAAACGGCAAGAGCATCGCTGGCTCCACCATCGCGATTTCCGGCGCTGGCAACGTGGCCATCTATGCATGTGAGAAAGCACAGCAGATGGGCGGCAAGGTTGTCACCATGAGCGATTCCACCGGCTGGATCTATGATCCGGAAGGCATCGACCTGGCTGCAATCAAGGAGATCAAGGAAGTCAAGCGTGCACGCCTGACCGAGTACAAGAACTATCGTCCGAACTCTGAGTACCACGAGGGCAAGGGTGTTTGGAGTGTCAAGTGCGACATTGCTCTGCCGTGCGCAACGCAGAATGAGCTGCTGATCGACGACGCAAAGGCACTCGTTGCAAACGGCGTCTTCGCTGTTGCGGAGGGCGCAAACATGCCGACCTCCATCGAGGCAACCGAGTATTTCCAGGCAAACGGCGTTCTGTTCGCACCGGGCAAGGCCAGCAACGCAGGCGGCGTAGCAACCTCCGCTCTTGAAATGAGCCAGAACAGCATGCGTCTCTCCTGGAGCTTCGAAGAGGTCGACGCAAAGCTCAAAGGCATCATGGAGAACATCTTCAAGAATGCAGCTGACGCGGCTGAGAAGTATGGCCACGCAAAGAACTATGTGATGGGCGCGAACATCGCAGGCTTTGTCAAGGTTGCAGACGCGATGCTGGCAGAAGGCGTCATCTAATCGACGGCTTGCAACAAGCTCTGATTTAAATAGGACATTGCCACACTGCTGGCGAGGCGGTGTGGTTTGATTGGCCAACAATATCCGATATTGAAGAAGAAATAGCGGTTTGTGGGTTAGGAAATAGGTACTGGGATTGCAGTACCGCTCCCCTCCTCACAGCCGCTATTTTTTTGTCTCCCTGAGCGGCGTTGCCGCTTGTCTGATGCGAAAATAGATAGAGTAGGTGTAGAATATGGAAAAAGTAACCGGAAACAACGTCCGTTCCCTTTTGAAAAAGCTCTTCCAACGGTACTTCGTAGATGCCATGAGCGCAATGGCGCTCGGCCTTTTCTCTTCCCTTATCATTGGGCTGATTATGTCCCAATTGAGCCAAGTTCCCTTCCTGACCTTTTTGGCCCCTTATTCGGAAATGGCGGCCGCCTCTTCCCCGGTGGTCGGCTCTGCGATTGGTGCGGCAATCGCTTGGGGCTTAAAGGCAAAGCCGCTGGTGGTGTTCTCCTGTGTCGTATGCGGCGCCTTCGGATACCAGGCAGGCGGGCCGGTGGGCGCTTATGTGGCCGCTGTCGTTGGGGCTGAATTTGGGCGCCTTGTAAGCGGCAAAACCAAAGTGGATATTGTCGTGACGCCGATGGTCACCATCATTACCGGCAGCGTGGCCGGGCAGTTTGTTGGCCCCTATATCCAGGAATTTATGAATGGGCTCGGCGCTATCATCAACCAAGCGACGGAACTCTCCCCGCTTCCCATGGGTATCCTGGTATCCGTCATCGTCGGCATGGTGCTCACCGCACCAATTAGCTCCGCCGCACTCTGTATCATGTTGGATCTGAGCGGTTTGGCTGCCGGGGCGGCCGCGGTCGGATGCTCCGCCCAAATGATCGGTTTTGCTGTCGCCAGCTTCCGGGAAAACCGTTGGGGCGGCCTGCTCTCTCAGGGAATCGGTACCTCCATGTTGCAATTCAGTAACATCATGAAAAAGCCACAGATCTGGATTGCTCCCACTTTGGCCAGCGCGGTCCTCGGCCCGATCTCCACCTGCGTGTTCCAGATGACCAATACCGCCACCGGCGCGGGCATGGGAACCAGCGGCCTTGTCGGGCAATTTGGCGCTTTTGCAGCTATGTCTGGAACCGTACCACAGTGGCAAATCCTCCTGGAAATTGTTCTGCTACATTTTATCGCTCCTGCCGCCCTCACTCTCCTCTTTGATTTTGTCCTGCGCAAAATTGGATGGGTCAAAGACGGCGATATGAAAATCAATATTTAACGCCAAGCGGCATCTTTCCTCTTCCCTTCACATACCCTTTTAGGAGGATTGACAAGCAGCTAAAAAGGATATAGAATAATCTAACTTCTTGTCAAATTCTGTATTTTATACATATTGAGGGGTTGCGCATGGACGTTATTTCTTTGATCGGCATTGCCATTGGGCTTTCGATGGACGCATTTGCCGTTTCCATTACAAATGGCGCTGTAACGCGCAATGTGACGTTTGGATTTGCAACAAAGCTTGCGGCAAGCTTTGGGTTATTCCAAGCGGCCATGCCCATGATTGGGTGGGCCGTCGGTAAGGCAGGCGAGGGGTTTATCAGTAAGATTGACCATTGGATTGCCCTGCTCCTTCTGAGTTACATCGGTATCCAAATGCTTCGGGAAGCGAAAAAGAAGCGCAATGAGGGCATTGTGGATTGCCAAAAGGAACCTCCAGGATTCAAAACGATTTTGGCCTTCGCGGTAGCCACCAGTATTGACGCGCTGGCAACCGGCATCATCTTACCAACCGCCGTGGGAGCGTCCACACTTCCCTTAATGCTGGCTTCCGTCGTTTCGATCGGGATGATCACCTTTTTGTTTTCCTTGGTGGGCGTAGGCATCGGCAAAAAATTTGGTTCCCTTTGCTGCGGCAAAGCAGAAATTGTCGGTGGGATTGTTCTCATCGGGATTGGGCTTAAAATCTTTTTGGAACATACCTTTTTTTCTTAAAAAGTGGCTGCTATATAAAAGGCGGTGTTTCTCCGTTTTGACGGAAAAGCACTGCCTTCTTTGTTGCACCTCACGGACTTGAAATTTCCCATGGGTATGATATAATATTAACAATTCAGTATCATGTATATAAATTGGAGGATTGCTCATGTCTGTAAAAGTATTAACTGCAAGAGAGGCTGCGGATCTGATTCCGAACGGCGTCAACCTTGCAACAAATGGTTTCATCGGCGCTTCCTTTCCGGAAGAGATCGCAATTGCAATCGAGCAGCGTTTTTTAGAGACCGGCGCACCGAACGATTTAACCCTGCTTTTCTGCGCCGCACAGGGCGATTCTAAGGATAAAGGGCTCAACCACTTCGCACACGACGGCATGGTCCGCCGCGCCATCGGTGGCCACTGGGGCCTTGCCCCGAAACTCGGCAAGATGGTTGCCGACAATAAGATCATCGCGTATGATTTCCCTCAGGGTGTTACCGCGCATATGTTCCGTGATGCGGCGGCTCACAAGCCCGGTACCTTGACCCATGTGGGCCTCGGTACGTTTGTGGACCCCCGTCTAATGGGCGGCAAGCTGAACGAGCTGACCCGCCAGCAGGAAGATCTGGTGGAGCTGATGGAGATCGGCGGCAAAGAGTATCTCTTCTATAAAAACCAGCCGGTCAACTTCGCTATCATTTCCGGCACATATGCCGATGAAGACGGCAATATCTCCATGGAGCATCTGGGCGTTAAGGCAGAAGCGCTGGTCGTGGCGCAGGCGTGCAAGAACTCCGGCGGTACCGTGGTCGCACAGGTAGAACGCGTGGTTGCATCCGGCTCTCTCGATCCGCAGAAAGTAGAGGTCCCCGGCATCCTCGTGGACGCAGTGGTTGTTGTCAGCGACATGAAGAATCATATGCAGACCTTCGGCACGCAGTACAATCCCGGCTTCTCCGGCGAGCACCGTATGGGCGCTGCGGAGTTCACGCCGGCCCCCATGTCCCCGAAAAAGATCATTGCCCGCCGTGCGGCGATGGAACTGAAAAAGAATGGGATTGTGAACCTCGGTATCGGTATTCCGGAGTACATCTCCTCGGTTGCAACGGAAGAGGGCATCTTGGATCGCTTCACATTGACGGTGGAATCCGGACTGACCGGCGGCAGCCCGCAAAGCGGTCTGGATTTCGGCGCAAGCTTAAATCCCCAGTGCATCATGTCCCAGCCTTCGATGTTTGACTTCTACCAGGGCGGCGGACTGGACCAGGCCTTCCTTGGGTTTGCAGAGGGCGATGAAGAGGGCAACGTAAACGTGTCCAAATTTGGTGTAAAGCTGCCCGGTTGTGGCGGATTCATCGATATCTCGCAAAACGCCAAGCAGGTGTTCTTCTGCGGCACCTTCACGGCTAAGGGGCTAAAGACGGAAGTTTCCGACGGTAAGCTGCACATTTTGTCGGATGGAAGCATCAATAAATTTAAGACGGGCTTGGAGCACATCACCTTCAGCGCTGAGACCGCCAAAAAGAACCAGCAGCCGGTCATGTACATCACCGAGCGCGCTGTATTCCAGCTGACCGACAAGGGCTTGGTCTTGACCGAATATGCACCGGGCGTCGATCTGGAAAAGGACATTTTTGCCCATATGCCGAAGAAGCCGCTGGTATCCCCGGATCTGAAAGAGATGGACGCGCGCATTTTCCGCGAAGAAAAGATGGGCTTGGTCAACGAATAAACTGCATTAGAATGTATTAAAATAGCAAGTAAAAAATCCCTCTGGTAGACGCATTGCCGTTTATGAACTGCCCCAATTAGTGCGGACAGTACAAAAAGCCCCTATGTAGGAAATATTTTGTATTAAGTGAAGTGGCGCTG